>JBFWSL010000175.1:0-8487 GCA_050248375.1 Hyphomicrobiales bacterium | reverse complement strand
ACGTCCATCGCCACGGTGACCGGCGCCTGGCGCCACGAGGGCGGCGGCGCGTTCTTCGCCAACAACGGCATCTATCACTGGGACAAGACCATGATCGAGGGCCTCGACGCCCTCGATCCCGCCATCCGCTGCCTCGACCAGACGCGCATCGGCCCGGTGCTCACCGGCGATCCCCATGACATCAAAGACGGTCCTCCGGTCGCCGCGCTGCTCATCCAGAACATGAACCCGGTCGCCGTCGCGCCGGAGCAGCGCAAGGTCAAGGCCGGCTTCGCCCGCGACGACCTGTTCGTCTGCCTGCACGAGCAGTTCATGACCGATACCGCGCGGTGGGCGGACGTGATCCTGCCCGCCACCATGTTCCTGGAACATGACGACGTCTACCAGGGCGGCGGCCACCAGCACATCCTGCTCGGGCCGAAGCTGGTGCAGGCGCCGGGCGAATGCCGCTCCAACCATGACGTGCTCCGCGCGCTGGCGAAGCGGCTCGGCGCCGTCCATCCCGGCTTCGATATGACCGCGCGGGAGTTGATCGACTGGACGCTCCGGAATTCGGGCTGGGGGACGCTGGCCGGCCTGGAGGCCTCGAAGTGGATCGACTGCCAGCCCGAATTCGGCGCGTCCCACTATCTGGACGGATTCGCCTGGCCGGACGGCAGGTTCCGCTTCCGCCCCGACTGGCCGTCCGTCCCCATCGCCAGCATGGGGCCGCTCGGGCCGGTCGCTCGCATGCCCGAATTCCCCGACCACTGGGAAGTGATCGAGAAGGCGGACGAGGCGCACCCTTTCCGGCTCGTCACCGCGCCGTCACGCTCCTTCCTCAATACCACCTTCACCGAGACGCCGACTTCCCTCAGGCGCGAGGGGCGTCCCAAGGCGCTCGTCCATCCCGATGATCTCTCGGAGCTCGGTATCGCCGACGGCGCGCGCATCCGCATGGGCAACGAGCGCGGCGAGATCGTGCTGCACGCCAGGGCCTTCGAGGGCCTACGCCGCGGCGTCGTCATCGTCGAGGCCATTCCGGCCAACAGCCGGTTCGAGGGCGGGGAGGGGATCAACACCCTGACCGGCGCCGATCAGGTGGCGCCCCTGGGCGGCGCCGCCTTTCACGACAACCACGTCTGGATCAGGAGTGCGTGAGAATGGGCAGGGACGCCGCCAGCGGGACCGGGCCGGGCATGATCATGCCGGCCTATGTGCGCAAGCTCGCCGGCTACAATCGCTGGATGAATGTGAATATCTACGCGGCCTGCGCGGGACTTGACGACAGCGAGCGCAAGCGGGACCGGGGTGCGTTCTTCGGGTCCATCCACGCCACGCTCAACCATATCCTGTGGGCCGACCAGATCTGGATGCATCGCCTGGCGGGCATGGAGAAGCCCCTTGCGCCCGACATCGCCGGCTCGGTGGCCCAGCATGACGGCTTCGGCGAGCTGAGGCAGGCCCGCGAGGCGATGGACGAGAGGATCGTCGAGTGGGCCGAGGGGCTGGAGCCGCCGGCGCTGGAGGGCGATCTCGTCTGGAGTTCCGGCGCCACGGGACGGCTGATGACGCGCCCGCGCGCGCTGCTTGTCACGCATATGTTCAACCACCAGACCCATCACCGCGGCCAGGTGCACTGCCTGCTGACCCAGTGCGGCGTCCGCCCCGCCGGCACGGACATCGCGTTCATGCCCGAATAGGGCCGGGTTTTGCTTTTGCCTGCCCTGTCGGGGGGCTACCATCGCGGCGACCGCGTCTGCATGGGAGCGCATGAGAATGGGCAAGGGCGTCGCCTACGAGAATCCGCCCGGCAGCGGCAAGCTGCTGGGACTCTATTCGCATGTTTCCCGGGTGGAGCCGGGCCGCATGGTCTACATCGCCGGCCAGCTCGCGCCCGGCGACTTCGAGACCCAGTTCCGCGACGTGTTCGGCGCGCTGGGCACGATCCTGAAGGCGTTGGGAACGGACTTCGGGTCGGTGGTGAAGTTCACCACCTATCTCATCGATCCCGACGACATCGACCCGTTCATGGAGGAGCGCAGGAAGCTGTTTCCGAAGCTCTTCCCCGGCGGCATGTATCCGCCCAACACCCTGCTGATCGTGCAGCGGCTGGTGAAGCCGGAGTTCCGCATCGAGGTGGAGGCGGTGGCCCGCCTGCCGGAGTAAAGTTGTCGAAACCCCTGCGAAAGCAGGGGGTCCATGGCGGCGTGGACCCCGGCTCAAGGCCGGGGTTTCGGAAATCCCAACCTCCAGCGGTAGACAATCACAATGGGAGTCAGCGGTCAGGCCGCCTTCGCCCTGGCCAGTTCGCGGATGCGGAAGGGCAGACCGCCCTTCGGGCACAGCGTCACCGTGGCGTGGATCTTGGCCGGCCTGTCGCCCACATATTCCGGCTGGAAGCGGCGCAGGAGCTGCACCAGCGCCAGCGTGTTCTCGATCTGCGACAGCGCGCCGCCGATGCAGGACCGCTTGCCGGCGGCGAAGGGCAGGTAGCTGTACTTCACCCGGCGCTTCATGCGCTCGGGAGAGAAACGCTCGGGATCGAACTTCTCCGGCTCGGTCCAGTATTTCGGATTGTGGTGCGCGATCCAGGTGAACATCACCACCTTGTCGCCCGCCTTGATCTCGTGGCCGTCGATCACGTCGTCGCCCTTGGCGATGCGGATCAGCGCCCAGATCGGCGGGTACAGCCGCATGGTCTCCTGGATCACCATGCGCGTGTAGGTGAGCTGCTGCACCTCGTTCCACATGGGCTCGCGGTCGCCGCACACCCGGTTGGCTTCCTCGCGGATGCGGTCGGCGGCTTCGGGGTGTATGGACAGCAGGTAGAGGCACCACGCCAGCGTCAGCGCCGTGGTCTCGGTGCCGGCCCACAGATACTGCTTCATCTCGTCGATGACCTGGGCGTGGTCGAACTCGGGGAAGTTCGGGTCCTTCTCCGCGTTCTGCAGCATGCGCAGCAGGGTCTTCTCGCGTCCGTCGATCTGGTCGCCGCTGATGACCATGTCGGGAATGGAATGCCAGACCTCCATGGCCTTGGCGGTGTCCTCGCCGGTGACTTCCTCCAGCGCGCCGCTGACCTTCCTGAGGCGGAGCGACTTGTGGTTCATCACGTCGGTGTAGGTCTTCACCTGCTTGAACACGAAATGCGGGTTGAACGGCATCTCGCGGTCGAACAGGGCGCGGCAGACCATGTCGGCCGCCATGGTCCATGTCTCCTCGACCATCTCCACCGTCTCGCCGGTCTCGGCGAACTTGGCCCAGCGCGCTTCCTTGTTGCGGATCGCTTCCATCAGGAAGGGGAAGTAGGCCTCGAACATCTGGGGATGGAAGGCGGCCTGCTGCGGCATGCGGATGCGCTGCCACAGCGCGCCGTCGATGGTGATCATGCTCTTGCCGAAGATGGCGCGGAGCCCGTCGAAATACTTGGTGTAGTTGTCGGCGTTCTCGACCAGCACGCGGCGGAAGTGGTCCACGTCGCTGAGCATCACGATGCGCTGGTTCTTCAGGTTGACCGGGATGACGCCGCCATACTTCTCCGCGAGCTGCATCAGCGTCATCATGGGGTCGTTCTGGGCGAGCAGCGGCGTCAGCTTGAACCAGATGCTCTGTTCCTCGCCAAGCCCATGAGTGGCGGAATAGACGGCGGTCATCCGTGATTCCTTGTGCTTCTTCCGGCAGCCTCGGGGCCGCGCAATTGCAATTTTTCCCTCGGCCGGGGCGCTGCCGTGATCCTGTTCTCGCGGATTGGTTTCAGCGTTTCCGCCAGCAGCGGCGACCAAATCATGAACGCGTATCGTCTAGTATCACCGCCCCGTTTGCATTGTCCATAAGCGCCGCCCGGTAGCGTTACCATGTTGCGCTGCGGCATGGAGCCGCGCCACATTGATAATATTCATATTTTCGGGGCAATCAGCGGATCGTCAGTACCCGGGTTTTCCCCATTGTTGTGGTGGTAAACGACCCGTTCTCCCTCGACCCGCGCCTTGCCCGCCGCGACCAGCGCGAGCGCGTGGGGGTAAAGCCGGTGTTCGGCCTCCAGAACCCGGGCGGCGAGGCTGTCCGGCGTGTCCCCGGCCAGCACCGGCACGGCGGCCTGGGCGATGATCGGGCCGGAGTCCATTTCCGTGCGAACGAAGTGCACCGTGCAGCCGCTGATGCGCACGCCCGCCTCGAGTACCCGCTCGTGCGTGTGCAGCCCCTTGAAGGCCGGGAGCAGGGACGGGTGGATGTTGATCTGGCGGTCGCGCCAGCGCTCGCAGAACTCCGCCGTCAGCAGCCGCATGAACCCGGCATTGCAGATCAGCTCGACGCCGGCCCCGTCGAGGGCCCGGTTCAGCGCCACCTCGAACTCGCCGCGGGACGTGTATGCCTTGTGGTCGATGGTGAGCGCCGGGATGCCCGCGTCGCGGGCGAAATCGAGGCCCGGCGCGGCCGGCCGGTTCGAGATCACCGTGACGATCTCGGCCGGGAAGGACGGGTCCTTGCAGGCCGCGATCAGCGCCTTGAGGTTGCTGCCGCGTCCGGAGATGAGGGCGCCGACGCGCTTGCGCGCGCTCACGCCATGTCCCCCGGCCTGCCCGAGAAGGTGACGGCCTCTCCCTCGCGCGCGCCCAGCTCGCCGAGCCTGCACACATTCTCGCCCGCCGCCTTGAGGCTGTCGGCGATGGCGTCCGCGTCCTGCGCGCCGCACACCGCCACCATGCCGATGCCGCAGTTGAAGGTGCGCAACATCTCGGCCCGCTCTATGCCGCCTTCCCTGGCCAGCCAGCCGAACACCGGCGGCACGTCGATGGCCGACAGGTCGATATGCGCCGAGACACCCTCGGGCAGCACGCGGGGCAGGTTCTCCGGCAGCCCGCCGCCGGTGATGTGCGCCAGCGCCTTGATGCCGCCGGGCTCCTTCATGGCCGCGAGCAGCGGCTTCACGTAGATGCGGGTCGGCGTCAGCAGCGCCTCGCCGAGGGTCTGGCCGGTATCGAACGGGGCAGGGGCGTCCCAGTCGGTGCCGCTCTTTTCCGCCACCCGCCGGATCAGCGAATAGCCGTTGGAATGGGGCCCCGACGAGGCCAGCCCCAGCAGCACGTCTCCCGCCGCGATGCCGCCGCGCGGCAGCACGTCGCCGCGCTCCGCCGCGCCGACGCTGAAGCCGGCGAGGTCGTAGTCGCCCGCGCCGTACATGCCGGGCATCTCCGCCGTCTCGCCGCCGATCAGCGCGCAGCCGGCCTCCGAGCAGCCGCGCGCGATTCCCGCGATGACCCGTTCGGCCACGCCGGTGTCGAGCTTGCCGCACGCGAAGTAGTCGAGGAAGAACAGCGGCTCGGCGCCCTGCACCACCAGGTCGTTGACGCACATGGCCACCAGGTCGATGCCGATGCCGTCATGCAGGCCGGTGTCGATGGCGATCTTCAGCTTGGTGCCGACGCCGTCCGTGCAGGCGACCAGCACCGGGTCCGTGAAGCCCGCCGCCTTCGGGTCGAACAGGCCGCCGAAGCCGCCGATGGCCCCCATCACCCCGGCGCGATTCGTCGCTTTCGCCAGCGGGCCGATCGCCTTCACCAGCGCGTTGCCCGCGTCGATGTCCACGCCGGCTTGCGCATAGGTCAGGCCTTTGTCACCGGATTTCGGGGGAGAGGACATGGTCTCTTGCTGGATGGCGTGAGGTGTTGGCATAACAAGCGGATCAACCGACAATGCGTCAAGCGGCATGGCGCCGGTACCCCCAATTTCGCCGCATTTGTGCCGACCCTGCTCCAACCGGCGGTTTGCCGCCGAAAACCCTCCAGAGCGACGAATCCGACGATGACCAGCCGACTCAGCAAGCCCCGCCGCAAAGCCGCCTCCATGCGGATGGCCGTGCTGCCGGCTGTGCTGGCGTGCGTCGGCCTGGCGTCCGCTCTCGCCCATGCCGCCAGTTCCGACCGGCTGTTCACCGTGGCCAAGCTGACCGCGGACGTGACCTCCACCGATGCCGTCGCCGCCAAGCAGGAGGCGCTGCAGGAGGCCCACCAGAAGGCCCTTCGTACCGTGTTCAAGCGCCTGGCCCCGTTCGAGGCATGGCCAAGGCTGCCCCGGGTGGGCAACGAGACCGTCGAGTCCATGCTGGAGGGGCTGTCCGTGCGCAGCGAGCAGAACTCCCGGGTGCGCTACATCGCCAGGCTGGATTTCGAATTCCAGCCCCAGGCGGTGCGCAATCTGCTGCGCTCCCACAACATTCCCTTCGTGGAGCAGCAGGCCGAGCCGGTCACCGTGCTGCCGGTCTACATCGCCAACGGGCGCGTCGACGCCACCGGCCGCGATCCCTGGCGCAAGGCCTGGCTGTCGCTGGACACCGACCACGCCCTGGCTCCGGTGAAGCTCGCCCGCGTCCTGCCTTCCCACACCGCGGAACAGGTCAACCAAGCGCTTTCCGGCGATCTCAACGTCTTCGCCGCCCTGCGCGATACCGCCAAGGCCGAGCTGCTGGTGATCGCCGTCGCCGAGCCGGCCGACAACGGCACCCGGCTTTCCGTGCGACTCTACGGCGCCGACCAGGTCGGCCCGCTGTCTTTCGGCCGCACCGACCGGGTCTACGGCACCGTCGACGAGGCCAACGAGCGGGCTGCAGCCCTGTCGCTGGGCATCCTGGAAGGCCGCTGGAAGATCATGCGCGGGTCCGGCGCCACCGGTGCGCCCGGCGGTTCCGTCGCCATCCAGCTCGTCGCGGAATTTTCCGGGCTGCGCGAGTGGCAGGATATCCGGCGCCGGCTTTCCCGCCTGCCGGGCGTCCATGGACTTGAAGTCCTTTCCCTTTCCGCCCGCGTCGCGCAGGTCACCTTCACCTTCACCGGCCCGCCCGAGCAACTCGCCGACACCGTTTCCCGCCAGAACCTCGTGCTGGAGAACCAGGGCGGCACCTGGGTGCTCAGGAGCAACTGAACGGGCAGGGGCAGCTTTCCCGTGGCGGGGCGGCGGCGCTTGCGACTATGCTGGGCCGACAAAAATGCGGGGGGCTTGCCTTGGGCGGTAACCCCGCGCGCACGGGCAGGAAACCTACGCTGTGAACATACCCAATACTCTCACGCTGATCCGCATCCTGCTGGTGCCGCTGGTGGTCTACATGATCCTCACCGGCCAGCCGCACCACGCCTTCTGGATTTTCGTCGCCGCCGGTATCACCGACGGCCTCGACGGCTTCCTCGCCAAGCGCTTCGACTGGAAGACCGAGCTCGGCGCCTATCTCGATCCGCTCGCCGACAAGCTGCTGCTGGTCAGCATCTACGTTGTGCTGGGCCTGGTGTCGGCCATTCCCGTCTGGCTGGTCATCGCCGTGGTGAGCCGTGATTTCCTCATAGTCGGCGCGGTGCTGCTCACCTGGGTGCTCGGCCGCGACCTGCGCGTGCAGCCCTTGATGGTGTCCAAGGCCAACACCCTGTCGCAGATCGTGCTGGCCGCCCTGGTGCTCGGCGACATCTCCTTCTCCCTGGGCCTCGGCAACATCATCGCCTATGCGATCTGGCTCACCGGCGGCCTCACCATCGTTTCGGCTGGCGCCTATATGCTAAGCTGGGTCCACGACATGGCCGTCTACGAGCCGCCGCCGCGCCGCCGTCCCAAGGCGTCGAAGCGCCAGCGCGCGAGCCATGCAGGGGGAGCCACGGGCAGATGACCAGGCGCGAGCGCTGGATGGCTTGGGTGGGGATCGTCCTGCTGGCCGTCCTGTTCCTCTATTTCGTCAGCCCGGTGCTGCTGCCTTTCGTCCTTGGCGCGGCAATCGCCTATTTCCTCGATCCCGTCGCCGACCGCCTGCAGCGCCTCGGCCTGTCCCGCGTCATGGCGACCGTGCTCATCCTGCTCTGCGCCACGCTGGTGTTCATCATGCTGGCCGTGCTGCTGCTGCCGCCGCTGATCCAGCAGAGCGCGGATTTCATGGTCAAGATCCCGGACTATCTGCGCGACCTTCGCGAACTCGCCCAGCAGCAGGGCCAGAAGTGGTTCGGCGATTTCGCCACGCGCAACCCGGAGCGCTTCGACGAGGCGCTGACACAGATCACGCAGAAGGGAGCCGCCTTCGCCGGCCAGGTGTTCTCTTCCTTGCTCAGCGGCGGGCTGGCCTTTTTCAACCTCATCGCGCTGTTCCTCGTCACTCCGGTGGTTGCCTTCTACCTGCTGCGCGACTGGGACCGCATGGTCGAGCAGATCGACAACTGGCTGCCGCGTTCGGAGGCGCCGGTCATCCGCCGGCTCGCCGGCGAGATGAACGAGGTCATCTCCGGTTTCGTGCGCGGACAGTTCACCGTGCTGCTGATCCTGGCCACCTTCTACATGATCGGCCTGACCCTCATCGGGCTGAACTTCGGGCTGCTCATCGGCCTGGCGGCGGGCCTCATCAGCTTCATCCCCTATATCGGACCCATCGTGGGCTTCGTCCTGGGCGGCGCCGTCGCGCTTGTGCAGTTCTGGCCCGACTGGATATCCATAGCCGCCGTCATCGGCGTCTTCTTCCTCGGCCAGTTCCTGGAGGGC
>JBFWSL010000174.1:0-8538 GCA_050248375.1 Hyphomicrobiales bacterium | reverse complement strand
AGAACCTCTCTTCGGGTTGCGGACTTTATTTCATTGCCGGGAAGCTTCCCGGTCCCCTCGAAGAGCTTGAGGTACCAGTACGCTGCCTCGACTGGACCCAGGCCCCGGAAGCGGCCGGTTTCGATCGCGAACGCAAGGTTCGACATGGCACTGGGATTTCCCAGTTCGGCGCCGCGCTGAAGATACTCCGCAGCCTTGATTGGGTCTGCCCGAACACCGCGTCCCTTGAAATACATGATCCCCAGGTTATCCGCTGCGCGTGTACTGCCCAGCCCGACTCCCTTTTCGTAGAGTTCGCGCGCCTTGGCAAAATCGCGTTGGACGCCCAAGCCATTTTCGTAAAGGAACCCGAGGTTATTGTAGCCATCGGGACTACCGGTCTCCGCAGCCTTGCTGAACCACTCCGCCGCCTTGTGAAGATTCTTCGGTACGCCCTTGCCGTTGACGTAAGCGTAACCGAGATTATTCATCGCAAGACGCACGCCTCTTTCCGCAAGGGGCCGCAAGAGCTCGACATTTTTTTGCTCCCATTTCCGGGCCTGTTGCAAATCCTTGCGCAGTCCATAACCGCTTTCCCGGTAAAGCTCGCCTATTCGTCTGGCGGCCGCAGGATACCCGCGGTTCGCGGCCATCGCGTAAAACTCGACGGCCTTGTTCCAGTCGGCGCTCTCAACCGCCACTCCATTTTCATAGGCTTTCCCGATCTCCCAGGTGGCAGCGGGATAGCCCTTTTCATGCAAGCCGCGAACGATTTCGAACCACTCCTTGTAGCGAGCTCCCTTGACCAAGCCGTAGGCGAGTTGGGCCTTGAAGCGGTCCACTTCCGGATAGTGGGCCACCGCCTTGCGGCAGGCAGGTATCGCCCGCTCCTGATCAAGGTCGGCCAGGCCTATTCCCGGCATTACACCGTTGTCGTCGAATGGTATCGCCGCCAGCCGGTCGCACTCGGTCACTGGCACCCCGGCGATTGCGTCGCCCGCCCGCTTTTCCTCCTTGTCTTGCGGTGGCGCGGCCTCGGCTTCTCTCTCGATCAGCCCGAGCCGGAACTTGGCAAGTTCAATGAACATGCCGCCCGGATAGCGATCCATGTAGGCCTTGATCTGGTCCTTCTTGCCGCTCGTTCGTACCCGCTCCCAGAAGTCGATCTCCGCCGCGCGCGCATCCAGCTCCGCAGTGGCGCCCGGCTTGACCGCCTCGCCGGGATTGAAAAAGAACTGACTGGTAAGGGAGGAATGGGTCCAGGGCACCTGCTTCTGGTCGGTGGCCTGCAACACCTCGCGGCGCACCGCCACGGTCATCTGCGCCGCGTCCACACCTGGAGTGCCGATATGCCTGACCAGCGCCGCCGTGAACGGGCTGTTGCGTCCCTCTCCGTCCACCGCGACGTTGCCGGGCTGCGTCGAGAACACGATCAGGGTGCCCACGGCCGAATTGACGCGCGTGAAGCCGCGCGCCAGCGCGGCGCTCCGGTCGCCCATCTTCGCAGCGAGATTTGCCGACAGGGGGTTGTCGCGGCAGGCGTCCAGGAACACCACGGTCACCTTCGCCTGACGCTCCATCGCCGCCACGGCGGTTCCAAGCGTGATGGTCTCGTATTCGACGTCAACGTCGCTTTCCAGCTTCGCGTCCACGGGAATGAGATAATTTTCGCCACCGAGCTGGAAGCCATGGCCAGCGTAATAAAACACCGCGGCTTCCGCGTCTTTGAGCGACTTCAGGAACCCCCTGACCACCTCCTCGAACTTTGTCCGCTCGAGATCCAGCCCGCGATGCACCTCGAAACCCAGCTCCTCCAGCTTGGCGGCGATGTCACTGGCGTCGTTCCTGGGATTGGGAAGCTCGGCGGCATGCTCGTAAGCAGAATTGCCGACCACCAGCGCAACGCGCTTCTCGGCCATGGCCGTACCGGCGCTCCAGAGCAACACCAGGACCGAAAGGAATAGACTGCGGAAATGTCTCGGCATGTCCACTCTCCCCAGTCGATCGCCAAGCCGGGCAGGTATCCATTCTGAATTATCCACGCCGGGGAGCGTGCAACAAGCAGAATGAACCGGGGATGAACCGGGATTAATCTTTCAGCCGCTCCAGGGGCAGCGACTGGCGGACCTCGAAATAGCCTTTCCAGGGATCGCTCTTCAGCTTCTTCAGCCGCGCCGCCGCCTCGCCCACGCGGACGGAGCGGGCGTCTTTCAGCCCGCCGAGACCGGACCAGGCAATGGGGAAAGCCACCGGCGCGCCCTCCCGCGCCCGGCTGGAGAAGGGGCATATCGCCGTGGCGCCCCGCTCGTTGCGCAGATAGTCGATGAAGATGCGGCCCTCGCGCTTCGCCTTGGACATGGTCGCCGTGTAGCGCTGCGGATCGTCCGCCGCCATCAGCCGCGCCAGCGCCTCGGCGAAGTCCTTGTGCTCTTCCCAGCCATGACGCCGCTCCAGCGGCGCCACCACATGCAGGCCCTTGCCGCCGGTGGCCAGCAGGAAGCTCTCCAGCCCGAGATCGGCAAGCCGCCGGCGCATTTCGGAAGCGGCCGCCTTCACCCGGGCGAAATCGAGTCCCTCGTCGGGGTCCAGGTCGAACACCAGCCGGTCCGGCTTCTCCAGCCTGTCGCGCCGCGCGCCCCAGATGTGCAGCTCCAGCACGCCCATCTGCACCGCCGCGACCAGACCGGCCCGGTCGGCGATATGGAGATACTCGCCCGTGCCGGATTTTTCCCTGATGGTCACGCTATGGAAGGCGTCCGGAAAGCCGGGGCTGGCATGTTTCTGGTAGAAGCACTCGCCGCCCCGCCCCGCGGGACAGCGCACCAGCGACAGCGGCCGGCCGGCGAGATGCGGCAGCATGGCGTCCGCCACGGACAGATAATGGTCGATCAGGCCGCGCTTGGTCACGCCCTGCGAGGGCCACAGCACCCGGTCCGGATGGGTGACCCGCACGCCCTCGATCTCCATGGCGCCTGTCTCGTCCTTGCTCACTGTCACCGTCCTGCCCGATGGCTTTGCCGGCGTTTCCCTGACGATAGCCGATGCCGGCTTGTCGCGCCGCAATCCCTTGAAGCTGCCCTGGCGCACATAGCCCGCCCGCGTCCAGCCGCGGAAGGCGATCTCCGCCACCAGCTCCGGCGTGACGAAGCGCGCCGTGCGCTTCACCTCCGCCGGCACATCGTCGGCGGGCGGCGTCTTGCGCTCGCGGGACTTCAGTTCCGGCCATACGCGGTCGAAGTCGTCGTCGCCGAAGCCGCTGCCCACCCGGCCGCAATAGCGCAAGGCGTCTCCTTCCCGCAGGCCGAGCAGAAGGGAGGAGAAAGGACGCCCCTTCCTGGCCGAGGGCCGCCAGCCAATGATGACGAACTCCTGGCCCTTGCCGCACTTCACCTTCAGCCAGCTTTTCGTGCGTCCGGACCGGTAGGGCGCGTCGGCGCGCTTGCAGATTATGCCTTCCAGCTCCGTGTCGCAGGCCTGCCGGAAGAAGGTCTCTCCCCTGCCCTCGATATGGTCGGAATAGAACAGCGGCCCCGCCTTCGGCTGACCCTTCAGCAGCGCGGCCAGGCGCTTCTTGCGCTCGGCGAGCCGCCTCGATCGCAGCGGCTTTCCGTCCAGCTCCAGCAGGTCGAACAGGTAATAGCCCATGCCCCCGCCGCCGCCATTGGAAATCGCCTCCTGCAGCGCGTCGAAGTCGGTGCGGCCCTTGCGGTCCGCCACCGCGATCTCGCCATCGAGCAGCGCGGAGTCCACCTCCAGCTTCGACAGCGCCTCCGCTATCGCCGGAAACCTGTCCGTCCAGTCCAGGCCGTTGCGCGTGCGGATCACCGCATCGCCGCCGCCGATGGACGCGATGGCGCGGTAGCCGTCGAACTTCACCTCATGCAGCCAGCCCTTTCCCGTTGGGGCGCTGTCCACCAGTGTCGCCAGTTGCGGCGGCGCGAAGGCGGGAAGCCTGACGCGGCCCCGGGAAGCGCGGGCGGTCTTTCCCGCTCCCCTGCCCCTGGCGTCCTTGCCCCTGGCCTTTCCCCTGCCGCCGCCGTCCGGATCGCCGCTCCGCCAGATGTCGCTGCCTCGCGCGATCTGCTCCATGCTGCGCCCGCTGGCCACGCTGGTGCGCGCGTCGCCGGTCAGGTCGTCGCCATGGTCGCTCGCCTCGGCGTCGCGCTCCTTGATCAGCAGCCAGTTGTCGCGGCCCCTGTCGCCCTTCCTGCGCGAGCGCATGCGGATCAGCGCCCAGCCGCCTTTCATCCGCTCGCCATGCAGCGTGAACGCCAGCTTGCCCTGCTTCAGGCCTTCATGCGGATCGCCGTCGGGCTCCCAGGTGCCGCGGTCCCACAGCATCACCGTGCCGCCGCCATATTCGCCTTTCGGAATCACCCCCTCGAACCCGCCATAGTCGAGCGGGTGGTCCTCGGTGCGCACGGCGAGACGCTTGTCGGACGGGTCTAGGCTCGGGCCTTTCGTAACCGCCCAGCTCTTCAGCACGCCGTCGAGTTCGAGGCGGAAGTCGTAATGCAGCCTGCGCGCGGCGTGCTTCTGCACCACGAAGCTGTGTCCGGCCTTGCGGCCGCGCGCGCCCTTTGGCTCGGGAGTCCTGCGGAAGTCGCGGCGGCGGTTGTATTCCGCCAGTGTCTGCTGTCCGCCCTGCGCCACCATGCCGTTACCGCTCGCCTAGGCCGCCTTCTTCTTTTTCGATCCCTTCCCGGAGGACTTGCTCGCGGAGGATTTCGAGGCGGATTTCGCGGAGGATTTCGCCTTCGAAGCCTTCGAGGTCCCGGAAGCCGGCCCTCTGCCCTTCACGCTGCGCTTCAGCGCCTCCATCAGGTCGATCACCTGGGCGCCCGCCTGCTGCGCCTCGATCTCCTCCGGCTCCCGGTCTTCCAGCCGCGCGTCGATCAGCTCCCGCACGGCCTCGGTATACTTGTCCTTGAATATGTCCGGATCGAACCTGCCCGCTTTGCGCCCGATCAGTTCCTCCGCCAGGTCGGTCAGTTCCTTCTCCGGCTCGATGTCGGGCACACCGGCGAAAAAACTCCGCGATTTGCGGATTTCGTCGGCATAGCGCAGGGTCTCGGCCACCAGCCCCTGGTGGCACGGCTTCAGCGCCACCAGATGGCTCCTGCCCCGAACCACCATCTGCCCGATGCCGGTCATGCCGGTCTTGCGCAGGGCGTCGCGCAGCACCACATAGGCCTCGCCATCGGACTCCTCGTCCGGGGCGACGAAATAGGGCTTCTCGAAATAGATCGGGTCGATCTCGCCACGCTTGACGAACTGCACCAGGTCGATGGTCTTCCTGGCCTCGAGCCTGATGTCGTCCAGTTCCCCGTCGCTGAGCAGCACGTAGCGGCCCTTGTCCACCTCGTAGCCCTTGACGATATCGTCGGTGTCCACGGGACCGATGCCGGGCACCACCTTCTGGTAGCGGATGCGCTTGCCGCTGGGCTTGTGGATCTGGTGGAAGGACACCTGAGGCCCCGACCTGGTGGCCGCGAAGAGCTGGACGGGAATGTTGACGAGGGCGAGGCGGATATTGCCGGACCAGTAGGCGCGTGCGGGCATGATTTTCTCCCCGGAACTCAAGGAACCTGCGGATTTGCGTGACGTTTGGGTAACACCCTGCCCCGCCTGCCGGTTCCGGCGCGCAACAGGCTGTGCGCGCGGCTTTGCGTCCTCTTGTGCGCCGCACCCGCCCGGGCTAAGCCAGATCACGCCTCAAGGCGTACAGGCATCATGACCCAGAAGAACATCTCCATCCGCGGTGCCCGCGAGCACAACCTGAAGGGCATCGACCTCGAGCTGCCGCGCGAGAAGCTGGTGGTCATCACCGGCCTGTCGGGCTCGGGCAAGTCGTCGCTGGCCTTCGACACCATCTACGCGGAAGGCCAGCGCCGCTACGTGGAGAGCCTGTCGGCCTATGCGCGCCAGTTCCTGGAGATGATGCAGAAGCCCGACGTGGACCACATCGAGGGCCTGTCGCCGGCCATCTCCATCGAGCAGAAGACCACCAGCCGCAATCCGCGCTCGACGGTGGGCACGGTCACGGAAATCTACGACTACATGCGCCTGCTCTTCGCCCGCGTCGGCATTCCCTACTCGCCCGCGACCGGGCTGCCCATCGAGAGCCAGACCGTCAGCCAGATGGTGGACCGTGTGCTGGACCTGGAGGAAGGCACCCGGCTCTACCTGCTCGCGCCCATCGTGCGCGGCCGCAAGGGCGAGTACCGCAAGGAACTGGCCGAGCTGATGAAGAAGGGCTTCCAGCGGGTCAAGATCGACGGGAAGTTCCACGAGATCGCCGAGGCGCCGAAGCTCGACAAGAAGTTCAAGCACGACATCGACGTGGTGGTGGACCGCATCGTCGTGCGCCCCGACATCGCGCCCCGCCTGGCCGACAGCTTCGAGACCGCGCTGGAACTGGCCGACGGCATCGCCATCGCCGAATTCGCCGACCGCCCGCTCGATTCCCCTCCCCCTGGCGGGGAGGGGTCAGGGGTGGGGGGGAAACCCTCCGCCGGGAAGTCACTCCCTCCCGTCAAGGAGGAGGGAGAAGTCAGTGGCAGCCGGACTGCCGAAAAACGCGCCTACAAGTCCAGGAACGAGACCCACGAGCGCCTCATCTTCTCCCAGCGCTTCGCCTGCCCGGTGTCCGGCTTCACCATCGAGGAGATCGAGCCCAGGCTGTTCTCCTTCAACAACCCCTTCGGCGCCTGCCCCAAATGCGACGGGCTGGGCACGGAACTCTATTTCGAGCCGGACCTGGTGGTGCCGGACCCCAAGTTGAGCCTGAAGAAGGGCGCCATCCTGCCCTGGGCCCGCACCGGCAACACCTCGCCCTATTACGCCCAGACGCTGGAGGCCATCGCGAAACACTTCCGCGTGTCCATGAACACCGCCTGGGCGGAACTGCCGGAGAAGGTGCGCGACGCCATCCTGTTCGGGACCGAGGACGAGATCGCCTTCACCTATGACGACGGCATCCGCTCCTACAAGACCACCAAGGGCTTCGAGGGCGTCATCACCAACATCGAGCGCCGCTGGCGCGAGACCGACTCGGCCTGGGTGCGCGACGAGCTCTCCCGCTTCCAGTCGGACCACGAATGCGAGGCCTGCGGCGGTTTCCGCCTGAAGCCCCAGGCGCTGGCGGTGAAGATCGACGGAAAGCATATCGGCGAGGTGGCCGGCCTCTCCATCCGCCATGCGGGCGAATGGTTCGAGGCCCTGCCGAAGAAGCTGACGAAGAAGCAGAACGAGATCGCCGTGCGCATCCTCAAGGAGATCCGCGAGCGGCTGAAATTCCTCAACGACGTGGGCCTCGACTATCTCACCCTCGCCCGCGCCTCCGGCACCCTGTCGGGCGGCGAGAGCCAGCGCATCCGCCTGGCCTCCCAGATCGGCTCCGGGCTCACCGGCGTGCTCTACGTGCTGGACGAGCCCTCCATCGGCCTGCACCAGCGCGACAACGCCCGGCTGCTGGAGACGCTGAAGCACCTGCGCGACCTCGGCAACACGGTGATCGTGGTCGAGCATGACGAGGAGGCCATCCTGGAGGCCGACTACGTGGTCGACATCGGCCCCGGCGCCGGCATCCACGGCGGCCGCGTGGTGGCCGAGGGCACGCCCCGCCAGATCATGCAGAACCCGGACAGCCTGACCGGGCAGTATCTCACCGGGCTCATGCATATCCCCATGCCGGCGGCGCGCCGCCAGCCGCAGAAGGGCCGCGCCATCAAGGTGGTCGGCGCCCGCGCCAACAACCTCAAGGACGTGAGCGCCGAGATCCCGCTGGGCCTGTTCACCTGCGTCACCGGCGTCTCCGGCGGCGGCAAGTCCACCTTCCTCATCGAGACGCTCTACCGCGCCGTCGCCCGCAAGCTGGCCGGCGCGCGCGAGCATCCCGGCGAGCACGACGCCATCGAGGGGCTGGAGCATCTGGACAAGGTCATCGACATCGACCAGAGCCCCATCGGCCGCACGCCGCGCTCCAACCCGGCCACCTATACCGGCGCCTTCACGCCCATTCGCGACTGGTTCGCCGAGCTGCCGGAGGCCAAGGCGCGCGGCTACAAGCCGGGCCGCTTCTCCTTCAACGTCAAGGGCGGGCGCTGCGAGGCCTGCCAGGGCGACGGGCTGGTGCGCATCGAGATGCACTTCCTGCCCGACGTCTATGTCACCTGCGACCAGTGCAAGGGCAAGCGCTACAACCGCGAGACGCTGGAGATCAAGTTCCGCGACAAGTCCATCGCCGACATCCTCGACATGACCGTGGAAGAGGCCGCCGACTTCTTCAAGGCGGTGCCCTCCGTGCGCGACCGCATGGAGACGCTGAAGCGCGTCGGGCTCGGCTACATCCATGTGGGCCAGCAGGCCACCACGCTCTCGGGCGGCGAGGCCCAGCGGGTGAAGCTGTCCAAGGAGCTGTCCCGCCGCGCCACGGGTCGCACGCTCTACATTCTGGACGAGCCGACCACGGGCCTGCACTTCC
The DNA here is from genome assembly GCA_050248375.1 of Hyphomicrobiales bacterium. GTDB lineage: Bacteria > Pseudomonadota > Alphaproteobacteria > Rhizobiales > Methyloligellaceae > JAYZVT01. The sequence goes on along the minus strand of JBFWSL010000174.1, from coordinate 74 downwards.
ATGACGTCGCCAAGCTGCTCGACGTGCTGCACGAACTGGTGGACCAGGGCAACACGGTGGTGGTCATCGAGCAC
>JBFWSL010000173.1:0-8592 GCA_050248375.1 Hyphomicrobiales bacterium | reverse complement strand
ACTGGCGGACGCGCGCGCGCGGCGGCGGCAGATCGAGCAGACCATCGCGGCGGAGGAAGCCCGCCTCGCCAGGCTCGCCGCGCAGGACGACGACATCAGCACGCGGCTCGCCGCGCTCGACGCCGCCCCCGACGGCGGCGGCGACGTCGAGGCGCTTGGCGCCGCCGTGAAGACGGCCGCGGCCGGGTTCAGCCAGGCCGAGGCGGACACGGAGGAAGCCGAGCAGGCGCTGGCAGCCGCCCGCGCCGATCTCGACGGCAGGACGGAGACCTCCCGGCGCGCGTCGCTGCACGCGCAGGAGCTGGAGACCGAGACCCAGACGCTGATCAAGCTGCTGGCGCCGGACGATAGCCGCTGGCGCCCCGTGGTGGACGACGTGGAAGCGCGCGCGGGCTACGAACTGGCGCTCGGCGCGGCGCTCGGCGACGATCTCGACGCTTCCGCGGACGAGAGCGCGCCGGCGCACTGGCGCAACCTGACCGGCGGCCCCGGAGATCCCTCCCTGCCGGACGGGGTGGAGCCGCTGGCGAACCATGTCCGCGCGCCCGAGGCGCTGACACGCGGCCTCGCCCAGGTCGGCATCGTCGACCGGGCCCATGGCGCCGCGTTGCAGGGGCAACTGAAGACGGGCCAGCGGCTGGTGTCGCGCGAGGGCGACCTGTGGCGCTGGGACGGCTACACGGCCGCCGCCGAGGCGCCGACGGCATCCGCCAAGCGGCTCGCGGAGAAGAACCGGCTGGAAGGCCTGCGCCGCGAGGCGGCGGAGGCGCGGGAAAGCGCCAGCAAGGCCGAGGCCGAACTGGCCGAGGCGCGCTCGCGCACCCAGGAGGCCGAGCAGCGGCTGAACGGGTCGCGGGCCATGGCGCGCCAGGCCCAGTCGGCGCTGGACGCCGCGCGCGAGGCGCTGGCCGCCGCCGAACGGGCCGCGCAGGAGACCAGCAAGGAACGCGGCGCGCTGGCGGAAGCCCGCCGCCGCGTCGCCGAAGGGCTGGGGGAAGTCGAGGGCCTGCTGGCCGAGGCCCGCGAAACGCAGGGCGGCCTCGCGCCGCTCGACGGCCTGGAGCAGAGGCTCGAGGCACAGCGGCAGACCGTCAACGAACGCCGCCTCGCCTTCACCGAGGCCCGCGCGGCGCTGGACGGCGTGGAGCGCGAGGCGCGCCAGCGGCGGGAGCGGATGAGCGCCATCGCCCAGGACCGGAAACGCTGGGAGCAGCGCCATGGCGGCAGCGACACCCAGATCGCCACGCTGGAGGAGCGGCTGACGGCTACGCGCGAGGAACTGGAGACCGCCTCCGCCCTGCCCGGCCAGATCGCCGAGCGCCGCAGCAGGCTGCTGGACGAACTGTCGAAGGCGGAAACCGAGCGCGCCGCCGCCGCGGACCGGCTGGCGGAAGCGCAGAACACCCTGCGCCAATGCGATGCCAGGCTGCGCGAGGTGCAGGGCCAGTTGACCGAGGCGCGCGAGACGCGGGCCCGCGACGAGGCCCGGCTGGAATCCGCCCGCGACCGCCGTTCGGAGCAGGCCCGGACCATCCGCGACCAGCTCGACTGCGAGCCGGACGGGTGCCTGGCGCTGGCCGGCTACGAGCCGGGCTCCAGCCTGCCGGCGCTGGAGACGGTGGAGACCCGCGTCTCCGCGCTGCGCTCGGACCGGGAGAAGCTCGGCGCGGTGAACCTGCGCGCCGACGAGGAAGCCGCCGAGGTCGCCGCCCAGCTCGAAAGCATGGAGACGGAGATCAACGACCTGGTGGAGGCCATCGCCAAGCTGCGCCAGGGCATCGCCAACCTGAACCGCGAAGGCCGCAAGCGGCTGCTCGAGGCCTTCGACGAGGTGAACGGCCATTTCCAGAGTCTTTTCAAGACGCTGTTCGGCGGCGGCGAGGCCGAGCTGCAACTGATCGAGGCCGACGACCCGCTGGAATCGGGCCTTGAGATCCTGGCCAAGCCGCCGGGCAAGAAGCCCCAGGTGCTGAGCCTGCTGTCGGGCGGCGAAATGGCGCTGACGGCCATGGCCCTGATCTTCGCGGTGTTCCTCACCAATCCCTCGCCGATCTGCGTTCTGGACGAGGTGGATGCGCCGCTGGACGACACCAACGTGGACCGCTTCTGCCGCATGATGGACGAGATGACCCGGACGACGGACACCCGCTTCCTGATCATCACCCATCACCCCATGACCATGGCCCGGATGAGCCGGCTTTTCGGCGTGACCATGAGCGAGCGCGGCGTCAGCCAGCTCGTCTCGGTGGACCTGGAAACCGCGGAGCGATTCCGCGAGGCGGGCTAGGCTCTCCGAGGGGCCCCGGAAAAAGCCGGTAGGTCCAATCGCCGCAGGGCCGAGTTGATTTTGATTTCAAGGTGTTAGATACCGGGCCCCCATTCTTGACAGGGTGGGGGGCCAAATCTATGGTGCCCGCGACTTACGGGGCTCAAAATGGGCCCAGAAGTCACCGATCGAGGCCGCCGCGACTCATGGTTCAGCCCGAACGCGATGGAGACGGTAACGACCGTTACGATCCGCGCGGAATCGGGACCAGACTTGAGCAACTCGGGCGCCGGCTTGACAAGGCCAGAAGCAAACGCCCCACCGAGGCGCCGGAAAACGGCGGCCGGGGCTCCGCGATGGGTCTTGCCTTCCGGATCGCCACGGAGTTGGTCGCCGGGGTGCTGGTCGGAACGGCGATCGGGTGGCAGCTCGACAGGTGGCTGGAGACTTCGCCTGTGATGCTGGTGATTTTCTTTGGTCTCGGCACTGCCGCCGGGATAATGAACGTGGTCCGGGTGGCGAAGAAGATGCAACCCGGCGCGGACGGAAACCGGCCGGCCAACGGCCAGTGATGGGGGTCACGGGTGGCTTCTGAGACTGCAGCCGGACACGGCGGAGGAGCGGGCGGCATGCCCGATCCGATGCATCAGTTCGAGATCAAGCGCCTCATCGACATCAACCTGTTCGGCGTCGACGCCTCCTTCACCAACTCCTCGCTGTTCATGGTGCTGTCGGTCGCGCTGATCTCCTTCCTGACCATCTGGGGCATGCGCGGGCGCGCGCTGGTGCCGACGCGTATGCAGTCGGTGGCCGAGCTGTCCTACGAATTCGTCGCCGGAATGGTGCGCGACAACGTCGGCTCCGCCGGACAGAAGTATTTTCCCTTCGTGTTCTCGCTGTTCATGTTCATCCTGTTCGCGAACATGCTCGGCATGATCCCCTATTCCTTCACCGTCACCAGCCACATCATCGTCACCTTCGCCATGGCGCTGGCGGTGTTCATCGGCGTGACGCTGATCGGCTTCGCCAGGCACGGGATCGGCTTCCTCAAGTTCTTCGTGCCGTCGGGCGTGCCGGCGCTGCTGCTGCCGCTGCTGGTGGTGATCGAGGTGATCTCCTACCTGACGCGGCCGATCAGCCTTTCGGTGCGCCTGTTCGCCAACATGATGGCCGGCCACACCATGCTGAAGGTGTTCGGCGCCTTCGTGGTGGGCCTCGGCGTGCTGGGCGGCTGGGCCCCCCTCGCCTTCATGGTGGCCTTCACCGGCCTCGAGATCCTGGTGGCGTTCCTGCAGGCCTATGTGTTCGCCATCCTGACCTGCATCTACCTGAACGACGCCTTGCACATGCATCACTGATCCCTTCAATCCAAGCCTTCACTCAAGGAGAACTCTCATGGATCCAGCAGCAGCCAAACTGATCGGCGCGGGCCTCGCCTCGATCGCCCTCGTCGGCGCCGGCATCGGCATCGGCACCATCTTCGGCAACTACCTGCAGGGCGCGCTTCGCAACCCGTCCGCCGCTCCGGGCCAGTTCGCCAACCTGCTTCTCGGCTTCGCGCTGGCGGAAGCGACGGGCCTGTTCGGCCTCGTGGTGGCGCTGATCATCCTGTTCGTGTTCTAAAGCGCGCCGCCCCCTACGGGGCGGAACGCCTGTCCGCAGGAGTGACCCATGCCGCAGATGGATGTGCATGATTTCGCCCCCCAGCTCATCTGGCTGGCGATCTCGTTCATCACCCTCTACATCATCATGGCCCGCGTGGCGCTGCCGCGCATCGCCATGGTCATCGAGGAGCGGCGCGACCGCATCGCCAGCGACATCGACCAGGCCGAGCAACTGAAGCGCAAGACGGAAGAAGCGATCGCCGCCTATGAGCAGGCGATCGCGGAAGCCCGCAACAAGGCGCATCAGATCGCCCAGAAGGCCCGGGACGAAGTGGCGGCGGAGGTCGCCGCGGAGCGGGCCGAGGTGGAGAAGCAGCTCGACGCCAAGCTGAAGAAGGCGGAGAGCCGCATCGACAAGGCCCGCGAGAAGGCCATGGCCGACATCACCGAGGTGGCGGGCACGGCGGCCGCGGACATCGTGGCCGAGCTGATCGGCGCGAAGGTCTCCAAGACCGACATCAACCAGGCCGTGAAGGCGGCCCAGTAGGACCGGCACATGTCCCTCTTCGCAACGCCAGAATTCTGGGTCGCCGCGTCCTTCGTGGGCTTCATCGGCGTGATCGTCTACTTCAAGGTGCCCGGCATGGTGGGCAAGGCGCTGGACACGCGCGCCGAGGCGATCCGGCTGGAACTGGACGAGGCGCGCCGCCTGCGCGAGGAGGCCCAGGCCATCCTGTCGGAATACCAGCGCAAGCAGCGCGACGCGGACAAGGAAGCGGAATCGATCATCCGCATGGCGCAGAGCGAGGCCAAGGCGCTGGCCAAGGAATCCCGTGCCGCGCTAACGGAATCCATCGAGCGGCGCACCCGCATCGCCGAAGCCAAGATCGCCCGGGCCGAGGAACAGGCCATGGGCGAAGTCCGCGCCGTGGCCGTGGAGACGGCGATCGCGGCGGCGGAAAAGCTGATCGAGAAGAAGCTGACACCGGCGGAGGCGAACAAGCTGGTGGACAGCGCCATCGAGAGCCTCAAGGGCAAGCTGAACTAGCCCCTTCCCAGACAGATTGAGAGACCGAAACTCCGGCGAAGGCCGGGGTTCAGTTCGGTATGGACCCCGGGTCAGGCCCGGGGTTTCGCCAGGTTATGAGGCGGGAGCAAGCGCGCGCCGCGTAGCCCGGATGGAGCGCAGCGAAATCCGGGGAAAGACCGGGGTCCAGCGCGTGCGAGGCCGGACCGCCATGGACCACGGGCCAGGCCCGGGGTTTCGCCAGGTTACGAGGCAGGAGATTGCGAAACCCCGGCGAAGGCCGGGGTCCAGTTCGGTATGGACCCCGGGTCAAGCCCGGGGTTTCGTTTTTCCGTGTGGGGACGACCTGAACGCTCCCCTACTGCGCGGCTTCCGCCGGCTTCTCCGGGCTCCAGCGCAGCACAGGGCTGCGGGCGGCGCGGGTCTCGTCGAGGCGGGCCCGGGGAGCGTAGCGCGGCGCGCCGGTGAAGCGCTCCGTCTCGCCCGCCCTGGCGGCGGCCACGAGCCGGCGCATGACCTCGATGAAGCGGTCGAGGCTCTCCTTCGTCTCCGACTCCGTCGGTTCGATGAGCATGGCGCCGTGGACAACCAGCGGGAAATACACCGTCATGGGGTGATAGCCCTCGTCGATCAGGGCCTTGGCCATATCGAGGGTGGTGACGCCGGTCCCCTTCAGGAAGCTGTCGTCGAACAGCACCTCATGCATGCAGACCCGGTCGCCGAAGGGCTGGGTCATCACGTCCTTCAGCCCGGCGCGGATGTAGTTGGCGTTGAGCACGGCATCCTCCGACGCCTGGCGCATGCCGTCGGCGCCGTGGCTGAGCATGTAGGTCATCGCCCGCACGAACATGCCCATCTGGCCGTGGAAGGCGGTCAGGCGGCCGAAGGGGCTGTTGCCGTCCGCTTTCGCGTCTTCTTCCGTCTCCACCAGTTCCAGGCGTTCGCCGTCCCGGCGCAGATAGGGCACCGGCGCGAAAGGCGCGAGCGCCTGCGAGAACACCACGGGACCTGAGCCGGGCCCCCCGCCCCCATGTGGCGTGGAGAAGGTCTTGTGCAGGTTGATGTGCATGCAGTCCACGCCGAGGTCGCCGGGCCTGGTCTTGCCGACGATGGCGTTGAAGTTGGCGCCGTCGCAGTAGAAATAGGCCCCGGCCTCGTGCACGGCCCTGGCGATCTCCACCACCTCGGGTTCGAACAGGCCGCAGGTGTTGGGGTTGGTGAGCATGATGGCCGCCACGTCGGGGGTGAGCGCCTCGCGCACGGCGGACGCCGCCACGGTGCCGTCCTCGCGGGCCGGCACGGACTTGACGCCATATCCCAACAAGGCCGCGGTGGCCGGGTTGGTGCCATGGGCGGAGTCGGGCACCAGCACGATGCCGCGCCTGCCGCCGCTGGCGTCATGGGCCGCCTTGATGGCCGCCATGCCGCACAGCTCGCCATGGGCGCCGGCCTTGGGCGACAGCGCCACGCCGGCCATGCCGGTCAGCTCCAGCAGCCAATGGGCCAGCATGTCCATGAGCCCGAGCGCGCCCTGCACGGTCTTCTGCGGCTGCAGGGGGTGCACGTCGCCGAAACCAGGCAGGCGCGCCATTTTCTCGTTGAGGCGCGGGTTGTGCTTCATGGTGCAGGAGCCGAGCGGATACAGACCCGCGTCGATGGCGTAATTCTTCTGGCTCAGCCGCACATAATGGCGCAGGGCCTGGGGCTCGGTGAGCCCCGGCAGGCCGGTGCCGTCCTTGCGCTCCAGGCCACCCAGGCGGGACTTCACCTTGTCCGGCTCCGGCAGATCGACGCCGGTCGATTCCAGCCGTCCGGTCTCGAACAGCAGCGGCTCCTCCATCTGGAGGCCCCGGTTGCCGGAAAACGTCTCCACGGCCTGCGCCGCCGCCGGGGGCGTGGTCTGGCGTCCTTCCCGGTTCATGGTCATGCCAGCACCTCCTCGAGGGCCTTGGCGTAGGCCGCCCGGTCCGCGTCGGTGTTCACCTCCGTCGAGGCCACGACGATGAGGCCCTCCAGTTCCTCGTGGCCGGGCTCCAGCCGCGACATGGCCACGCCGCCGAGCACGCCCCTGGCGGCCAGCGCGTTGACCACGGCGCGGGCGTCGCCCGGCACCTGGATGGTGAACTCGTTGAAGAAGGACGGGGTGAGGAGGCGGACGCCCTTCACCTTGGTCAACCGGTCCGCCAGCTTCACCGCATTGGCGTGGTTGATGCGCGCCAGCCGGGTCAGCCCGGCATCGCCCAGAAGCGACAGGTGAATGGTGAAGGCGAGCGCGCAGAGCCCTGAATTCGTGCAGATATTGCTGGTCGCCTTTTCGCGGCGGATGTGCTGCTCGCGGGTGGAGAGGGTCAGCACGTAGCCCCGGCGGCCGTTGGCGTCGACGGTCTCGCCGCAGACCCGGCCGGGCATCTGGCGCAGGTATTTCTGCTTGGTGGCGAAGAGGCCCACATAGGGGCCGCCGAAATTCAGGCCGACGCCGAGCGACTGGCCTTCCGCCACCACGATGTCCGCGCCCATGTCGCCGGGCGCCGTCAGCGCGCCGAGGGACACGATCTCGGTGACAACGGCGATGAGCAATGCGCCCTGCTCGTGGGCGGCGGCGGCGATGGGCCTCAGATCGCGGATGTTGCCATAGACGTCGGGCGTCTGGACCACCACGCAGGAGGTCTCGCCGTCGATTGCCCCGGCGATGTCCTCCCCGGCTTCCGGGTCCGGCGGCAGCGCCTCGACGGCGTGGCCTGAGTGGTGGCTCAGCGTTTCGACCACCGCGCGGTATTGCGGATGCAGCGCGCCCGACAGGACCGCCCTGCCGCGCCGGGTCAGGCGATGGGCCATGAGCACGGCCTCGCCGCAGCCGGTGGAGCCGTCATACATGGAGGCGTTGGCCACCTCCATGCCGGTGAGCAGCGCGATCTGGGTCTGGAACTCGAAGAGATATTGCAGCGTGCCCTGGCTGATCTCGGGCTGGTAGGGCGTGTAGGAGGTCAGGAATTCCGAGCGCTGGATGAGATGGTCCACGGTGGCGGGGATGTGGTGCTTGTAGGCGCCGCAGCCGACGAAGAAGGGCGCGGCGGAGGCCGAGACATTCTTTCCCGCCAGCGCGGAGAGCTGCCGCTCCACCTCCATCTCGCCGGCATGCATCGGCAGGTCCGGCAGCTTCTTCTGCAGGACCCCGGCCGGGATGTCGGCGAACAGGGCGTCGATGTCCGGCACGCCGGCGCGCGCCAGCATCTCCTTGCGGTCCGCTGCGGTGTGCGGCAGGTAGCGCATCAGGCGAGCCCCTCGACGAAGGACTTGTAGGCGGCCTCGTCCATGAGGCCGTCGAGCTCGCCCTTGTCCTTCAGCCTGATCTTCAGGAACCAGGCCTCCCCTTCCGGGTCCTGGTTGACGAGGCCGGGGTTGCCCTCCAGCCCGCCATTGGTGTCCACGACGCTGCCGGAGACGGGGGCGTAGACCTCGGCCGCGGCCTTGACCGACTCGACCACGGCGGCCTCGTCGCCCTTGCCGAGATCCTTGCCCTTCTCGGGCAGTTCCACGAAGACCACGTCGCCGAGCTGCTGCTGGGCATACTGGGTGATGCCGATGACGCCGACATCGCCCTCGATGCGGATGTATTCGTGATCTTCGGTGTATCTGGTTTCAGCCATCGGATGCTCCTGGATATGGCGTGTTCGATCGAGTGGGCGGCCAATGCC
>JBFWSL010000172.1:0-8804 GCA_050248375.1 Hyphomicrobiales bacterium | reverse complement strand
GGCCGGCCACGGGAATGTCGCGGGCTTCGATCTGGGGGCAGACGCCGTAACAGGCGACGCCCGCATCCGCCTCGAGCGCCTGCCGGGAGCGATAGCCCCGCGCCATGTTCTCCGCCACCAGCACAAGGCCGGAAGCAACCGCCACGCCGCCCGTGAGGGCGATGGCCAGGATCAGCAGCACGCCGGGGCTGCTCGGCGCGACGGGCACGAGCGCCCGCGACACGATCCGCGCGTCGGCCACGTGCAGCGCGCTTTCCTCGGTGGTTTCCTTGGCGCGGGCCAGGAACTGGCTGAACAGCTCACGGTCCGCCTGCGCCTCGCGCTCAAGCTCGCGCAGCCGCACGGCGATCTTGTTGTCGCTGGCGGACTCCCGCCCCAGCGCCGCCAGGCTTTGCTCGAGCGACGTCTCGCGTGCCCTGGCGATCTCGTATTCCGTCTTGGCGCTTGCCAGTATCCGCGCCAGCTCCTTGTTGATCTCGCTGCGGATGTTGCCGAGCTGCGCGCGCACCTGCTTCAGGAACGGATGTTCCGGCCCGTAGGTGAGGCTGTATTCCGCTTCCGTGCGCGCCACCGTCGCCTGCTGCACGCGCAGCCGCGACAGCACGTCGGACTTGTGCGCGTCGGGCAGGCTGCCGGGATCGGCGCCGCCTTCGCTGATGCGCTTCACCTGCTCGTATTTGGCGAGCGAGTCCGCCGTGCGCGCGCGGGCCGCGATGAGCTGCTGGTTGAGGCTTTCGATCTGGCGCTTGTTCAGCGTATCGCCCGTCTGGGCGTCGCTGAACTCCACGATATTGTGTTCCTCCTTGTAGGCGGCGACGGCACGCTCCGACGCGCCGACCCGCTGGCGCAGTTCGTCGATGCGGTTGCCCAGCCAGCGCGAGGCGCCGGCGGTCGCCCCGGTCTTCATGGCGATCTGGTCCTCGATATAGGCGTCGGCGATGGCGTTGGCGATGCGCGCCGCCTTGTCCGGATCGGCCGAGTTGAACTGGACGTCGAGCACATAGGTGAGCCCGCGGCGGCGTACGCTCAGATGCTCGCGGAAGCGCTCGATGGTCTCGTTGCGAAGAACCTGAGCGTCATGCATCGGGTCGCCGGTGGCGCCGCCGTCCCTCAGCAGGCCAACCAGCCGGGACAGGACATTGCCCTGCGCGAATTCCGCATCCTCGGTCAGCTTCAGCTTGTCCACCACATGCGCCGACAGCGCCGAGGACTGGATCAGCCCCACCTGGCTTTCCACGAAGGCCGCGTCCTGCCCGATGCCCTCGATCACCGCCTTGGTGCCGAGCACCCGCTGCTCGCGCGGGTCCACCAGGATGGTCGCGCTCGCGGTATATTGCGGCGCCACCGCCGCCCGGTAGGCGACCGCCGCCAGCACCGCGATGGCCAGCGTGGCGAGGATCAGGCGCGCGTGGCGGCGCAGGATGGAGAGAAGCTGCGGAAGATCGAGCAGGCGCTCCTGCCCGCCCGGAGGCGAGTAGACGCCGAGATCCTGAAAGTCGCCGTGCCGTGCCGGAAGGGACACTTTCGTCTCCTGTTCGCATGAGCGGCAAGGCGGGGAAACGGCCCAGGAAGGGCGCCCCGCTCCGCATCCGTTTCGGGAGAGTCTAGGCCCGTGTTTGCTGGCCTTTCCAGCGCGGCATTAATAAATGATTAACCCGCAGGACGCGCCCCCGCAGGGTTAACGGCGGGGCGGGAACCGGCCTGTCGGGGCCGTAGCTCGCCGCTATAAAGCCCCCCTTCGGGCTTCGGCGCGGCAGCCTTCGCTCGCCTGGCGAGCAAAGGCTGGTGGGCCCGGCAGGACTCGAACCTGCAACCAGACGGTTATGAGCCGTCGGCTCTAACCAATTGAGCTACGGGCCCCCGCGACGCGCGCGAGGGCTCCTATAACAGACTTCCCCGGACGGATGAAACGGACTTTGCGCGGGCGATCGTCACGCTGACGCGCGGCAGGCGCGAGGCCCCGGCGATGCCCGCAGGCGCCGCCGGGACCCCGTGGTCGCTGCTACCCGAACTCAGAAGTAGCAGGAGACGCCGTAGCGCGGCGAGAAGCTGCAGCCGCGGCGATGGTACCGGTAATACGGCCGGTGATAGTAATAGGGCCGCGAGTAGCGGTAGCCGTAGCCGTAATACGGACGGTAGTAATGCCGCCGGTAGCTGCGATGCCTGCGGTAGCTCCGGTAGCGCCGGTAGTCCGCGGGCTGCGCCTTCACCGCGCTCTCCGCAGCCGAAGCCGCGGGCAGCGCCGCCGCCGCACCGAGCGGGGTGGCCTGAGCCGGCGCCGCCGACAGCAGGGACGCCGTCACCAGCGCGGCCGGGAGAATGAGAATTCTGGCTCGCATGACATGTCCTCTCTGTTTTGCTTCGTCACCCGCCCCCCGGCGCGGGATGATGACTGATACGTTCCCGAACGCCGCGATCCGTCGTAAAAAAGGCGCATCCGTCTGTGAGAAGGCGGCCAGGCCGCATGACCCGAGGAACGAACATATGATCGCTGCAACGAGAACGCCCAACACCCCCGCGAGGTTCCTCGCCATCGCGCTCCTCGCGCTGACGGCGATCGCGCACCCCGCCCGCGCCGACGACGACAGGCCCCGCCGCAGCGTCACCGTAACCGGCCAGGGCGAGGTGAACGCACGGCCCGACATGGCGACCGTCTCCACCGGCGTCGTCACCGAGGACCAGACCGCCCGCGCCGCCCTCGACGCCAACACCGCCGCGATGACGAAGCTGATCGCCTCGCTGAAGGCGGGCGGCGTCGCGGCGAAGGACATCCGCACCTCGAACTTCAACGTCAGCCCGGTCTACACCCAGCCGAAGGAGCGCAACGAGCGCCCGCGCATCGACGGCTACCGCGTCAGCAACGCGGTGACCGTCGCCGTGCGCGACCTGGAAAAGCTCGGGCCCATCCTCGACAGCGTGGTCGGCGACGGCGCCAACCAGGCCGGCGGCATCCAGTTCGGCTTCGCCGACCCGGACGCGCTGGAACAGCAGGCCCGCAAGGCGGCCATCGCCGACGCGAAGGCCCGCGCCGAGCTCTACGCCGCGGCCGCGGGCGCGAAGCTCGGCAAGGTGATGACCATCGCCGAGACAGGCTACGCCCCGCCCCGCCCCTACGCCACCCGCGCGCTGGCGAAGGAAGCGGCCGCGCCGGTGCCGGTGGAGGCCGGCGAGCAGGCGGTGACCGCGTCCGTCAGCGTAACCTGGGAGCTGGAGTAGGCATTCCGCCGCCACCCTCCCCTTGACGGGGAGGGTCTGCCCGAAGGGCCGGGGTGGGGTGACGCGGAAGCACCGTCCTGCCGCACCCCCTCCCCAACCCTCCCCCGCAAGGGGGGAGGGAGAAGAAGAAACTACCGGCAGCCGTGATAGCGCATGCAGCCATACCAGTTGTTGTTGCGCCAGCCCCAGTTGCGCGCGCAGGCGTCGGCGTAATAGGCGCAGTGGCCCGAGCCGTAGGGCGAGGCGGCCGGCGGCGTGTAATAGACCGGCGGTGGCGGCACGTAGTAATAGGGCCTGGGCGCGTAATAGGGCTGGTAATAGCGCGGCCCGTAATAGCGCGGCCCGCTGTAGAGGCCGAAGCCGCCCGGCCCGATCTGGATGCTGACGCCGGCCTGGGCCGGCTTGCCGCCCGCGCCCGCCAGCAGCGGCAGCGCCAGCACGCCGGCGGCCAGCACGGACCCGGCCGCCGAGGCAATTCCCGAAAGTTTCATCTGCGTGTCCTTTCCTGAGGCGTCGCGGGCGCACGAAGCCCGCCCCGGCCCGACAGTCTGCCACATACCCGGCAGGAAAATCATGGCAACGGATTCTGGCGAAATCGGGCTCGGACTGCTTTCCTATCCCTTGTCATACCGGGGCTTGAGCCCGCGAGGCCGGTCCATCCTCGAACAGACCCTCCTTCGTCACCCCCGGGCTTGACCCGGGGGTCCATGCAGCAGTCCGGGGAACCTCCGTAATTGCGGCAAGCCCGCATGGATTGCCGGGTCAAGCCCGGCAATGACGAGAACCATCGGTTGATATCCGTTTGTCGCAGCATCGCATCAGTCGCCCGCGCCTGCCCCTCCCCGCCCGGGCCTGACGGGCTTCGCCAGCGCCGCCTCCAGCCGCCGGGCGATGTCGAGGCGCAGGGCCTCCTCGCCACGGCAGGGCGCGCCCGGCCGCGCGCGGCAGGTCCCGGCCCTGAGGCAGGCGGAACGGGCGCAGCGCGAAACGCCCGTGGCGGCTGCCGGCTCTCCCTCCACCCAGCCCCGGGCGCGGCGGCGTTCCAGCTCCCGCTCGATCAGCCGCCGCATGCGCGCCAGCGCCTCCGCCTGTTCCTGCTTCGCGGCTTCCGCGCTTTCCGTTCCATGCCGTTCCGTCATCCTCGTCGTCCTTCTCTCTTTTCTCTTCGTCATTGCCGGGCTTGACCCGGCAATCCATGCAGCCTCGCCACCAGCGCCTGGCCTTGCCGGTCCTCCGCATGGACCCCCGGATCAGGTCCGGAGGTGACGAGTTTGTGCATCCGGCCGCGCGGGCGCGCCGGAGCATGCAAACCAGGGCGTCCCAGCGGATCCCGGCGAAAGCCCGGGAAAGAGGGACGGCGCGGAGCACCGGGAAGGCGCGTCCGTAATTCTTTGTAGGCGCCTCTCCGGCGCCCCGCGCACGGCGTCTTGGACACGGCGGGTGCACGTCTCTCCACGCCGCCCCATAGTCCGGCAACGCAGATATGCCCTCTGGCGCCGGGGTCTGTTAGTGCCCCGGGGTTGCACGCGCCGCGCTCCGGGCCGCGGGGATCGTTACTCCACACGGACGGAAGCGCCGCTCCGGCCCCACGTGAACGAGACGGTCTCGAGCACGCGCCCCTCAGCGGGGCCGGATGCGGGAGAGTCTAAGGCCGCTCCGGGGCGCGGGGATAAGTTTTCGACCGTTTTTTCAACTCATCTCTGAGCATTGGCTGATTCAAGAAATCTGTCTTGTCGTTTCGCGACGTATCCAAATGGCAAGAGAGCCCTCTCCAACTTAACCCTTATAAAAGGTTACAGCTGTAAAATTTCGCATAGCTTAACTAGAACAAAAAAAGAACATAAAGGTGTCAAATTCCGTTTATATGGTATATTATGTACTGGAGTGAGGTCATGGGAAAGAATTCAAGTATAGAATGGACAAATCACACATTTAATCCATGGTGGGGTTGTACGAAGGTTTCTGCCGCCTGTAAGCATTGTTATGCTGAAGCTTGGTCGAAACGTGTAGGAAGCAAAGTATGGGGGCCGAAAGCCAATCGCCGTTTCTTTGGTGATACCCATTGGAATCAACCAAAAAAATGGAACGAGGAAGCTAGGGTAAGCGGGCATCGAGCACGTGTATTTTGCGCTTCCATGGCAGACGTTTTCGAAGCGCGCGCAGATCTTAATGATGCACGCGAGCGACTCTGGGACCTTATTGGCGAAACAGGATATTTGGATTGGTTATTGCTTACGAAGCGGCCTCATCTAATAGCGAAGTACGCTCCTTGGGGTCAGAATTGGCCTAACAATGTTTGGGTTGGGACGACGACTGAAGATCAATCTAGCGCAGAAGAGCGTCTGCCATATCTGTCTAATATACCTGCGAGAGTTAGATTCATTTCTGCAGAACCGTTGATTGGCCCATTATCTATTAGTAATTGGCTCGGAAATTCAGTAAATTGGGTAATAACTGGAGGAGAAAGCGGTCCCAAGGCACGCCCTTCAAGTCCCTCTTGGTTTCGCGACCTACTGATCCAGTGCATGGAAAATGATGTCCCGTTTCACTTCAAACAATGGGGCGATTGGGCACCTGGGCAAGGTCTAAATCTCCCGTCAGCGCGTCGCAAAGCAAGTATGGCTGCAGACGGAACAGTCATGTTGAGGATCGGAAAAAAGGCTGCGGGCCGAGAACTGGATGGTGAAACGTGGGACGGTCTCCCAAGAATCGAGGTCGCGTAATAGGTCATCCGACGCTCTGGTCACCTGAAGAGCTTCCACAGACTGCTGAGAAATTTCCAGAAAAGAATTTTCAGTCACTGAGATTCCCACTGTGGACGCAAAACAAGGCGCGCCTAATAGAGGAGTACCTGCGCTTATTCCAGTATGTGACACGTCATGGGAATTACATCGATGGGTTTGCTGCGCCCCAAGAGGCCGAACATCTTGAAATGTGGGCAGCTAAGCGTGTCCTAGAAATGACTCCAAAGTGGTTCAGGAACTTCTGGCTGTGTGACATCGACCCCAAAGGAGTCGCGAAACTCGCGGCGCTCAAATCAGAGCACGAAACCCCTCAGCGACAAGTTTTTGTGCTTTCTGGTGATTTCAATAAGAGTGTTGCAAACGTCTTGAAGTCAGAAAAAATTACTGAAAAGACAGCGACCTTTGCCCTGCTAGATCAACGAACATTTGAATGTGATTGGGAAACAGTACGCAGACTTAGTCTCTGCAAAAAGGAAAACAAAATTGAGATTTTCTATTTTTTTGCAACCGGATGGATTGATCGCTCCATTGCTGCAGTACGTGCGCCCGTGACGGTTGATCGAGTCGAAAAATGGTGGGGTCGCGACGATTGGAGAAACCTTCAAGGGATGGATAGCACTCGTCGGGCAAAGCTCATTTCTAGTCGTTTTGAAGATGAACTCGGTTACGGCAAGGCGACGCCATATCCGATTCACAGTGAGCTAAGGGGTGGCCGAACAATGTACCATATGATCCATGCTACGGATCATCCTGAAGCTTCACCACTAATGATTCGAGCCTACCGAAAAGTCTCTGGTCGACATGAAATTGATCCGGCAGATGCACAGGCAGATTTTGATGAGCTGTGGCAACGCCTTACTGAAGATAGAGACTAAGAAATCAGTTTATCGCATTGACGAAACCCCGGCCTTGGGCCGGGGTCCAATCGTGATTTCGCCGATTCTTGCGCTGGGTCCCGGATCACGCGATGCGCCTTCGGCGCACGCGGTCCGGGAATTCGAACAGTTATCTAGGACGCCCCACATACATACTCACCCGTCATCACCGGGCTTGTCCGGTGATCCAATAGAGCATTTGCAGGACCGCCCTATTGGATGCCCGGCACAAGGCCGGGCATGACGAGAAATGGGGCTTAATTATCCAAAAAGCTCCGCAGCATCCGGCTCCTGCTCGGATGCTTCAGCTTCCTCAGCGCCTTGGCCTCGATCTGGCGGATGCGCTCGCGGGTGACGGAGAACTGCTGGCCCACTTCCTCAAGGGTGTGGTCGGTGTTCATGCCGATGCCGAAGCGCATGCGCAGCACGCGCTCCTCGCGCGGCGTCAGCGAGGCCAGCACGCGCGTGGTGGTCTCGCGCAGATTGGCCTGGATCGCCGCGTCGATGGGCAGCACGGCGTTCTTGTCCTCGATGAAGTCGCCCAGATAGCTGTCCTCCTCGTCGCCGATGGGCGTCTCGAGGCTGATCGGCTCCTTGGCGATCTTCAGCACCTTGCGCACCTTCTCCAGCGGCATGGCCAGCTTCTCGGCCAGCTCCTCGGGCGTCGGCTCGCGGCCGATCTCGTGCAGCATCTGGCGCGAGGTGCGCACGATCTTGTTGATCGTCTCGATCATGTGCACGGGGATGCGGATGGTGCGCGCCTGGTCGGCGATGGAGCGGGTGATGGCCTGGCGTATCCACCAGGTCGCGTAGGTGGAGAACTTGTAGCCGCGGCGGTATTCGAACTTGTCCACCGCCTTCATCAGGCCGATGTTGCCCTCCTGGATCAGGTCGAGGAACTGCAGGCCGCGATTGGTGTATTTCTTGGCGATGGAGATGACCAGGCGCAGATTGGCCTCCACCATCTCCTTCTTGGCGATGCGCGCCTCGCGCTCGCCCTTCTGCACGATCTGCACGATGCGGCGGAACTCGCCGATCTCCAGGCCCGTCTCGGCGGCCAGCTTCTGGATCTCGCCGCGGACGTCCTTGACCGTGTCGCGCTCCTTGCCGACGAACTTCTCCCAGCCCTTGCGCTTCAGCCGGCCGACGCGGCGCAGCCAGTTGGGGTCCAGCTCGTTGCCGAAATACTCCTGCAGGAAGTCCTCGCGGCCCACGCCATAGCTCTCCGCCAGGCGCATCATGCGGCCCTCATAGCCGAGCAGGCGGCGGTTGATGGTGTAGAGCTGCTCCACCAGCGCCTCGATGCGGCCGTTGTTGAGGGAGAGCGACTTGACGTCGGCCACCACCTCTTCCTTCAGCTTGTTGTAGCGGCGCTGCTGCCCGGAAGAGATGGCGTCGTTCTTCATCGCCTTCTCCACCACCTGGTCCTGCAGGCGGCGCAGCTTCTTGTAGTTGGCGGCGACGTTGTCGAAGGTCTCCAGCACCTGCGGCTTGAGCTCGGCCTCCATGGCCGCGAGCGACAGGGAATTCTCCATGTCGTCGTCCTCGTCGTCCTCCTCGGGCCGGCCCTCGCCTTCCTCGCCTTCTTCTTCCTCGTCCTCGCCCTTCCCCGGCGCGGCCTTGGCCTCGGCGGCGGGCGGGGCGGAGCCGTTGGCGCCTTCCGCCGGCGCGGGCGGCTCGGGCGCCTGCTTGGCGTCGGGCCCGGCGTAGGTCGCCTCCAGGTCGATGACGTCGCGCAGCAGGATGCGGCCCTCGTTCAGCTCGTCGCGCCAGATGATGATGGCCTGGAAGGTCAGCGGGCTTTCGCACAGCCCCGCGATCATGGCCTCGCGGCCGGCCTCGCTGCGCTTGGCGATGGCGATCTCGCCCTCGCGGGAAAGCAGCTCCACCGAGCCCATCTCGCGCAGATACATGCGCACGGGGTCGTCGGTGCGCTCGGCCGGCTCCGCCTTGGCGGCGGCCTTGGCGG
>JBFWSL010000171.1:0-8829 GCA_050248375.1 Hyphomicrobiales bacterium | reverse complement strand
GGTTGGCCATGGAGGTTTGGTTGGAGCCGATAACCCTGTAATTGTCCGTGATGTCAGGATTGATCTTTTGACCGATCGCGCCGTAGACGGTGGCGAAGTAGGCGCCGGGATCGGCTTTCAGCAGTTCCAGTGGCGCATAGGTGATCGGCTTTCCCTCAAAAGCCCGCTTCAGGATGTCGTGCAGGCGGCTGTAGTCGGCGATCCGCAGATATTGGGCTTCTTGATGGTGCGACAGGTTGCCCATGGCTCTTTCGCCAGTGTGGTTACTCAAAACGAACTCGGCCCACTCCCGGAATGACAGCCGGACGCGGGTGAGTTTGTCGTGGACGGACCGGAGATAGAACGCCTGCGACCGGTAAATGGAGAGAATGGCGGCGGCCTGTTCCCTGATAGACACCATCACCCGCGCCTCAGGGCATAGACGGTGGAGCCTGCGCAGGGCCTCGGTGGGGAAGGGGCTGGTGACGAAATTCACGTCCGCCCAGACGAGGGTTTTCCCGGCGTCCGCCGCTTCCTGACGCACGGCCTCGAAGGACCTGCGGATATGAGGGATGTCGGTATCCGCCTCGTCCAACTGGATGAACGCGCTGTAGATTAGTTTGGCCCGTTCTTCATTTATGCCGCCACGCACAAGATCAGGCCAACGAAATCGCCTTATACTCCCGGAATCATTAAAGATTTGCGTGAGAGAAGACGAACCGCTCTTGGGCACGCCGACATAGAAGAGCACGGGATTGCTTCGCATCCGGCGACAATAACTATCGAGCGGACCCGGGGCAACCGCAACCTGCCGAGGGCCCTGCCACGCAAATCTGCTGATGAGGTTGAATTGCAATGAGAATTCAACCGCTATTGCTGATTTCTACATGGACATTGGGTTGTTGGCGCTGCTCCAGGGTCTGCGCCGGGGACGATGATGACATCCATCCGCTGATGAAGCTCGGCCCGGAAGTGGAGGGTTGATCCATGTGGAAGGATATGGCCCACAGCCTCGGCCATGAAATGAGCCGCTTCAACGCCAAGGTCGATGTCGCGCTTGCCTCCGCGGCCATGTCGGCGCCGCTCTGGCTGCCCTCCATGGCCGACACCACCAGCTTCTTCGTGATGCTTTCCGCCATTGGCGGCTTCATCCTGATCTGCCTGCGGATATGGCGGGCGTGGAAGAACCGCGACAAGCCCGCCGGCTGACTCTCCACAACCGAGAGCCCACACCATGCGCCTGCTCCATGCCGCGCCGGCGACAGCCTTTGCGCTGATCGTCGCGTCGTTCCTTGCCTCATCCGCCCATGCCCGCGAGCTCCCCGAAGCCCCATGTGTAGGCGGGAGGGCTGCTTCGGAGATGATGCGGGGCGCGAGAACCCTCTGCGATAGCCAGGCGAGCACATCCGGCGTCATCGAATGCCGGAGTCGATAATGCAGGACACCTTCCCCGATGCCCTGAAACTCGTCCTCGCCCATGAGGGCGGGTATGTGGATCACCCCTTGGATCCCGGCGGGGCGACCAACAGGGGCATCACCATCGGCACCCTGAGACAGTGGCGTGGGAAGCCCGTCACCAAATCCGATGTGAAGAACATCACTTTCGATGAAGTCGCCGCCATCTACCGGGCGCGTTACTGGGACGCGCTCAGCTGCGACGACCTTCCCCGTGGCCTCGACTACGCCGTGTTCGACTACGGCGTGAACTCGGGCATCTCAAGAGCGGCGAGGGTGCTGCAAGCCCTCGTGGGCGTCACCCAGGACGGCATTATCGGCGGCATGACGCTCAAGGCCGTGTCGCGCTGTTCCAGCGTCACCCTCATCAACAGGCTCTGCGACCAGCGTCTGTCCTTCCTGCAACGCCTGCGCACATGGAATGCCTTCGGACGCGGCTGGACCAACAGGGTGAGGGGCGTCCGCAACCATGCTTTGGGGATGGCCGGCAATGGCTGACCTGCGCATCGTCACCGACGCGCCTTTCGCGGACGGCATCTGCTTCGACGACACATGGGCCATGCAGTTGAAGCCCGCCGCCGTGCAGACCCTGTGCGCCCGCGGCCTCGTCTTTCTCACCGAGTTCGAGGCCGGCGGCGTCACCTGGGGCGGCAAGGTCATCGCCTCCGCTTTCGATACCGCCAGGGAAATCGCGGACGCGCGCGGCCTTGGAGAAACCGTCACCGGGAGGATGGCCGCGATCATCCCCGTGAATCGTTAGAAAGCGGCACAGGAGATCATCCATGCTCAAGGGCTACAGGACGCTGATTTTCGGATTTCTCATCTCGGCGCTTGGCGCAATCCAGGCCAGCGACGTCGCCACCATCGTCCCCGACGAATGGGTCGGCGTCGTCATGGCGGCCATCGGCGTCGTGGTCATGGCGTTGCGCTCGCTGACCGACACCGCGGTCGCCAGGTCCGGCTGATCGTGCTGAGGCTGTTTCTCCTGCTGGTGGAACTGGCACTGCTGGTGATGCGCGTCATCGAACGCCAGCACCGGCTGGAGGAGGCCCGTATGGAGGTTATGCGTGATGCGCTCCATATCGCGCGCCGGGCCGCGCTGCGCGCGCGCGATGCTGCCGGCCGCCTTGATCATTCCCCTGACAGCCTGCGCCGCGACCCGGACAACCGGCTTGGAGCCGGCGGTGCATGAAGCGGTGCGGCAGGCCGTCTGCGATATCGGTCCCATCCCTTATGCCTGGGACGCTGCGCCCGAGACGTCCGGAAACCGCATCGACACCCTGGATACCGTCCTCGGCCTGCGTATCGCCAACGCCAAGATGCGCGAGTGGGGGTGCACCCGCCCGCCGGCGCCCGATGAGAAGCGGTAGGCAGTCATTTCTCCATTGACCCGACTCAAGCAACTAACTAGGAATATAATCCTAGTTCGGTATCGAGGTGTGTTCAGAGGGGGACGATGTGAAAGCGTGGGGTGCGGAAGACCGGAGTATCTTCTGGCGCATTGCCGAGATCGTGGGACGTGCGGCAAGAGATCAGCCGGACGAAGCCTACGTGGCGGTCGGTCACCTCCTGCTCAACCGGATCGGTGGAGACTGGGTCTCGCCGCCTGCGCCCGAAGCATGCGATCCCAGGCACGGACTGCTGGCGGACGCCGAGTGCGAACTTGGCATCGCCGCCCAGTCGCCGGGATTCTGCGAGCAGGCTGCGGAGTTCCCGGGCGAGCGGGACCGTGACAGTCTGCTCCACGCGCTTTCCGTTCTGGCCCGGATTTGTGCCGGGGAGATCGAGGATCCGACCGGCGGCGCGGCACGCTGTCACCGCCATGACGAAACGCCGCGATGGGCTGAGGGAGAAACGCCGCGTGCCCTTATAGGACACTGGTTTTTCTACTGATTTTCCAGAAAATGCTCGGCCTTCCGGCTGCGGCCGAATCCTCTTCGTTCATCTGCGGTTCATGCGCCTTCCCATAAGGTCCCGTTCCAAACTGGCCGGAAAAGGCCATCGGAAAGGGTTGCGACGAGATGCGGATCGGACGTTCCATTGCAGGATCGCTGGCGGTGCTGGCCATCGTGTTGGCGGCTGGCGCATTGCCCGCACGGGCCGACGAAGCCTGCATGTCCTGGGCCGAGGCACGCAGCGCCGGCCTGATTGAAAAGTTCAACCTGAAGCCGGCTACCGATATCAAGGCCAGCGTCGAGGAGCGTTACAAGGGCAAGGTTGTGCATTTCACCATTTGCAAGCAGGGGCAAGGGCTTACATACAAGCTGGTAGTCATGCAGGACGGCGGTAAGGTAGAGTTCGTAGACGAACCTGCTCAGTAGGCCCGCTGCGGGCAGTGACCGTAGCCAGTGACCGGGGAGCTCTCACGTGCGCCTGCTCGTTGTCGAGGATGACAAGGACCTGAACCGTCAGTTGGTGGCGGCTCTGACCGATGCCGGCTATGCCGTGGATACCGCCTCGGACGGGGAGGAGGGGCATTTTCTGGGCGATACCGAGCCTTACGACGCGGTGATCCTGGACATCGGCCTGCCGAAGATGGACGGCATCAGCGTGCTGGAACAGTGGCGGCGCGACGAGCGCAAGATGCCGGTCCTCATCCTCACCGCCCGCGACCGCTGGAGCGACAAGGTGGCCGGCATGGATGCGGGCGCCGACGACTACGTGGCCAAGCCTTTCCACATGGAAGAAGTGCTTGCGCGCGTGCGCGCCCTGCTGCGCCGGTCGGCCGGCCACGCCAAGAACGAGATCGAGTGCGGCACCCTCCGCCTCGACACCAAGACCGCGCGGGTGACGGTCAATGGCTCGGCCATAAAGCTCACCTCCCACGAATACCGGCTGCTCGCCTACCTTATGCATCACCGCGGCCGGGTCGTGTCCCGAACCGAACTTGTCGAGCATCTCTATGATCAGGACTTCGATCGCGACTCCAACACCATCGAGGTTTTCGTCGGACGCCTGCGCAAGAAGATTCCGCCGGATCTGATCTCGACGGTCCGCGGCCTCGGCTACAGCCTCGGGCCGGTCGAGGATGAGGCTTAATTCTCTCGCCTTCCGGTTGTTCGCCTCTTCCGCGGCCTGGACCCTGATCGTCCTGCCGGTAGCGGGGCTGCTGCTGAGTTCCGTCTACAAGACCACCATCGAGCGCAGCTTCAACGCTCGCCTCGATGCGCTTCTGACCGGCCTCGTTGCCGCGAGCGCAGCGGACGCGTCAGGCCGCCCCCAGCGCCCCGATCTTTCAGGCCAGGCCTTCCAGCAGCCTTTTTCCGGCTGGTACTGGCAGATCAAGCTGCCGGACTCCCAGGTTCCGCTCCACATCTCCAATTCCCTTCTGGATCAGACCCTCCCCCTTCCAAGCGAGTCGGGCATCCCCCCGGACGCGAACAACGTCCGCAAGGCTGTTGTGGCCGGACCCGAAGGTCAAAAGCTGCGCGTGCTGGAGCGCGAGATCGCCTTCGCGTCGATTGCCGGCAATCCCGTCTATTCCTACGCCGTCGCCGGCGACATCGCCGAGATCGATCAGGACGTGAACCAGTTCTCCGCGCTCCTGGCCATGGCCCTGTCGCTGCTCGGCCTTGGCCTTGTGGCCGCCACTGTGTTCCAGGTCCGCTTCGGCCTCCGGCCCCTGCGCGCTGTCCGCAAGGGCCTCGCCTCCATCCGTTCGGGCGAAGCGCAGCGGCTGGAAGGCGATCTCCCGGAAGAAATCGTCCCGCTCCAGGAAGAGCTGAACGCTCTCATCCGCGCCAACCACGACGTGGTGGAGCGCGCGCGCACCCATGTGGGCAACCTCGCCCATGCGCTCAAGACCCCCCTCAGCGTCATCACCAACGAGGCGCGCGGCAAGCGTACGCCGCTTGCCGGCAAGGTGGTGGAGCAGGCGGACCTGATGCGCGCCCAGATCACCCATCATCTCGACCGCGCCCGTATGGCCGCGAGCGCCGGCGCCATCCACAGCGCCACTCCCGTCGATCCGGTCTTCTCCGCCCTGATGCGGGCGCTGGAGCGTATCTACGAGGAGAAGGGTCTGACCTTCACCTCCGACTGGCCCGCGGACGCCGTCTTTCAGGGCGAGAAGCATGACCTGGAGGAAATGGTCGGCAACCTGCTCGACAATTCCTGCAAATGGGCGAAGTCGCAGGTGGCCCTCAAGGTCATCCGCCTGAAGCCGGAAAAGGCGGGCGGCCCGCGCCGGCTCGCGGTCTTCGTGGATGACGACGGCCCCGGACTCACCAGGAAGAAAAGGGAAGAGGCGCTCAAGCGCGGCCAGCGGCTCGACGAATCCAAGCCGGGCTCCGGCCTTGGTCTCTCGATCGTTTCCGATCTTGCCCATGTCTACAAGGGCACGTTCAAGCTGAAGGAATCGCCGCTTGGCGGCCTGCGCGCGCGCCTCGAACTGCCCGAAGCCGTTCCGCCCAGGAACGCCTGATCCGGGCTGCGTCAGCGCCGAGGTCGAAATTTCGCCGGAATTTCGCTGTTTGCACGTATGAGCATCTGAACCTGTCGCCCATAGGGGGCCGCCCCGGCGCGGTGCAGGGAAATTTGCGCGAATTCAGGGGATAGCACATGCGTGCATACAACGGACTACTCGTTGCGGCGTTAACCGCCTCTCTGCTCGCCGCCTGCGGACCTGGCCGCAAGGCCGAAACCGGCACACTTGTCGGCGCCGTGGCGGGCGGTCTGGCGGGCAGCGCGCTTGGCAAGGGCAACGGCAAGATCGCCGGCGCCATGGTCGGCGCATTTGTCGGCGGCGTGGTTGGACATTCGATCGGCGCCAGCCTGGACGAAGCCGACCGCCGCGCTGCCATGGAGGCCGAATTCCGTGCATTGGAATACGGCCGGGCAGGCACGCCGACCAGATGGCGCAATCCCCAGACCGGCCATTATGGCGACGTCATCGTGCAGCAGCCCTACACGGTAGAAAACCGCCATTGCCGGGATTTCGCCCATACCATCTATATCGACGGACGGCCCGAGACCATGCGCGGCCGCGCCTGCCGGAATCCGGACGGGACCTGGACCAACGTGAGCTGATCGGAGCGGCGGACATGCCGCGCCCGCTCACGGCCATTGTGTCTTGCCGCAGGGCCATGCCACCCTTATGCCTAAGGGCTGGGTAAGGCATGGAAATTGTTGAAGGCCCTGCATCCCGATGTTGCTGTGGATCATTCTCGCGCTCATGACAGGCGGAGCCGTGCTGGCGGTGCTGTGGCCGTTCTTGCGCGCGCCGCGGGAAGCCGCCGCAACCGGTCCGGATGCCTCGGCCGTCTATCGTGATCAGTTCGCCGAGATCGATGCCGATCTCGCCCGCGGCCTTATCGCCGGCTCGGAGGCAGAATCCGCCCGCCGCGAGATTTCCCGCCGCATCCTGGCCTCCGCGGACACCCCCGCCGTTGCCGCGGGTGCTTCTGCCGGTACCGCGAGGCTGGCGTTTGCCGCTTCCCTTCTGTGCCTGCCCGTCGCCAGCCTCGGCCTCTATCTTGCCTCCGGCAATCCCGCGCTTCCCGATCAGCCCCTCGCGGAGCGTCTGGCCGCTTCGGCCAACCAGCAGAATATCGGTGCGCTGATCGCCCGCGTCGAAGCGCGGCTGCGCGAAAATCCCGATGATGGCCGCGGCTGGGAAGTGCTGGCGCCGGTCTATTTCAGGCTGCAACGCTATGGCGACGCCGCCGACGCCTATGAACAGGCGATCCGCATCCTCGGGCCCGCGCCCGACCGGCTCGTGGGTTATGGCGAGTCCCTTGTGGCCGGGGACAGCAGCATTGTGGGAGAGAAGGCGCGCCAGGCCTTCGAGAAGGCAAGGGCGATCGACGGGACGCTCGTCAAGCCGCGCTTCTGGCTCGGCATCGCCCATGAGCAGGACGGCGACTGGCAGAAGGCCGCCGCGTCCTGGCGCGAACTGCTCGCCGAGCCGGACAAGAAGGCGCCCTGGCGGCCCATGGTCGAGGAGCGTCTCAAGACCGCCGAAGCGAAGACGGATATCCCTGCCGCCTCGCCTGCCACGCAGGGCGAGCAGGCGCAGGCTCCCGGGCCCACCGCCGAGGATGTCGCGGCCGCGCAGCAGATGGCCCCGCAGGACCGCCAGGCGATGATCCAGCAGATGGTCGCGGGCCTCGCGGACCGGCTCAGGGAGCAGGGCGGCAGCGTGGACGAATGGACGCGGCTGGTGCGTTCCTACATGGTGCTGAACCGCAAGGATGACGCGACCGCCGCGCTCGCGCAGGCGCGGGAAAAATTCAAGGACGACCAGGCCGCCCTGACCAGGCTGTCGGAGCTGGCGAAAGGACTGGGCATATGACACGCAAGAAGCGACGCATCGCACTGATCGCCAGCGGTCTCGCCGTGCTCGGCCTTGCGGCGGGTCTGGTGCTCTTTGCGCTCAACGACTCGATCGTCTTTTTCTACAGCCCCTCGGACGTGGCCGAGAAAGGCGTCGGCCCCGGCCAGCGCATCCGTCTCGGCGGCCTCGTCGAGGAAGGCAGCGTCGTGCGCGGCGAGGGCACCACGGTCAGCTTCGCCGTCACCGACACCGTCAAGACGGTCAAGGTGAACTACACCGGCGTGCTGCCCGACCTGTTCCGCGAGGGGCAGGGTGTCGTCACCGAGGGTGCCCTGCGCCCTGATGGCGTGTTCGTCGCCGACAATGTGCTGGCCAAGCACGACGAGAACTACATGCCCCCCGAAGTAGCGGAGTCGCTGAAGAAGACAGGCGTCTGGAAGGGCGGCGAAAAGCAGACCAAGGCCAACTGAGCGAAACGGGGGAGGGCGAGCTTGATTGTCGAGACGGGACATTTCGCGCTGATCCTCGCGCTCTGTGTCGCGCTGGTGCAGACGGCGCTGCCCATCTGGGGTGTCGTGCGGCGCGACAGCCGTCTCATGGACATGGCCGCGCCGGCCGCGCTCTATCAGTTCGCTCTGCTGCTGATCGCGTTTCTCGCCCTGATGTATGCCTATGTGACGTCCGATTTCTCGCTGGAGAATGTCTGGGCCAATTCCCACTCGGCCAAGCCGCTCATCTACAAGATTTCCGGCGTGTGGGGGAACCACGAGGGGTCCATGGTGCTGTGGGTCCTTATCCTCGGGCTGTTCGGCGCCGCCGTCGCCGTCTTCGGCGGCAACCTGCCGGCCGACCTGCGCGCCAGCGTGCTCGCCGTGCAGGGCTCCATTGCGCTGGCCTTCCTCACCTTCATCGTCGCCACCTCCAACCCCTTCGCCCGCGTCGACCCCGCGCCCTTCGAGGGGCAGGGGCTCAATCCGATCCTCCAGGACCCCGCGCTCGCCTTCCATCCGCCCTTCCTCTACGCGGGCTACGTCGGCTACTCCATGGCCTTCTCCTACGCCGTGGCGGCACTCAACACCGGACGCATCGATCCCGCTTGGGCGCGCTGGGTGCGCCCGTGG
>JBFWSL010000170.1:0-8830 GCA_050248375.1 Hyphomicrobiales bacterium | reverse complement strand
GCCCTTGCCCTTCCACCAGCAGGGTCTCCAGAGAGGGATGGCTGGCCCGCATGCGGGCAAGGGTCTCTTCGCTCAGCAGGTCCGAGGTTTCCCCGCGAATGGCCATTGCCGGCACCCGGCCAAGAGCCGAAAACTGCGCCCACATGGCCGGGATCGGCCGGGTAAGGTCCAGCGCCGCCATTGTGCGGGCGAGCTGCGGATCGTAATCCGGCGAGATTTTCCCATCCTTTTCGGCGAACCATTGGCGCGCGATCTGCGGCCAGTCGCCGGCGGGAATCTCGGGGAAGAATTTGCCGCTCATGCCTTTCGCCAGTTCCGCCGCCTCATCCCAGTTGTGCGCCGGAGGCGTGCGGCCCACATAGCCGACGATCCGTGCAAGGCCTGCCGTTTCGACTTCCGGACCGATGTCGTTCAGCACGACCGCGCCGAGCGCCGAGGGACGCATCACAGCCATCAGCATAGCGATGATCCCGCCTCTCGATGTGCCGACGATGGCGGCGTCATGCAGGCCGGCAATCGACACGAAATCGATCACGTCCAGCGCTTCGATGTAGGGCGTGTAGTTCTTCCAGTTCCGGTCGTAGGCCGATTGGCCGCGGCCGCGGTAATCCACGCAATAGACATCCCGCCGCAGGCCCGCGCCGGTGGTCAGATGATCGGCCAGCCTGGAGAAGTCTCGCCCGTTACGCGTCAGTCCGGGAAGGCAAAGCACGGGACGGGCGTGAGAGCCTTCCCGCGCACGATAGTGCCGGACGTAAAGCGACAGGCCATCCTGCGAAGTGAAGTGAATGTCGCGCCACGCCGCATCCAGGGCTTCGCCAGCCATATCTGTCCCCGCTAGATTCCGGAATTGCCAGTCGGCCGAGGGCTTACTGGACGATTGCCGGCTGGACTATAGGCGGCGGTAAGGCGCGGGCCAAGCCGCTGGAGCCTGCTCTGGCCCGTGAGGGTGGCGAATAAAGAAGCTACTGGCCGGGGGCGGGAGCAGGAGCCGCGGTGGCTGTCATGGGTATGGCGTCCGTTCGGCCCCGGTGCATGTCCTGGACCAGCCTGAGAGCGCTGTTGGGTCCTTCGAGCCGCGAGCGGAAGATCTGCGTGGTCGTCAGGATCTTCTGCACGTATTCCCGCGTTTCGGTGAAGGGAATGCGCTCAACCCAGTCGATCGGGTCAACCTTTGGATCACGGGGGTCGCCAAAAGCTTCCATCCACTGCCTAACCCGCGAGGGACCGGCGTTGTAGGCAACGAGAGTCATGATGTAGGAGCCGCCGTAATCGTCGATGAGGTCGCGCAGATGCGCCGCGCCGAGCATCATGTTGTAGGAGGCGTCTGTAAGCAGGCTGGCCGGCTTGTAGCGCACGTTATGCTGTTTCGCGACCATCCGGGCGGTGCCTGGCATGAGCTGCATGAGGCCCTTGGCGCCCACAGGGCTGCGGGCGCGCGGATTGAACTCGCTTTCCTGGCGGGAGAGTGCGTGCAGCAGGGAAATCTCGACTTCGCCCGTCAGCCGCTTGTAGTCGGGCATCACGTCGATAGGGAAGGCATAGTGGCCGGTTGGCAGGCCGTAATGCAGCGCGATTTTCGCCAGACGCACGCTGTCGTGCACGTTGTCGATGCGCCGCGCCAGCTCCGAGAGAAGCACGGCCTCGCCCGGCCTGTCGATCGTCCTGGCGAGTTGCTGGTAGAAGAAGGGGGCCAGCGCCTCCAATTCGGCCTCGCGCACGATCTTGATCGCCCGGACGGAGTCGCGTGCCGCGAAACTGGCGGCATCTTCCGCTGTCGGCGCGGGCGGGGGCACAAGCGCAAGCCTGGCCGGAGCGGGATTCAGGGACTGGACGGCAAGTTGGCCGTAATAGGTAAGCGGGTAGGCGGCGGCCCGGCGGAAATGCTGTTCGGCATCGGCGGCATTCCTGCGCACAAGTTCCGTGCGGCCGAGCCAGTATTCCGCCCGGGAGATAACGGCGTCATCTACCGCTGCGGTACGCAGCGCAACGAAATGATTGAAAGCGTCTTCGGGCTGGCCGAGATATCTCAGCGCGATCCAGCCGGCAAGAAATTGCGCCTCCTCGTAGGCGTCGCCCTTCAGGGGCCCCAGGCCCCTGACAAGCTCATAGGCAATCTGCGGCTTTCCCGCATCGAGGGCGGAGCGGCAGTTGACCCGCCGCTCGATCCACCAGTCGCTGATGCTGACCAGGGCATCCGGCTCCGTTGGCGCCGAGAGCAGCAGTTTCCATGCCTCCTCGCCCTTGTCCTTGCGGCGCAGGTTCTGGATGCGGGAGAAGTAGAAGCCGATGTCGTTCTGCTGGGCATCTGCGGAAATATTCTTCAGCAGGTCCTCCGCCTTCGAGGATCGCTTCACCACCGCAACCCTGGCGTCGACCTTCTTCTGCTCGGTTTCGTCCAGCAGCTTGGCAGTTCTTACAGCGGCCTCCGTCAGGCGCGACTGGTCCGCCAGAAGAAGCCTGTCGATGCGGGCCTTGTGATCGCTGGCGGCGAGCAGCTTGGAGAAGCGCGAAAGCACTTCGCCTTCCGTCTCCTCGTCGATATCCGTGCTGCGCCATGCTTGCCTGATGAGCATGAGCGCGCGCTCCGTATTGCCGAGCGAAAGCTGCGCTGTGGCCAGGGCCGCCTTTCCCAGGCCGGTAGTCGGCGGCGAAGCCTCGAAGAAGGCGATCACCGCCTTTGGCTCTACCTTGCCCTTGAGCAGGTTCATCTCGGCGTTGCGCCGGATGCGGTCGCCCTGCGGCCAGTCGGGATTGGCCTTGCGAAAGGCTTCCAGTTCGGCGGGTGAAGCATCGGTGTTCTTGCCGCGGTAGTAGTACCACAGCGCGACTTTTTGCGCGGACTTGTCGGATATGGCCCGGATCGCGGCCCGGGCATCGCCGAAGCTGCCGGCATAGGACGCCCGAACGGCCGCCTTCAGTCGGTCCTTGTCACCGTCGGACAGCTTGTAGTTGACGACTGGTTTGAGGAAGACCGTCATGTCGGGCAGATCGGGCTTCGGTACGGGCAGGGAGACGGAAGGAGCTTCCCGCGCCGCCGTTGCAGCCGGAGTTGCCGCCACGCGTGTCGGTTTGCGGTCCGGCAGAGGGACTGCCGGGCCGGCTTTCTCGATGGCCGGAGTGGAAGCAGGGGGAACCGGCGCCGCGGAAGCCCGCGTCACCCGCTTGGGATTGGCAAGCGGGGCCTCCACGGTGGACTGGGCAAGGGCAGGCGCCGAAACGAGCGCCAGGACCGCCGCAAAGGCCGGCGCCAGGACCAGCCGCGAGATTGAGTCTGCAGACATGTGCCGCTGTCTCCGCATCGTTGTTAGCCTTGCGGAGGAATCCTCCCAGCTCTTGCGATTGCCTCGGAATCGCCTACGGCACTGTAGCCCGCCAGCGGCGGGAAACCCAGAATGCCGTGAATTCGCGCCAGTTTGCGATGGATTCCGGCAGAATCATGACAGTTTTTCTTGAACACGCGCCATCTCCCCGCGCCTTGCGAGCATTATGACAACTGACTATTGTCGCGGCACGCGGCGCGACAGCCAGGGCGGGATCGAACAACAGCCCGGGCCGCACCTTATCGGGAGCGAATTCGCTATGAGGTTCAGAGGGTCGTACACGGCGCTGATTACGCCGTTCAGGAACGGCGGGATTGACGAGGAGGCCTTCACCGGCCTTGTCGACTGGCAGATCGAGCAGGGCACCCACGGCCTTGTTCCCGTCGGCACCACGGGCGAATCGCCGACGCTTACTCATGAAGAACACAAGCGCGTCGTCGAACTTTGCGTGAAGACCGCCAGGGGCCGCGTACCTGTCATCGCCGGAGCCGGCTCCAACAGCACCGCCGAGGCGATCGATTTCACCAGGCATGCGGCGGAATGCGGCGCATCGGCCGTCCTCGTCGTCACGCCCTATTACAACAAGCCGACGCAGGAAGGGCTGTACCAGCACTACAAGGCGATCAACGACAGCGCCGACATTCCTGTTGTCATCTACAATATTCCCGGGCGCAGCGTGGTGGATATGTCCGTCGCCACCATGACGCGCCTGTTCGAATTGAAGAACATCGTCGGCGTGAAGGATGCGACGGCCGACATGTCGCGAATATCGCGCCAGCGCGGAGCCATGGGACCGGAGTTCAACCAGCTCTCGGGCGAGGACGCGACTGCGCTTGGCTTCATGGCCCATGGCGGAGACGGCTGTATCTCGGTGACGGCGAATATCGCCCCGGCTCATTGCGCCGAATTCCAGAACGCCTGCCTCGCGGGCGATTACGGCCGCGCCCTGGAGATCCAGGATCGCCTGATGCCATTGCATGACGCCATGTTCGTGGAGTCGAACCCTGGTCCGGTGAAGTACGCCGCCGAACGTCTCGGTCTGTGCAGTAGCAAGACCCGGTTGCCGCTCGCTCCCATTTCCGAGGCGTCCCGCAGGGCGGTCGACGAGGCCCTGGTCAAGGCCGGCTTGCTGAACGGCTGATCGCCTGCACGGAGGTGCTGTCATGGCTCGCAAGCCGGGCGAACCGAGAGCCGTGGCCGAAAACCGCAAGGCACGTTTCAATTACGAGATCGTGGAGACGTTCGAGGCCGGTCTGGCGCTGCTCGGCAGCGAGGTCAAATCCTTGCGTTCCGGCCGTGCCAACATCGCCGAGGCCTATGCCAGCGACCATGACGGCGCGCTCTATCTGATCAACGCGAATATTCCGGAATACAAGCAGGCCAATCGCCAGAACCATGATCCGCACCGGCCGCGCAAGCTTCTGATGCATCGCCGCGAGATCGACAAGCTGACCGGCGCCATCCGCCGTGAAGGCATGACCATCGTTCCCCTGAAGCTCTATTTCAACAACCGCGGTATCGCCAAGCTTCAGGTGGCGCTTGCGCGCGGCAAGAAGCTGCACGACAAGCGTGAGACGGCGAAAAAACGCGACTGGCAGCGCCAGAAAAGCCGCCTCCTGCGTGAAAAAGGGTGAGGAAGCCATGTCCGGAACTGCGAACGTGCCTGAGAACATGAAGCTTCCAGACAATCTGCCGGTTCCTGCCGACGACGGGGCGGCGAAGCATCTGGCGGGCATGGCAATCCCCGGGATTGCCCTGCCTTCAACTCATGGTGGACCGGTCGAACTCGACAAGCTCACCGGACGGACGGTCGTTTACGCCTATCCCCGTACCGGATTGCCGACGCAGGTATTGTTCGTGGATGACTGGGACCAGATTCCCGGCGCCCGGGGCTGTACTCCGGAATCCTGTGCTTTCCGCGATCATTATGCCGAATTGCTCAATGCGGGCGCGCAGGAAGTATTCGGTCTGTCGACGCAGGACACCGGCTACCAGCGCGAGGCGGTTCAGAGGCTGCACCTTCCCTTCGCCATGTTGAGCGATAGCGGCCTGAGCCTGACCCGCGCGCTTCGGCTGCCCACCTTCCGGGTGCGGGGTATCACGCTCATCAAGCGGCTGACGCTGATCCTGCGCGACGGCAGGATCGAGCATGTCTTCTATCCGGTGTTTCCGCCCGATGGACATGCCGAGGAAGTGCTGGCGTGGCTGAGGGCAAATCCGGCCTGAGTTTCCCGCAAGAACCGTCTGGCTCAGAGGATGTCTTCCTCGGCGTCCTCGATCGACAGCCCGAGCTTGTCCAGCCCCTCCTCGAGATAATCCGCGAGCAGCGGCACGCCCAGAAGATAGTCCTCGGTACGGTTGGTGCGCTCCGCGCGGGCCGTGTCCACCGCCTCGTCGAATTCCTCCGCCGAGAAGGTGCCGCGGCCGATCCACATCACGGCCACGAGTTGCGCCTGTTCGTCCTCGTTCAGGCCTGAAATGAACTCGGCGATTTCCTGCCGGGTGGGGTCGTCCTTCAGGTCCTCCAGAATGGAGTCGGAGTCGGACTCGTCACCGCCCGAATCCCAGGCCGCGACCTTGGCATCGTATTCGCGCGCCTTGACGATCACGTGCGCAATCTTGGCGATGGACATCTCCAGCACGGAGGGCCTCCCTGGCAAGTGGGGACGGATCAAATCGATATCCGCAAAATCGATCATGAAGCCGGCTGCTTGGCAAGCGTCAGCCGTCCAGTTCCGCGCGGATGGCCCTGAACACCGCCTCGAACATCTCTTGCGTCAGCCTCCCGGTGTTCGTGTTGTATCGGGAGCAGTGATAGCTGTCGAAGAGGGTTCGGCCTTCGGGCAATTGGTGCCGGGCTGCATGGGCGAAGGTGAAGGCGGAACGCCTCACCGCCGTCGCGGCCAGCACACTGTCATGCGCGATGCGCCCGAGGACGAGAACCGTCCGCAACCGCGGCATGGAGTCCATTCGAGCGGCGAGAAACGGCCGGCAACTTGCGATCTCGCTGCCGACGGGCTTGTTCTGGGGCGGTACACATCGCACCGCATTGGTGATCATGCAGTCTCGCAGCCTCAGGCCGTCGTCCGGCCGCGCCTGGTAGTCGCCTTCGGCAAATCCGAACTTGAGCAGCGTGCCGTAGAGGAGATCGCCGGCATAGTCGCCGGTGAAGGGGCGGCCGGTGCGGTTGGCACCCTTCAATCCCGGCGCCAGTCCGACGACCAGGAGCCGCGCGTGCTCGCAGCCAAAGGAATCGACGGGGGCGTTATGCCAGTCGGGTTCCATCGCACGGTTGTCCCGCCGGAATTGCACCAGCCGCGGGCAGCGCGGGCAATCGGGCGGAGGCTCGGGCGCGATGATGGACGGGGCAGGGGGCATGGTCCCAGGCCTCCGCTCTTCAGCGGTGGCTCAGGTCGTCCTCATATTCGTAATCATCGTCGTTACGCTGCGCTGAACGGCGGGTGTCGTCACGCTGCTGGCGCTCTCCCTGCTTGCGGGCGATCAGCGGCGCGAGATCGGCGAGTTCGATGAACTGGTCCGCCTGCCGCCGCAACTCGTCGGCGACCATCGGTGGCTGGGTCGCCAATGTGGAAACCACGCTCACGCGCTTGCCCTTGTGCTGCAGCGCTTCCACCAGTGAACGGAAGTCGCCGTCGCCGGAGAACAGCACCACATGGTCCAGGTGCTCGGCCAGTTCCATGGCATCGACGGCGAGCTCGATGTCCATGTTGCCCTTGATCTTGCGCCGGCCGAGTGCGTCGGTGAATTCCTTGGTGGGCTTGGTCACCATGGTGTAGCCGTTGTAGTCGAGCCAGTCGATCAACGGGCGAATCGAGGAGTATTCCTGGTCATCGGCCAGTGCGGTGTAATACAGGGCCCGTACGAGTTGACCCTTCGACCGGAATTCCTCCAGGAGCCGCTTGTAGTCGATATCGAAGCCCAGCGACTTGGTCGCTGCATAGAGATTGGCCCCATCGATGAACATGGCGATGCGTTCGGTTGGGTAGAAAAGCATTGACAATGACCTCTTACAAAAATGATTTTGCGAAAAAATCGCGGCAGATTGCGAAAAATGGCGCAACTGCCAGAAGGACATTCCTGCAGCATACTGTGACGCCCCTGAGCCCGTCCAGAACCGTCAGATTCCGAGGCCAAAATTGATCGTCCTTGCACTGGGCTCCAACCGGGCCGGCAAATGGGGCCCGCCTGGCCGGATGCTCGCCCGAGGGCTGGTTGAGCTGGAAAGGCAAGGTATTGAAATTATTAAAGTCTCATCGCTGTATGAGACGGCGGGCGTGGTCGCGTCCGGCCGTCCGGGCATCTTCGCCAATGCCGTGGCCATTGTGCGCACCGGTTGCCCGCCGGACGCTCTCATCGCCCGCTTGAAGCGCCTCGAGCGCGATGCCGGCCGCCGGTCGGCGAGGCCGTCGGGACCGCGGCCGCTGGACCTTGATATCCTTGATTATCATGGCCTTGTCCGTGGCAATCCGGACGTGATTTACCCGGCGGCACGTCGGTCGGGCATGCCGTTGGTTCTGCCGCATCCAAGGTTGCACGAACGGCCTTTCGTGCTTGCTCCGCTGGCGGAAATCGCGCCGGCCTGGCGCCATCCGTTGACCCGCGAGACCGCCCTCGAGATGTGGCGAAACATCCGCAGGGAACGCCAGGGCAGGGTGCTGGATCGCAGGCCGATGCCTGCGGCACATGGCCCTCGCCCTTGATTTGCCGCAAAAACATCACTAAACAATGGCGCAAATCCCGGAATCGAGAGGAATTTCCCAATGGCTCGCGTTACTGTCGAGGATTGCGTCGACAAGGTTTCCAACCGCTTCGAACTCGTGCTGCTGGCCAGCCACAGGGCCCGGACCATTTCCGCTGGCGCGCCGATCACCATCGAGCGTGACAACGACAAGAATCCGGTTGTTGCCCTCCGCGAGATCGCCGACACCACGGTGTCACCTGAGGACCTGAAGGAAGAGCTGATCCACACCATGCAGAAGCATGTGGAAGTGGACGAGCCCGAGGCCGACGAGGTGCCGATGCTGCCGGCGGAATCCCGCCCCGCCCCGGTGCTGGGACAGGACAGTCAGGCCGACGACACGGTTATCGACCGCATGTCGGAAGAGGAGTTGATCCGCGGCCTGGAAAGCCTGGCTCCGGCGGAGTCTCCGGGTTCCTCGCCACGCACCCGTTAGGCATAGCTACGGTCCAGCCCCGGCCACCCCGCGTCTTTCACTTGCCCGCGAGGCAAGGGTCCGCTCTTCTGAAGGGAGAGTGAGGCCGTGATGCGCCAATATGAGTTGGTAGAGCGGGTGAGGGCCTATGACCCCCAGGTCAACGAGGCCCTGCTCAATCGCGCCTATGTCTATGCCATGCGTGCCCATGGCAACCAGAAGCGCGCTTCCGGCGATCCCTACATCTCGCATCCTCTTGAGGTGGCGGCGATCCTCGCCGACCTGAAGCTCGACGACGCCACCATCGCCACGGCTCTTCTGCACGATACGATC
>JBFWSL010000169.1:0-8885 GCA_050248375.1 Hyphomicrobiales bacterium | reverse complement strand
CATCGCCGCCTCACTGCTGTTCGCCGCGGCGTTCGGCGCGCTTTCGCTCAGCCGGGCCATGCGCCCTGCCACGCGCTGGTGCAAATATGGCGGCGCCGCCTCGCTCACCCTCGCCATCGTGCTCCTGCATTTCACCGGCATGGCCGGCATAACCGTCATCCCGCTCTCCTTCGAGGACGTGGCTCCGCCGTCGGAGCATCTGGCCTCCGCCATGGCGCTGATCGTCGCCGGGGCGTGCCTGCTGGTCGTGGGCACCGGTCTGGCGAGCTGGGTGATCGACAATTCCAGCCGCGCCGACAGCATCGAGACCATGCGCAAGCTCGCCCTGTCGGATGGCCTGACCAATCTGCCCAACCGGCTCGCCCTGTCGGAGCGCCTCGAGGTCGAACTCGAACGCCGCCGCATCCGCAAGCAGAATGTCGCCCTGGTCGCCATCGACATC
Source organism: Hyphomicrobiales bacterium (assembly GCA_050248375.1). Taxonomy (GTDB): domain Bacteria; phylum Pseudomonadota; class Alphaproteobacteria; order Rhizobiales; family Methyloligellaceae; genus JAYZVT01. The sequence goes on along the minus strand of JBFWSL010000169.1, from coordinate 8,443 downwards.
GACGGCTTCAAGGAGCTGAACGAGACCCATGGACACCGCGCCGGCGACGAGGTGCTGGTGACGATGGCGCAACGCCTCGAGTCCTGCGTGGAGCCTGGCGAGTTCATCTCGCGCGTGGGCAGCGACGACTTCTGCGTCATCAAGCGCTATGACCGCGACGCCGAGCTGGTGGCCTTCACCAACCGCCTCGAGGAAGCCGTCCGCAAGCCTGTCGAGACCGAACGCTTCAACGGCACCATCAGCGTCAGCATGGGGGTATCGTTGTGCCCCAACGACACCTCCTCGCGCGAACAGTTGCTCGGCAATGCCGAACTGGCCCTGCAACGCGCCAAGAAGGACGCCTCGCGCATCCTGTGCTTCTACGAGGGCGAGATGGACAACGCCCAGCGCGCCCGCCGCAAGCTGGCCGCGGACCTGCGCGTGGCGCTGGACGCCGGCCAGTTCGAGCTGCATTACCAGCCCCAGGTCGGAACCCACGACGGCAAGCTTCGCGGTTTCGAGGCGCTGATGCGCTGGCGCCATCCCGAGCGCGGCATGGTCCCGCCGTCCGACTTCATCCCCATCGCCGAGGAGAGCGGCCTGATCCTGCTGATGGGACAATGGGCCCTGCGCACCGCCTGCGCGGAAGCGGCCTCGTGGGACGGCGACTATCGCGTGGCGGTAAACCTGTCTCCGGTCCAGTTCTCCGACACCCGCCTGCCCGAAACCGTGCACCAGGTGCTGCTCGACACCGGCCTGCCCGCGCGGCGGCTGCAGCTCGAGATCACCGAATCCACCATCATGAACGACGCCGCCCAGGCGCTGCACCTGCTGCGCCGCATCAAGGCCATGGGCGTGTCCATCGCCATGGACGACTTCGGCACCGGCAACTCCTCGCTCTCCACGCTGCGGCTGTTCCCCTTCGACAAGATCAAGCTCGACCGGTCGTTCATCAACGACTTCGGCCGCTGTCCGCAGGCCAAGGCGGTGATCCGCGCCGTGCTGGCGCTCGGACGCAGCCTCGGCATCTCCATTCTCGCCGAGGGCGTGGAGACGCCCGCGCAGCTCGCCTTCCTGCGCAAGGAAGGCTGCGACGCGGTGCAGGGCTATCTCACCGGCAGGCCGATGCCGGCCGGCCAGCTCTTCGCCGCGCGGGCTCCCTCGAAGGACGGCACGTCCGCCGAGCCGCGCGCCCTGCTCGCCTGAGCCTCTCCCCGCGCATATCCCCCGCGTCTGCGGGGCCCGGTTTGCCATCGCAAGCAATGCCCTGTATGAGTCGCTCCGCGATGCCGGCCGGCATCGTTTCCTGCAGAAAATGCCAAGTCACCCGCAGGATTTCCCGTGGGCGCAGACCGTCATGGAATAATGGAACAAGAACTGGAACTTGAAAGAAAACTCGACAAGACCGGAAAACTGGATCTCAACGGTATCTACAACAATCCCGATCCTCGCGAGTATTACTCAACGCTTGATTTGCTCGACTACTCCGTGCCGCAAGAAGCACAGCGTTATTTTCGCAAGATCCTGGCCACCCATCGCGAGACGACCGGCCGCGACGCGACCAAGGTCGTCGACCTGGGATGTTCCTACGGGGTCAACGCCGCCCTGCTGAAATGCGGCATGACCCTGCCGCAGCTCTACGGCCTCTACCGGGACGAAAGCACCGCCGGCCTCGACCGCGACGCCCTTATCCGGCGCGACCGCGGCATCTACGAGACCGCCGCCAGCCCCGGCCTCGAAGTGGTCGGCGTCGACTGCGCCGACCGCGCGCTGGCCTATGCCGTGGAGGCCAGCATCCTCGACGACGCGGTCGCCGCCGATTTCGAATCCGAAAAACCGGCCGGCCGCCACCGGCAGGCGCTGGACAGCGCCGACCTCATCATCTCCACCGGCTGCGTCGGCTACATCAGCGAGCGCACCATCGCCCGCACGCTGGACGCCTGCGGCGACACCCGTCCCTGGATGGCCCACTTCGTCCTGCGCATGTTCCCCTACGCCCCGATCCAGGAAATGCTGGCCGCCCGGGGCTACGTTACCGCCCGGGGCACCCGCCCCGTGCGCCAGCGCCGCTTCGCCTGCGCACAGGAGCGCGAACAGGTGCTCGACCGCCTCGCGGACCAGGGCATCGACGGCAGCGGGCTGGAATATGATGGCTGGTATTACGCCGATCTCTACGTCTCCCGGCCCCGTTGCGACGCGGACCTCGTTACCGCGCAGGAGCTGGTGGAACCATAGCCGGCCGCGGCGGGCGCGGCGGCGGATTGCGGTTTGTCGCCACCGCCCGTCTGTGGAATGGTGCGCGGGAAAGCCAAGCCCGGCCCGAAGGGGGATTCCGGCCCGAAGGGGGATTCATGAGCCGAAGCACGCATGACGGTGTCGCTCTCCTTGCCAGCCTCGCGGCCATGGCCATGGCGGTGTCGCCGGCGCCGGCGGCGAGCGCGTCCGCGCAGGTCTGCAAGTAAGCCGCATGACCGGAAAATCCATACTCGTCACGGGCTGCTCCTCGGGCATCGGCGAGGCCGCGGCCCACACCCTGCGCGACCGCGGCTGGCGCGTCTTCGCCACCGCGCGCACGAAACGGGACCTCGACAGGCTCGCCGCGGCGGGGGTCGAGCCCGTGCACCTGGACTATGCGGATGAAAAGAGCATCGCCGCCTGCGCCGGTCACGTGCTGGAGGCGACCGGGGGACGCATCGGCGCGCTGTTCAACAACGGCGCCTACGGCCAGCCGGGCGCGGTCGAGGACCTGCCGACCGCCGCCCTGCGCGAGCAGTTCGAGGCCAATGTGTTCGGCTGGCACGACCTCACCCGCCGCCTGATCCCGGCCATGCGCGCCAACGGAGGCGGGCGCATCGTCCAGTGCTCCTCCTGCCTCGGCCTGGTCTCGCTGAAATACCGCGGCGCCTACAACGCGTCGAAATTCGCCATCGAGGCCCTGTCCGACGCCATGCGCCAGGAACTGGCCGGCAGCGGCGTCCACGTCTCGCTGATCGAGCCCGGGCCCATCGCCACCCGCTTCGTCGAGCATGCGCTCGCCGCCTACAGGCGCAACATAAACCTGGTCGACACGCCCCACGCGGAAGTCTACGCCCGCCGCATAGCCGCCATGGAGAAGGGTGGCACCTCCACCTTCAAGCTCGGTCCCGAGGCGGTCGTGAAGAAGCTGATCCATGCGCTGGAAAGCAAGCGCCCGCGCCCGCGCTACTTCGTCACCAAGCCCACCTGGATGCTGGCCATCGGCAGGCGGCTGCTCACCACCCGCCAGCTCGACTGGTTCACCCGCCGCCAGTAATGTCGTAGCCAGCAGCCCGCATGGAGCACGGCGGAATGCGGGACAGGGCCGCCCCGGATTTCGCTCCGCTCCCTCCGGGCTGCTCGCCTTCCCGCTGCTCAGAAATCCGTTGCCCTTTGCCGCCCGCAAACCCTAGAGTCGCCCCCTTGGCCGCATAACCACCCGGGAAACCGCATGGAACCGCTCTTCTACGGGCTCGTGCCCTTCGCCCTCGCGGCTGTGGTGGTCGTGCTTCTGCTCGGCCTGTGGAACATGATGCGCGGCGGCGATCCCAACACCTCGCAGAAACTCATGCGCTGGCGCGTGATCCTGCAGTTCATCGCCCTCGTCGTGGTCATGGCGGCTGTCTTCTTCGCGTCCCGCTGAGGTAACAATGGTCGTTCTCAACAAGATCTACACCCGCACCGGCGACAAGGGCAGCACGGCGCTCGGCACCGGACAGCGCGTGCCCAAGAACCACGCCCGCATCTCCGCCTATGGCACCGTGGACGAGACCAACTCGGTCATCGGCGTGGCCCGCCTCGAACTGCCGCAAGGCGAAGAGGCGGTCTCCGCCATGCTGGAGCGCATCCAGAACGACCTGTTCGATCTCGGCGCCGACCTGTGCGTGCCCGACGACGGCGAGAAGCGCGACTGGGAGCCCCTGCGCATCACCGACGCGCAGGTGAAGCGGCTGGAGACCGAGATCGACGCCATGAACAAGGAACTGCAGCCGCTGCGCTCCTTCGTCCTGCCCGGCGGCACCCGCGCCGGCGCCGCACTGCACGTGGCCCGCACCGTCTCGCGCCGCGCCGAGCGCGCCATGGTCGACCTCACCGGCATCGAGGGCGAGACCGTGAGCGACGCGGCCATGCGCTACGTCAACCGCCTGTCCGATTTCCTGTTCGTCGCCGCCCGCTACGTCAACGGACGCGGCAAGGCGGACGTGCTCTGGAAGCCCGGCGAGAACCGGTAGCCTGGGGAGAGCGCGGCGTGTTCGTACCCATTCACGATACCAACCCGCTCAAGTCCATACGCTTCCAGTACGTCACCGTCGCGCTGATCGCCATCAACGCGGCGGTCTACATCCTGTTCGGCAGCGGTCTCGTCTATCCCGTCGACGAACGCACGCTCGCCTTCGCCATGGTCCCCGACCAGCTCTTTTCCGATGGCGAGTATTTCACCGGCAGTGTGCACGTGCCCGAAGGCGCCTATCCCGTTCCCGAGCGTTTCACGCTCGTGAGCTACATGTTCATGCACGGCAGCGCCTTCCACCTCATCGGCAACATGCTGTTCCTGTGGGTGTTCGGCGACAATGTCGAGGATGCGCTCGGCCACGCCCGCTTCCTGATGTTCTACCTCATGTGCGGCGTCTTCGCCGCCGTGGTGCATGCGCTGCGGCTGCCCGACTCCCCCATCCCGCTGATCGGCGCCAGCGGCGCGGTGGCCGGCACCATCGCCGCCTACCTCATGCTGCATCCCAAGGTGAAGATCTGGGTGCTGGCCCTGTGGCGCATTCCCATCCGCATCACCGCCGCCTGGGCGCTCGGCTTCTGGGTGCTGCTGCAGCTCGGCAACGCGCTCTTCGACGCGGGCGAAAACGTCGCCTGGTGGGCCCATGTGGGCGGGCTCGCCGCCGGCGCGCTTCTGGTGCTGTTCATGCGCCGCCGGGGCGTCCCGCTGTTCGACAAGACCGCCGGCGGTGCCTGAGCCCTGCCGCACCTGCGGCGGCCTCGTTTTGCCTGCCCGCGCATTGACTTGCCCCTTGGGCGGAAGTACCGTCGCCGCCACTTTTTCGCAACTGCGAAGTCCCTTTCGCGAGAAGCCGCCGCCGGGGCGAACCCGGCTTCCGGCGACAGGTGGGAACGTCAATGAAGGTCTTGGTCGCGGTCAAGCGCGTCGTCGATTTCAACGTCAAGATCCGCGTCCGGTCCGATGGCTCGGGCGTGGACCTGGCCAACGTCAAGATGTCCATGAATCCCTTCGACGAGATCGCCGTCGAGGAAGCCATCCGCATGAAGGAGGCCGGCACCGCGAGCGAGATCGTCGCCGTCTCCGTCGGCCCGCAGAAAGCCCAGGAGACCCTGCGCACCGCGCTGGCCATGGGCGCCGACCGCGGTATCCTGGTCGCGGCGGAGGACACCGTCGAGCCGCTCGCCGTCGCCAAGCTGCTCAAGGCCGTGGCCGGCAAGGAGCAGCCCGGCCTGATCATCCTGGGCAAGCAGGCCATCGACGACGACTGCAACCAGACCGGACAGATGCTCGCCGCCCTGCTCGGCTGGCCCCAGGGCACCTTCGCCTCCAGGATCGAGATCAAGGACGGCAAGGCCGTCGTCACCCGGGAAATCGACGGCGGCCTGGAGACCGTGTCGCTGAACATGCCCGCGGTGGTCACCACCGACCTGCGGCTGAACGAGCCGCGCTATGCCTCGCTGCCCAACATCATGAAGGCGAAGAAGAAGCCGCTGGAAGAGATCACGCCCGGCGCGCTCGGCGTCGACGTCGCCCCGCGCCTCAAGGTGATCTCCACCGCCGAGCCGCCCCGGCGCGAGGCGGGCGTGAAGGTCGGCTCCGTGGACGAACTGGTCCAGAAGCTCAAGGACGAGGCGGGAGTTCTGTGATGGCCGTGCTGCTGGTCGCCGACCACGACAACAAGACGCTCAATCCCGCCACCGCCAAGACCATGTCCGCGGCGAAGGCGCTGGGCGGAGACGTGCACATACTCGTCGCCGGGTCGGGCTGCGAGGCCGTGGCGAAGGAAGCCGCCACGCTCGACGGCGCGGCCAAAGTGCTGCTCGCCGACGCTCCCCATCTCGCCAGCCAGCTCGCCGAGGAGATGGCCGCGCTCGTGGTCTCCCTCGCGGACGGCTATGACGCCGTCGTCGCGCCCGCCACCACCACCGGCAAGAACTGGATGCCCCGCGCCGCCGCGCTGCTGGACGTGGCCCAGATATCGGAGATCACCGCGGTAAAGTCGCCCGACACCTTCGAGCGTCCGATCTACGCGGGCAACGCCATCCAGACCGTGCAGTCCACGGACGGCAAGAAGCTGATCACCGTGCGCGCCACGGCCTTCCCCGCGGTCGCCGCGGGCGGCGGCGCGCCTATCGAGAACGCGCCCGTGCCCGCGCCCGTCGGCATCTCTTCCTTCGCCAGCGCCGCCCTGACCCCGTCCGACCGTCCGGAGCTGACCTCCGCCCGCATCAGTGTGTCCGGCGGCCGGGGCCTCGGCTCCAGCGAGAACTTCGCCAAGTATGTGGAGCCGGTGGCCGAGACCCTCGGCGCCGCCGTGGGCGCCAGCCGCGCCGCGGTGGACGCCGGCTACGTCTCCAACGACCACCAGGTCGGCCAGACCGGAAAGGTGGTGGCGCCCGAGCTCTACGTCGCGGTGGGCATCTCCGGGGCCATCCAGCACCTCGCCGGCATGAAGGATTCCAAGGTCATCGTGGCCATAAACAAGGACGAGGAAGCGCCGATCTTCCAGGTGGCCGACTACGGGCTGGTGGCGGACCTGTTTACCGCCCTGCCGGCCCTGGACGAGGCCCTGAAGAAGGCCCGCTCCTCTTGAGCCGCCCCCAAGCTTTGTCTTGCGCCCACGGCGTCCGATGGGGCATCGTTCGCAACTTCCAGGCGAAGGCGGAGTGAAATGAGCATCAAGTCTGTCGGAGTGATCGGCGCGGGCCAGATGGGCAACGGCATCGCCCATGTGGTGGCGCTGGCTGGCTATGACGTGAAGCTGAACGACGTCAGCAAGGAGCGCCTCGAGAAGGCGCTGGCCACCATCGACGGAAACCTCGCCCGCCAGGTGGGTTCGGGAAAGATTTCCGAGAAGGACCGCAAGACCGCCATCGGACGCATCTCCACCGCCCCCTCGCTGGACGGGCTCGGCGACACCGACCTCGTCATCGAGGCCGCGACCGAGAACGAGCAGGTCAAGCGCAAGATCCTGGTGGATCTCTGCCCGCACCTGAAGCCCGAGGCGATGCTCGCCACCAACACGTCCTCGATTTCCATAACCCGCCTTGCCGCCGCCACCGACCGTCCGGAAAAATTCATCGGCATGCATTTCATGAACCCGGTGCCGGTGATGGAGCTGGTGGAGATGATCCGGGGCATCGCCACCGACGACGAGACCTTCACCGAGTCGAAGACGTTCGTGGACAAGCTCGGCAAGACCATAGCGGTCGCCGAGGACTTCCCCGGCTTCATGGTCAACCGCATCCTGCTGCCGATGATCAACGAGGCGATCTACACCCTGTATGAGGGCGTCGGCAACGTGGAGGCCATCGACACCGCCATGCGGCTCGGCGCCCGCCACCCGATGGGGCCGCTGCAGCTCGCCGACTTCATCGGCCTCGACACCTGCCTGTCGATCATGCAGGTGCTCTACGAGGGCTTGGCGGACTCGAAATACCGCCCCTGCCCGCTGCTGGTGAAATACGTCGAGGCCGGCTGGCTCGGCCGCAAGACCAGCCGCGGCTTCTACGACTACCGCGGCGAGCACCCGGTCCCAACCCGCTGAGGCCCGTCAGGGGCGCCGCCTTATCCAATCGTTAAGCATGTTCGATCCATGCTGTCCCGCATCGGGACCGTTCGGGAGAGGTATCATGCTGGGTCGTGCCGGAATCTGGGCCATTGGCGCCGCCATGGTGTCCGCCGCCGCCGCAGCGGCACTCGCCCAAGACGACGGCACCGGCACGGGCATCAAGGCCTATTTCGCCGTCCCCTTCAGCGGGCCCGAGGACAAGACGGCGTCCCGGGTCGGGCTGCAGCTCGTGACCACCTGGAACGACGACGAAAGCACCCGCGGACGCACCTTCGAGGCGCCCCGGCTCGAAAGCGCCATCGACCTCGCCTTCTCCCGCCGCGGCCTCGCCAAGTTCGAGGTCATGGGCGCCGATGCCCGCGGCACCTGGAACGCCGCCGCCGAATGGCTGGGCCTGGAACTCAACGTGCCCGAGGAATGCGAGACCACCTATCGCTGCCGCGACCAGGCGCTGCTGCTCGCCCGCGACAGCGCCTCGCTCGGCCTCCAGGGCGAGGCCTCCGCCAGCATCGGCCCCGCCCGGCTCCCCTGAGACCTGCGCGGACCGCGCAGCGAAGCCATTCCGGCGAAAGCCGGAGGTGGCGAAACCCCGGCTTCTAGCCGGGGTCCAGCAACATATGCCGCCGGAGTCCGGACCGCCATGGACC
>JBFWSL010000168.1:0-8962 GCA_050248375.1 Hyphomicrobiales bacterium | reverse complement strand
CTAGATGGTCTTCTTCAGCGCCCGCCCGGCCACTTCATCCGCGATGGGCAGCGCCGACGTCGCCGCCGGCGAGGGAGCGTTGCACACATGCAGGCTGCGGGCGGTCTCCAGGAACAGGAAATCGTCCACCAGCCGCCCGTCCGGCCCGACCGTCTGGGCGCGGATGCCCGGCCGGTAGGGCTCCAGATCCTCCATCTCGAGCGACGGGCAGTATTTCCGCGCCCGCTCCAGATAGACGCTCTTGAACAGGGATCCCCGCATCTCGTAGATCCCGGCGCGCGCGAAGCGCATCATCAGCAGCCAGAAGCCCGGGAAGGTCAGCATCGACATCATGTCGGCGAGCACCGGCCGGTTGGCGTCGTAGGTCTCGCGCCCCAGCGACAACATGGCGTTGGGACCGACGCTGTAATAGCCGCCGATATGCCTGGTGAGATGCACCCCGAGGAAGGGCAGCGACGGATCGGCCACCGGATAGATCAGATGCTTCGCCAGTTGCCCGCGCGCGGAAGCGACGCGGTAATACTCCCCGCGGAATGGCACCACCCTAAACCTGGGCTTCAGCCCGATCATCCGCGCCACCCGGTCGCCCTGCAATCCGGCGCACACGATCAGCTGCCTGGCGGCGAAATCGCCCTTGCCGGTCTCCAGGATCACCTCGCCCGCATGTTCGTGCAGGCCGGTGACCGGCGCGAAGGTCCGGATCTCGCCGCCGAGCGCCGCGATCTCCTCCGCCAGCTTCTGGCACACCCTGGCGAAGTCCACGATGCCGGTGGCATGCACCTGCAGCGCGCCGACGCCGGCGATGTTCGGCTCCAGCTTGCGCAGTTCCTGCGCGCTCACGCGCCGGTAGTCCAGGCCGTTCGCCTTCACCCTGAGCTCGAGTCGCGCCATGCGGTCGAGCTCCTGCGCGTCGGTCGCCACGATCAGCTTGCCGCAGCGCTCGTGCGGGATGCCGTGCTCCTGGCAGAAACGGATCGTCCGTTCAGCCCCGGCCTTGGACAGCCGCGCCTTCAGGCTCCCCGGCGCGTAGTACACGCCCGCGTGGATGACGCCCGAATTGTGCCCCGACTGGTGGCGGGCGAGACCGCCCTCCTTCTCCACCAGGATGAGCCGCGCGCCCGGGCGCAACTGCAGCAGGCGGCGCGCCGTGGCGAGACCGAGAATCCCGCCGCCTATGATCGCGAAGTCATACATGGTGCACACAGGGAGTATTGGCTGTCGGGGCGGCACTGGATGGCATGAACCTGGCCACGCTTCAAGAAGCCCGGGCGGCGGGCTTGTCCTTCGCCCGGGCGTGTCCGCGCTCAAGCGCGGCCTCCAGCTCGTGGAAGCTGCCCTTCAGCCCCTGGGGGTTGATGAACAGGCCGCGGTAACCGAACATCTCGTTGGCCCATTGCCACATGCGCGACAGCGCAGACTGCCGCAGGCCGCGCTGGAATTCCGGATTGACATCGAGTCTGAAGATACGGACCCCGTAGAGGCTGATGACGCCGATGCCGCTGATTTCAGGCCAGGGAATCCAGTCGTCCGACAGGCGGCTGTCGCGAATACCCTCCGGTCCGATCGAGACGACCGGCCCGGTTTGCATGCCGCGCGCCGCCCAAAGTACCGCGCAGACCGCGAAGAACACGGCTCCGAAAGCGGCAATTTCGATGGAGAAGTTCTCCGGAAGCCGGAATACGCCCAAAGCCGTCGCTGCGCACAGCGCGCTCATTCCCGCGCTTCCCGCCGCCAGCAGCAGGCTGCGCCAGGGCGAGCCCTCGAAGACCTCGACCGGCCGCTTGTCGTCCCGGCGATCCGAACCGCTCATACGATATCCCTCAGGCAAGATGCGTCGGAGGAAAGCATGCGGCGGACACGCGCGCCGTGGCAAGCGCCTTACTGTACGGTCGCCCCCAGCACCAGCAGCACCAGCGATACCGATATCATGGACAGCGCCGTGCCCAGCGCCACCGAGGCCGAGACCGAATTGACCGCCGCCTTGTAGCGGGTGGCGAACAGGAAGGCGTTGGCGCCCGGCGGACAGGCGGCGAAGATCACCGCCACGCTCGCCCACAGCGGCGGCAGGGTGAACACGTGGAAAGCCAGCACCCACGCCAGCGCCGGCAGGACCAGCAGCGACAGCACGCAGATGACCAGCACCGTCGGAGCCTGGCCGCTGACCTTGAAGCCGGTGAGGCTGACCCCCAGCGCCACCAGCGCGCCGGGGATGGCGGCCTGTCCGAGCATGGAGATCATCTTGTCGGGTATGGGGTGCAGTCCCAGCCCCGTCTGCCGCCACAGCAGCCCCGCCAGCAGGCCCGCGATGATCGGGTTCTTGAGCAGACTGAACACGAGTTCCTTGAGCAGAGGCAGCATCGCGAAGTCGCCCCTGCGGATCGCCAGCTCCATGTGCAGCGTGGCGGAGAACCACAGCAATGGCGAGGACAGCGACACGAGGATGGCGATCGGCGTCCCCGCGGCCGGGCCGAGGCTGTCGAGGGCGATGGGAATGCCCAGCATCACCACGTTGCCATAGCCCGCGGCCATGGCGACCGAGGCGCCGTCGGTGGCCGGACGCTTCAGGATGACTCTGGTGGCGAGCGCGGCCGTGATCCAGACCGCCGCCACCGCAAGGTAGTACGCGCCCCACAGCGAGAGCGGACCGGCGTCGGCGGGCGGGGGATGCGCGCCGATCATCATCCGGAACAGCAGCGCCGGTACGGCTACGGAAAAGACGAACTCGGCGAGGCCCTTTCCCGCGGCCTCGCTGAGATAATTCAGCCGCCCGAGCAGATAGCCGAGTGCGATGAGACCGAAGATGGGGGCAACGGTGAGAACAACGGCCTGCATGGCGAATCGGTCCGGATAGGGCGCAACGTGCGGATGGCCTTGCGATAACACGCGCGAATGTGGCTGCCCACCCGCCGGTGACGGCGTCCGGGAAAAGCAGTTAAGCTAGCACCCGGCCCCGTCGCCGACCCGGGCCACCGGCTTGCCGTTTATGAAGATGCCCGATGAGCCGCCCGTGACCGTGCCGCCGCAGCCGGTTCCCGATCCGGTCGTCGCCACCGGCTTGCCGTTGATGAACACGTTGGAGGAGCCCTCCACGATCTGGCCGCAGGTGGTCTGGTCGCCCGCCCGTGCCGCCGGCCTGCCGTCGAAGGTGACGCCGTCCGCTCCCGTGACTACGGTTCCCGCGCAGCTCCCCTGCCCGCCCGGCGCGGGCGGTTGCTCGGCGGCGGACACCGGGAACGGGGCGGAGAAGGCGAGCAGGACGATGACGGCGAGGCGCATGATAGGGGCCTGTGCTGACGAAGCGGCGGCTCAGGTTAGAGCAGTATCGGGAAAAGTGGATAGCGCTTTTTCCGGCAGGATCATGCCCGGGTTTCCGGCCTGGCGCGGCAGGGCCTCCCCGGCGCCCTCACGGCTTGCGCACGACCACCACCTTCGACAGGAAGGCGCGCTCCCCGGGCGCCATCTCGAGGCCCGCGCCCGTGAACAGCGCCCCCAGATCGTCGCCCAGATATTCCTCGTAATAGGGCTCGTGGAAGCGCGCCGGGAAAACCTCCAGCAGCCCGTCATAGCCGGGCTCGTCGCCCCATTGCAGGCTGTCGATGACCACCAGCAGCCCGCCCGGCTTCAGCACCCGCGCGAACTCCGCCGCCACGTTGCGCCGCGCCCCGCCCGGCAGCTCGTGGAACAGGAACTGGCTGACCACCATGTCCTGGCTGGCGTCGCCCAGGGGCATGGCTTCCGCGTTCGCCTCGATCAGCCGCAGCGACTTGCGCGCGCCCACATGCCTCCGCGCCTCCTCGAGATAGGCGCCCGACAGGTCGATGCCGGTGACGTTCAGGCGCGGGTAGTTGCGCAGCACCTGCCGGATGAACCGCCCCGTGCCGCAGGCGGCGTCCAGCAGCGTCATCGTGCGCTGGTCGCGCCCGCGCATGTGGCGCGCCACATGCGGCAGCGCCGTGCGCCGCATGGCGTCCGCCACGCCGAAGAACAGCAGTTCCACCTGCATGTCGTAGAGCCGTGCCGACTGCTCGGTCAGGTAGCCGCCCGACTGGTAGTGGAAATTCTGGCGATAGTAGTCCGGCTTGCCGCGCGCGGCCTCTTCCACCGCAGCCTCGCGGGTGTCTCCGCGCGCGCGCCTTTGCGCCGCCGCGGGCAGGTCGCGCATCAGCTCCATCAGCCGCGACGCCTGGACCACCGCAGACGGCGCGGGAACCAGGTCCGGCGCGTACAGCCCCTCGCCCACATTGCGCGCGTCGCGCAGCAGCAGTCCGGCCGCGTCTTCCAGCAGCGGCCGCAGGCCCGGCACGGGTTTGGACGGCTTCACCGATACCGATGGCAGTCCCATGCGCGCGGTGACGCGCTGGCTCAACTGCGCGATGGAGAAATACAGGCCCGAACGCGCCGCCTGTACGGCGAATTGCGAGGCCATGCCCAGGGGTCCGCTCATGGGCCCAGTCTATTACGGAAGAGCGCTCCGCGCCCAGCCGGCACGGAACGAACCCCGTCCCTGTCCGTTACCCGTATTGAGCAAATCCAAGGGAGATCAGCCATGGGCAAATGCGCCGTGTGCGGCAACGACTACGACAAGAGCTTCGAAGTCACCCGGAGCGGGAAGACCATGACCTTCGACAGCTTCGAATGCGCCATTCAGGCCATGGCGCCCAAGTGCAGCCATTGCGAGTGCCGCATCATCGGCCACGGGCTGGAAGCCAACGGCAGGTTCTATTGCTGCGACCACTGCGCGGAGGCCGACGGCGTCTCCGGCCTCAAGGACCGGATCTGAGTCCCGCCACTGCGAAGCGGCACTGCAAGGCTCGAAACCCCGGGCTTGGCCCGGGGTCCATGACGAGTTCACCAGCCGGACCCCGGCCTGCGCCGGGGTTTCGAAGAGACTGCGTCAGGCGACCCCTTCTCTTGCCGCCACCCGCTCCCCGGCCAGCTCCACGATGTCGCCCATGATGGCGTTGATCTGGAAGTCCTTGGGCGTATAGACGCGCGCCACTCCCACCTGCTTGAGGATGTTCACGTCGGCGGCGGGGATGATGCCGCCGACCACCACCGGCATGTTGAGGCCGCGCTCGCGCAGCAGCGACATGACATCGCGCACCAGCGGCACATGCGATCCCGACAGGATCGACAGGCCGATCACATGGGCTTTCTCGCGTTCCGCGGCATCGACGATCTCCGCGGGCGTCAGCCGGATGCCGTCGTAGATCACCTCCATGCCGGCGTCGCGCGCCCGCACGGCGATCTGCTCCGCGCCGTTGGAATGTCCGTCGAGGCCGGGCTTGCCGACCAGGAAGGTGAGACTGCGCCCGAGCTTGCCAGAGACGGCGCGCACTTGTTCCTGCAAATCCCTCAGCGACGCTTCCGCTTCCGCCGCGGTGACGCTGACGCCGGTCGGCGCCCGGTACTGGCCGAACACGCCGCGCAGCGTCTCGCCCCACTCGCCCGTTGTAACGCCAGCCCTGGCGCAGGCGATGGAAGGCTCCATGATGTTGCTGCCGTCCCGCGCGGCAGCCTCCAGATCGGCGAGAGCGGACCTCACTGCTTCCGCATCGCGCCTGGCGCGCCAGGCCTTCAGATTGGCGATCTGTTCCAGCTCCACCGTCTCGGGGACGGTAAGGATGCTCCCCGCCTCGCCCGAGAGCGGCGACGGCTCGCTCTCGGTCCAGCGGTTGACGCCGACCACCACCTGCTCGCCGGACTCGATGGTCTTGAGCCGGCGCGTATTGGCGCGCACCAATTCCGTCTTCATGTAGTCTATGGCGCCGACCGCGCCGCCGAGAGCCTCGACCTTCCTCAGTTCCTCGCGCGCCTCCTGTTTCAGCGCCGCGACCTTCGCCTCGATCTCCCTCGAGCCGTCGAAGATGTCGCCATAATCCAGCAGGTCCGTCTCGTAGGCGACGATCTGCTGCATGCGGATCGACCATTGCTGGTCCCACGGGCGCGGCAGCCCCAGCGCCTCGTTCCATGCCGGAAGCTGCACCGCGCGGGCACGCGCCTTCTTCGACAGCACCACCGCAAGCATCTCCAGCAGGATGCGGTAGACATTGTTCTCCGGTTGCTGCTCGGTGAGCCCCAGCGAATTGACCTGCACGCCATAGCGGAAGCGCCTGAGCCTGGGATCGCTCACGCCGTAGCGCTGCTCGCAGATCTCGTCCCACAGCTCGGCGAAGGCGCGCATCTTGCACATCTCGGTGATGAAGCGCAGGCCCGCGTTGACGAAGAAGGAGATGCGCGCCACCACCGCCGGGAACTCCGCCTCGGGAACCTCGCCGCTCGCCTTCACCGTGTCGAGCACGGCGATGGCCGTGGCCAGCGCGAAGGCAAGTTCCTGCACCGGCGTCGCTCCCGCTTCCTGCAGGTGGTAGGAGCAGACGTTGGTCGGGTTCCACTTCGGCGCGTTGGCGCAGGTATAGACGATCACGTCCTTGATCAGCCTGAGGCTCGGCTCCGGCGGGAAGACATAGGTGCCGCGCGACAGATACTCCTTGATGATGTCGTTCTGCACCGTGCCGGAGAGCCTGCGCGTATCCGCGCCCTGCTCCTGCGCGGCGGCGATATAGAGCGCCAGCAGCCAGGGAGCGGTCGCGTTGATGGTCATGGAGGTGTTCATCTCCTCCAGCGGGATGCCTTCGAACAGGGTCCGCATGTCACCCAGATGGGAGACCGGCACGCCGACCTTGCCCACCTCGCCGCGCGCCAGGATATGGTCGGCGTCGTAGCCGGTCTGGGTCGGCAGGTCGAAGGCGACCGACAGGCCGGTCTGCCCCGCCGTCAGGTTCTTGCGGTAGAGGGCATTGGACGCCGCGGCCGTGGAGTGGCCCGAATAGGTGCGAATCAGCCAGGGCTTGTCCCGGGCGGTGGTCTTGTCGGGCATGCGATCCTCGTCGGCGGGCCGGAAATGGCGGAAACCGGTGGCCCGGAGCATCAAAGCCCGGCCTGCGTTGCGCCGCAACACGAAATTGGTAGGGACCGGTTGCATTGCAGCAAGAGGGCGGAGCGGCGCATCCTGCACGCATTGCGGGAAGACCATTCCCGGATTCCCGGAAATACAACCCTAGGTAAACAAAAGGTTTCACCGCCTATTAATGCGATATCGACAGAATACCGGAAATCGATACTTCCGGTTCTGGAGGGGTTTTGTGACAACTTTTAGCGGTTTCCGGCGGTTTTCATTCACCGCCGCCACTCTTGGCTTTGCTTTTTCCGGCTTCCTGATCTGCGGCGCGACCATGGCTGCCGAGAAGAAGGGCCCGCCGGTTCCCGGCGACATGAAGCCGGCCGAGCTGATCTCCCCGCAATTCGTGAACGAGCTTCGCGAGGTGGTGAAGCACGAGATCGTCCAGATCACCGTGCGGGCCCAGAACGCCAGGCATCAGGACATCCAGCAGGCCGAGATCGAGGCCCTCGACAAGCAGTGGGTCTCCGAGCGCAAGGCCGAGGACAAGCCCCTGATCTCCGCCACCCTGTCCAATCCGCTCTCGGTGTACCTGCTGCGCATGCAGGCCCGTTCGTCCGGGCTCTATTCCGAGATCTTCATCATGGACAACAAGGGTCTCAACGTCGGCCAGAGCAGCATCACCTCGGACTACTGGCAGGGCGACGAGGCGAAGTACAAGAAGACCTTCCTCGTCGGCAAGGATGCGGTCTTCATCGACGATCCGGAATGGAACGACGACACCAGGACCTGGCGCGCGCAGGTCAACATGACCATCGCCGACACGACGGGCGATGGCCCGATCGGCGCCGCCGTCTTCGAAATCAACCTCACCGAGCTCAAACGGCGCCTGGGATCCTGACGTGACCTCGCCCGCAGCACAACCCGGACACACGACCATGCAGCAAGACACCATCCGCTTCGGCGTGACGGCGAAGATCATAGCCGCCTTCAGCGCCATGCTGATCACCGCGGCGCTCGCCTCCTCCATCACCTACTGGCGCAGCGGCGCCACCGTGGAAAGCACCCGGGCCGCGGCGAAGCTGCAGGACGGGCTGGAGCGCCTCGCCGACTACAAGCGCAGCATGGACATCGCCACCGGCTCGGTGCGCGCCTTCCTGCTCACCGGCGACCGCAGCCTGCTGGCCCGCTACCAGGAGTCGCTTCCTGTCCGTGCCGAGCGCCTTGCCAGCCTGGAGAAATCGGGCGTGGTGAGCACGGGCGAGGCCTCCGCCCTGGAGGCGGCTTTCCTGAAGTGGCAGACCGATTTCGCCGAGCGCCAGGTCAAACTGATGCGCGATCCGCTTACCGTCGATCTCGCGCGCGCCATCGAGAGCACCGGCGAGCCGCAGAAGGCCATCGACGGCGCGGAAGCCGCTCTCAACGGCATGCGCATGGCCCTGCTCGGCCGCATCGCCGAGGCCGAGGAAATCCAGAACGCGAACATGGCCACTCTGCTGTCGGTCGCCATCGCATCCGGCGCCGTCAGCCTGGCGCTCACACTTCTGTTTGCCTGGCTCGGCTACCGCATGATCTCCAGGCCCATGCGCGAGCTGGCCGAGACCACCCGCGCGCTTGCCGACGGCCACCTCGAGAGCGAGATCGGCCATACCGGTCGCGGCGACGAGATCGGCGCCGTGTCGAAGGCCCTGCTCGTCTTCCGCGACGGCCTTGCCCGCAGCCGCGAGCTCGAGACCGAGGCCAAGAAGACCGAGGAGCAGCGCCGCGCCGAGCGCAAGCGCGAGCTTGAGGAACTCGCCTCGCGCTTCGAGAGCGAGGTCAAGTCCGTCGTCGCGCTGGTCAGCTCCGCCGCCGAGCAGCTCTCCGCCAGCGCCGGCGGCCTGTCGGCCATCGCCGAGGAGACCAGCGCCCAGGTCAATTCGGTGTCCCATTCCTCCACCGAGGCCAGCAGCAACGTGAACAGCGTCGCCACCGCCGCCGAGCAGCTCAGTTCATCCATCACCGAGATCGGCTCGCAGATCACCAGCAATTCCTCGCTGGTCAACGGCGCCGCCGACGAGG
>JBFWSL010000167.1:0-9000 GCA_050248375.1 Hyphomicrobiales bacterium | reverse complement strand
GTTCGAAGCTCATGCCATCCTCGAACACGAAGGGGAGCATGCCGGTGCGGTGGGGATCGGTATCGCGCCAGATCTCGCTGCGCAGGGAGAGGAAGCCGTTCGGCTTTCCTTCCTTGAAGGGCGAGTTGGCGAACAGCGCGGTGGCGATGGGCTGCAGCGCGAGACCGACGCGGAATTTCTTCACCATGTCGGCTTCGCCGGCGTAGTCCAGATTCACCTGGATGGTGCAGGTGCGGTACATCATGTCGAGGCCGCGGCTGCCGACGCGCGGCATGTAGTTGCGCATCACCTCGTAGCGCGCCTTGGGCATGGACGGCGTCTCCTCCAGCGTCCACTTGGGCGAGAAGCCGAGGCCAAGGAAGGCGGTGCCCAGGTCCTTGCCGATCTCGCGCGCCTGGGCGAGATGGCGGTTCACCTCCGAGCAGGTCTTGTGCAGGGTGTCGACGGCGGCGCCCGACAGCTCGAACTGGCCGCCAGGCTCCAGCGTGATCGTGCCGCCCTGGGGACAGTTGCGCTGCTTCAGCGCAATCGTTTTGCCGTTCTCGACGATCGCCTCGTAATCGAAGCGCCGGGCGAATTCCTCCAGCAGCGCCGACACGCTGGCGGGGCCCTCGTAGGGAAGCGGCTTCAGGCTGCCGACGAGGAAGCCGAACTTCTCGTGCTCGGTGCCTATGCGCCAGTCCTCCGGCGGCTTGCAGCCGGATTCCAGATAGGCGACGAGGTCGGCCCTGGATTCGACCGGCGGTGTCTCTGGCCCATCCTCGCGTGTGGACATTCGCAATACCTGAAATGGCGCGGAGGCGGCCGGGCCGCCGGATCGCATGAATTGGGGCGCCCTTATCGCCCGCCAATATATGACTGGCAACCTTTCCTCAGCGCCAATCGCCGAGGACAGCGTTAACGAGGGCCAGCGCGGTCACGGCTGCGGTATCGGCGCGCATGACCCGGGGGCCCAGCGAAATGGCTGTGGTGAAGGGCTGGCGGATCAGCGATTCCCGCTCGGCCGGGTCGAAACCGCCTTCCGGCCCGATAAGAACGGCGAGCGGTCCGGGCTCTATTCCGCCGATCGCCTCCAGCGGCGAGGCGATGGCCGCGGCCTCGTCGCAGAAGACCAGGCGGCGGCTTCCATCCCAGCCGGACAGCAATTTCTCCAGCGGCATCGGCTCCCGTATCTCCGGCACCCAAAGCACGCCGCACTGTTCCGCCGCCTCGATGGCGTTGGCGCGCAGGCGGTCGGTGCGCACGCATTCGGCGATGGTGCGGCGGGTGACGACGGGACGTATGACCGCCACGCCCAGCTCGGTCGCCTTCTGGGCGACATAGTCGAGACGGGCACGCTTGAGCGGCGCGAACAGCAGATGCAGGTCGGGCGCCCCCGCCTGAGGCCGGGTCTGCTCGCGGACCTGAAGGGTGACGCTCCCCTTCCCGGTCCGCAGGATGCCCGCCAGCCACTCGCCGTTGACGCCGTCGAACACCAAAACGTCAGCGCCGGGACCCAATCTGAGCACATTCTTCAGGTAATTGGCCTGTGCTGGGGAACAGTCGTATTGCGCCGCCGCCGACAGCGGCTGCTCTACGAAGAGCCGGATTGAGGTTTTTCTCATGACGCGCCTCGCAGCTCCCCGTTTCCTTCCAGAACCCTGGGCCAGAGCCCGGACAGGGCACGCCATGCGTCCCGCCAGGCAAAAGCCCGTGGCGCTTACCCGCGCCGGGCCGGCAGAGTCCGGCGTCGTGCGCGAACTTGCAAGCACCTTCGGCGCGGAGGTCGACATGGCTGGCCATGCCCCCTTCCACGAAGCGTTCCCTCCGGCCCCCCGGTTGCGTTTCGCCTCGGGCCGGGCCAAATAGCGCGAAGACGAAGCCCTTGCTCCCGCCGCGGAGCGGAGAGAGCCATGCCATCGCGCAACCGTGGAGCCGCCGTCGCGGACGCCGTGCCCGGCAACTGGGTGGACCGCTGGGCGCCCGAGGCCGCCCGGCCCTACCTGCGGCTGGCGCGGGCCGACCGCCCCATCGGCACCTGGCTGCTGCTCATTCCCTGCCTGTGGTCCACGGCGCTGGCGGGCGTGGCGCAGGGGCGCGCATACCCCGACCCCTGGCACATCCTGCTGTTCGCCATCGGCGCCTGGGTGATGCGGTCGGCGGGCTGCGCCTATAACGACATCGTGGACAGGGACTACGACGCGCGGGTGTCGCGCACGCGCTCAAGGCCAATCCCGAGCGGGCAGATCAGCGTGCGCGAGGCGCAGGCGTTCATGGCCGCCATGTGCCTCGTCGGCTTCCTGGTGCTGATCCAGTTCAACCTGTTCACCATCATGCTCGGGATCGCCTCGCTCGGCATCGTGGCGATCTATCCCTTCATGAAACGCTACACCGACTGGCCGCAGGCGGTGCTGGGCTTCGCCTTCTCCTGGGGCGCGCTGATGGGCTGGGCAGCGGCCTTCGCGGAGATAACGCTGCCGGCGCTGCTGCTCTACACGGGGGCGATCTTCTGGACCATCGGCTACGACACCATCTACGCGCACCAGGACAAGGAGGACGACGCCCTGCTGGGGCTGAAGTCCACGGCGCTGAAATTCGGCGCGCGCACCAGGGTCTGGCTGGCGGGCTTCTATGCGCTGACGTTGCTGCTGATCATGGCCGCGGGTCTCACCGCGGGCGCGGATATCGTGTTTCTCGTCGGGCTGGCGGCGGCGGCGGGCAACCTGCTGTGGCAGGTGACGACGCTCGACACGGGCGACGCATCGAATTGCCTTGAGCGGTTCCGCTCCAACAGGAATTTCGGACTGCTGGTGTTCGCCGCGCTCGCCGCCGACATGGCCGTGCGGGCGCTCGCCTGAGCCCAGGATAGCGCAGGATAGCGCTAGTTGCGGGCTATGATCTCCGCGCCGGAAATCCTCGGCGTGGGGCGCTTGTCGCCCACCTCGCGCACCGCCGACAGGCACGACCGGCGCGCCGACAGCACCTTGCGCGGCGGACGCATGCAGGCGCGCGACACGCGCACCTTGCCGATGCGCTGCAGCGGCTCGACCCAGGCGCCGTTAAGGCCAGGCACCAGCAGCGGCAGGCCCAGCGCCCTGCCCCAGCTCTGCCAGCGGGCATTGACCTCCATGAGATCGAAGGCCACGTGCAGCGGGATGCAGAGGTCCGGGTCCTCGTGATGCAGGTTGACGGAAACGGCGAAGCTTTCGCTGTCGTCGCCCACGGGCTCCATGCGGATGGCGACGCCGGAGAAGGCGGCCAGCGGCAACTGCTCGCGGATGGCGACGCCGGCGGAACCCTCGCGCTCGACGGCGATGGTCTGCGGGTTGATTTCGATCCGGTCCAGCGTACGGCGCGCGCGGTCCTGCGCGGCGTGCACCGGCAGGTCGAACCGTGCCGGCAACTGGTAGGGATCGATGTCCAGCGGACGCGCAAGCCAGCGCGCCGCCAGCCCCTGCGGCTTCGTTTGACGCCTCACTTTTAACTCCCCCTGAGGTTGTCTTGGGCAACCTTCTAGTGGCAGGAGTGTCCCACAGAAGACTTCCGATCCCCTTAAGAAACCTCGTTAAGGCTTGGTATCCAAAGACAATCCCGGAAATCCGCCGGATTCCGGCCCCCCGACCCTCTGGCGCGGCCCAAAAACCGGCCCTACATGCTGGCCATGACACTGAAAGACGACACCGACCTGCTGCATGAGGCCGTCCGCGCGGCGGGCGCGCTGGCGCTGGGCTACTTCGGCAAATCGCCGCGGTCACGCAAGAAGCCGGACGGGACGGAGGTGAGCGAAGCCGACATCGCCGCGGACGAACTGCTGCGCGAACGCCTCGGGCAGGCCAGGCCCGGTTATGGCTGGCTTTCGGAGGAGACCCCCGACGACGGCTCGCGGCACCAGCGCAAGCGCGTGTGGATGGCCGATCCCATCGACGGCACCCGGGCCTATCTGAAAGGCGTGCCGGAATGGGCGGTGAGCGTGGCGCTGGTGGAGGACGGCCTTCCCATCGCCGGGGCGATCTACAACCCGGCCAAGGACCAGTTCTTCCACGCGTTGCGCGGCGCCGGCGCCTTCCTCAACGGGGAACCCATCAGGACCAGCGGGGCGGCGTCCATCCGGGGCAGCCACTTCGCCGTCTCCGACGTGCTGCTCAAGCGCTCCTACTGGGGACAGCCCTGGCCGGAGGATGTCACCACACGCTGGGTCAACTCGATCGCCTACCGGCTGGCGCTGGTGGCGAGCGGCGCGGCGGACGCGACCATTTCCATGTCGAGGAAGAGCCTGTGGGACCTTGCCGCGGCACATCTTTTGGTGCAGGAAGCGGGAGGGGTGCTGACCACCCACGACGGAGAGGAACTGCGCTTCGACGGCGCGGGACTGACGCTTCCGAGCATCGTCGCGGCGGGCGCGAATCTTCATGCCGAGCTGCTCGAGCGCACGAGCGGGGTGGACGTCACCAGCGGCGGACCGAGACGCAAGGCGGGACGGTGACAGGACCGGGAGCGACATGGCCGAGAGCAAGGACAAACCCCAGAAGCAGCTTCTGCACCTGGTATTCGGCGGCGAGCTGACCAAGCTGGAGGGCAACGAGTTCGCCGACCTCGACAAGCTCGATATCATCGGCATCTATCCCAATTACGCCAAGGCCTACGACGCTTGGAAGGCGGCCGCCCAGCGCACGGTGGACAACGCCCGGATGCGCTATTTCATCGTGCATATGCACAAGCTGCTCGACCCGGAATCCGAGGGAAAATAGGGATTCCGGAGATAATGCCGCGCCGCGCGCCGGTGGCGCGGACCTGCCATTGCTGGTAGAAATCTGCCCCACAGCCGAGAGCGGGACACGGACACGGGCGACGCCGTCGAAAAGGCGCACCGGCCAAAGGATCGACCAGTGAAAGAGCAGTTGTTCACCGATGCCCGCGAGGTCCGGCGGTCCGACGACAACCTCAAGGACGAATACACCACCCGCGAGGTCATCGAGCGCATCTGGAACGAGCACCTGCGGCCGCGCTTCAAGCTGCTGCTGGCGGCCGGCGCGGCGATGGCCTTCACCGCGGCGGCCACGGGCGCGATCCCGTTCCTGATCCAGCAGGCCGCGGACCAGATCTTCGTCAACCGCAACACGGCAATGGCCTTCACCATCGCCGGCGCCATCGCCATCGTGACGCTGGTCAAGGCGGCATCGGAATATGTCTCCAACGTGGCGGTCGGCTATCTCGGCCACCGCTTCATCGCCGATTTGCGCGTGCAGATGTTCGCGCGGCTCTCCACCGCGGACCTGAGCTGGATCCAGTCGGTACATTCGGGGCGGCTGGTATCGAGCTTCCTCAACGACGCACAACTGGTGCGGCAGACGGCGAGCCGGGCGGTCGTCGCGCTCGGCGAGAACCTGCTCAAGGTGGTCATCCTCGTCTGCGTGATGATCTACATGGACCCGCGCTTCTCCGCGGTGATCCTGGTGTTCCTGCCGCTGGGACTCCTGACGCTGGGGCGGCAGCGCAGGAAGATGCGCAAGTCCACCACCAAGTCGCTGCAGGAGACCGGCGACCTCAGCGCGCTGATCTCGCAGACGCTGCAGGGCATGCGCATCGTGCGCGCCTACCGGCAGGAGCAACTGGAGGTGGGCCGCGCACGCGCGACCATCGACCGGGCGCTGGAATTCACCATGCGCGGCGCAAGGGCGCGCGCGGCCTCGGGCCCGGCGATGGAAATCCTCGTGGGCCTCGGCTTCGCGCTGGCCGTGGTGGTGGTCGGCTACCGGGGCATCCGGGGCGCGGACTCGCTCGGCCATTTCATGGGCTTCATGACCTCGGCGCTGCTGATCTACCAGCCGCTCAAGAGCGTGGCGACCCTGCAGACGCAATTGCAGGAAGGCGTTGCCGCGGCCAGCCGCATCTTCGGCATCATTGACCAGCAGCCGCGGCTGGTGGAGGCGCCGGACGCCAGGCCGCTCGAACTGAAGAAGGGCGAGATCGTGCTGGAGGACGTCTCGTTCTCCTATGAAAAGGCGTCCCCGGTGCTGAAGGGCGTCAGCCTCAAGGTGCCGGCGGGTTCCACGGTGGCGCTGGTCGGGCCTTCGGGTTCGGGCAAGAGCACCATCATCAATCTGGTGCTGCGCTTCTTCGACCCCGACAAGGGGCGCGTGCTGATCGACGGGCAGGACATCTCGAAGGTAACCATCGACAGCCTGCGCGACGCGCTGGCGCTGGTGACGCAGGACCCGGTGCTGTTCGACGACACCATCAGCGCCAACATCTCCTACGGCCTGCGCGAGGAAGAGCAGGGCCCGGTGGAGGACGCCGCCAGGGCGGCCGCCGCGCATGACTTCATCAAGCGGCTGCCGCAAGGCTACAACACCCGCGCCGGCGAGGCAGGCAACATTCTCTCGGGCGGCGAAAAGCAGCGTATCGCCATAGCGCGGGCCGTGTTCAAGAACGCGCCCATCCTGCTGCTGGACGAACCGACCAGTTCGCTCGACGGCGAGTCCGAGGCGAAGGTGCAGGCGGCGCTGGAGAAGCTGATGCGCGGGCGCACGGTGCTCACCATCGCGCACCGGCTGTCCACGGTTAAGAAAGCGGACCTGATCTGCGTGCTGGAAGGCGGGCGCGTGGTCGAGCAGGGCCGCCATGACGAGCTGGTCGCCGCCGACGGTCTCTACGCCCGCATGCACCGTACGCAATTCGGCATCGTCGCCGACACGGACGACGAAAGCGGGCCCGCGTCGAAGCCATCGGCAAAGTCCTCCCGCAAATCCGGCCAGCGGTCCCGCGCCGTCGCCGGAGAGTAAAGCGGACGGCGCCCGCGACATGGCGAGCCGTTCCGCAGACACTCCGCAAGGCAAGGGCCGCAAGGAGCCCCTGCCTGCCCGATCGGCAAAGCACAAGCCGCTCCCGCTGCTGCTGCGCGCCTACCGGCTCGCCACCACGCTGCTGGCGCCGGTGGCTTCGCTTCTGCTCGCCATACGCGGGCTTCGGGGCAAGGAGGTGCGCGGGCGGCGGGGCGAACGCTATGGCGTAGCGACCATCCCGCGGCCCGAGGGCCCGCTGGTGTGGTTCCATGCCGCGAGCGTCGGCGAGACCTCGGCGGTCATGCCGATCATCCACAAGCTGGCCGGGGACCGCCCCGACATCACGCTGCTGCTGACCACCGGCACGCGCACTTCGGCGCGAGTGGCGGAGGAGCGCCTGCCGGCTTCCGCCCTGCACCAGTTCGTGCCGCTGGACGTGGCCGCGTTCGTGCGCCGCTTCCTCGACCACTGGCGGCCGGACGCGGGGGTATTCGCGGAATCGGAGATCTGGCCGAACCTGCTGGTCGAGGCGAGCGCGCGGGATGTGCATCTGGTGCTGGTCAACGGACGGCTCTCGGTGCGCTCGTTCGCCCGCTGGCGCAAGCGCCCGGCGACCAGCCTGGCGCTGTTCGGACGCCTCGGCCAGGTGCTGGCCCAGAGCGACCGGCACGCGGCGCGCTTCCGCGAGCTTGGCGCGCCGGCGGTGGTGACGACCGGAAACCTGAAGATCGACGCGCCGCTGCTGCCGGTGGACGCGAAGGCGCACAGCGAACTCGAGCCCGCGCTCAGGGGCCGCCCGGTCTTCGTCGCCGCATCCACCCATGACGGCGAGGAAGACATGGTGGCCGAGGCGCACGAAGCCGCCAGGGAGAAGCTCACCCGGCTGCTGACCATCGTCGCGCCGCGCCATCCCGAGCGAGGGGGCAGGATCGCGTCCAGACTTCGCGCGCGAGGCATCGAGGTAGCGCAAAGGTCGCGCGGGGAGAAGATAACGCCCTCCACCGGCATCTATCTCGCCGACACCATCGGCGAGCTTGGGCTGTTCTACGCGCTCTCCCCCCTCGCCTTCATCGGCGGTTCGCTCGTTCCACATGGCGGGCAGAACCCGGTGGAGGCCATGCGGCACGACTGCGTGGTCATGACCGGGCCTTATGTGCAGAATTTCGAGGACACCTACGAGGCGCTTTATGACGGGGATGCCTGCGTGGAGGTAGGCTCCGCCAGCGAGTTGGCCGCGGAAGCGGTGCGACTGCTGAGCGACAAGGACCGGGCCTCGGCCATGCTCAGGGCGGGGAAGACGGCGCTGCAACGCATGGAAGGCGCGCTGGAGCGCTCCATCAGGGCGCTGATGCCGGCACTGCCCGCCGCCGCGGCCAAAGTTCCGGAACGGGCGAAATGAGCGGGCGGGCGCCTTCGTGGTGGTACGGACAAGGGAGCGTCATGCCCGTGCTGCTCGCGCCGCTGTCGCTGCTGTGGACGGCAGGCGGAGGGCTGCGGCAGGCCCTGGCCAGGCCCTACCGCAGCAGGCTGCCCGTGATCTGCATCGGCAACCCGACGGCGGGCGGCGGCGGCAAGACGCCCGCCGCCATCGCCGTGGCGAAACTGCTCATCGCCCTAGGCGAGAAGCCGGTGTTCCTGTCACGGGGCCATGGCGGCACGCTTGCCGGCCCGCATCTGGTGGACCCGAAGAAAGATACCGCCGCCGAGGTCGGCGACGAACCGCTGCTGCTGTCGCGCGTGGCGCCGGCGGTGATCAGCGTGCGCCGTGACGCGGGCGCGCGCTTCGCCGAAGGGATCGACGCCAGCATCATTGTCATGGACGACGGCTTCCAGAACCCGCAACTGGTCAAGGACCTCTCGATCCTCGCGGTGGACCGGGAGGCGGGCACCGGCAATGGCAGGGTGATCCCGGCGGGCCCGCTGCGCGCGCCGCTCGCAGGACAGCTCGACAGGGCCCAGGCGCTGCTGCTGACGGGCGAAGGCACGTCCGGCGCGGACCTCGTCCGGCAAGCCGCCGCCAGGGGCCTGCGTATCCTGGAAGGCAAACTCGTGGCTGCCCCCAAGTCTCCCCCGGTGAAGGGCAAGCGCGTGGTGGCCTTCGCGGGCATCGCGCGGCCCGGGAAATTCTTCGACAGCCTGTCGAGGGCCGGGGCGAAACTCGCCGATCGCTTCGCCTTCCCCGATCATCACGGCTTCACCGGGGCCGACTGCGAACGGCTGCTCCAGGCAGCCTCCCGGC
>JBFWSL010000166.1:0-9047 GCA_050248375.1 Hyphomicrobiales bacterium | reverse complement strand
GCGCACGGTGACGGAAGGGGACGTGGCGCTCTACACGGCGCTGTACGGGCCGCGCTTCGCCGTACAGTCCGCCGACAGCTTCGCCATGGCCATCGGCTACCCGCAGGCTCCGGTGGACGACATGCTCGTCTTCCACATCGTCTTCGGCAAGACGGTGCCGGACATCTCGCTGAACGCCGTGGCCAATCTCGGCTATGCGGAATGCCGCTTCCTGGCGCCGGTGTTTCCCGGCGACACGCTGGCGGCGCGCTCGGAGGTGATCGGCCTGCGCGAGCTGTCCAACGGCAAGGCGGGCGTGGTGTATGTGCGCTCCACCGGCCACAACCAAGCGGGCGAGACCGTGCTCGATTACGTGCGCTGGGTGATGGTGCGCAAGCGCGACGAGAACAGCCCGCCGCCCGAGGCCGTGACGCCGCAGCTTCCCGACCGGGTGGACCCGGCGACGCTCGGCGCGGCGCTGCCGGAGATCGACGCCTCCGCCTATGACAGGGCGCTGGCCGGCAGTCCGCATCTGTGGGGCGACTACAGGGCGGGCGAACGCATCGACCATGTGGACGGCATGACCATCGAGGAGGCGGAGCACCAGCTCGCCACGCGTCTCTACCAGAACACGGCCAGGGTCCACTTCAACCTGTTCGCGCAGAAGGACGACCGCTTCGGCCGGCGGCTGGTCTATGGCGGCCATGTCATCTCGCTCGCCCGCGCGCTCAGCTTCAACGGGCTCGGCAACGCCTTCCATGTGGCGGCCATCAACGGCGGGCGTCACGTGGCGCCCTGCTTCGCGGGCGACACGGTGTTCGCCTGGTCGGAGATCCTGGAGACGGCGGAGCTAGAAGGGCGCGGGGACGCGGGCGCGCTCAGGGTGCGCACCGTCGCCACGCGGGACCTGCCCTGCGCGGGCTTCCCGCTGATGAAGGACGACAAGGCCCACGCGGACGGCGTGATCCTCGACCTCGACTACTGGGTGCTGCTGCCCCGGTGAACGGGTTCCTTGCGCCGGCGCAAGTCCTACGACTACGCGGCCCTTCAAGGAACCTCGCCGCTGTCCTATGGTTGTCTCACAAGACTGCGCCTGCAGGCAGCCGGGGGGCGGAAACACAGCCCAACAAGGAGGAAATTCCATGATTTTGCGAGCGATACTCGTCACCACGGCGTTTGTACTTGCCGCGCCGGCGGCTCATGCGGCCTCGGCCAAAATGGTCGGCCCCGACGGCAAGGAAATGGGCACGCTGGAGCTCTCCGAGGCGGGCGGCGGCGTGAAGATCACCGGAACGATCTCGGGCCTGACGCCAGGCGAGCATGCCTTCCATATCCACGAGACCGGCAAGTGCGAGCCGCCCTTCACCAGCGCGGGCGGTCACTACAATCCCGGCGGGCACAAGCATGGCAAGGTCGAGGGCGGCTCGCACGCGGGCGACATGGACAACCTGACGGTTGGCGCCGACGGCACCGTGAAGATCGAAGTGACCAACACCAAGGTCACGCTCAAGTCCGGCGAAAAGAACACGGTGTTTGACGACGACGGCTCCGCCTTCATCATTCACGCCAAGGCGGACGACTACAAGACGCAGCCCACGGGCGACGCGGGCGGGCGGGCCGCCTGCGGCATCATCGTCCAGTAGGGAATGGCCGAAAGGGCGGGGCGGAGCCGAAACCGGCGCGCCCCGCCGCTTTCTCCCCATGCGCCGGCCGCCGCCTGTATTGCTGCGGAGGGGGGTAATCAATTTTCTGGCGTTGATTCCCCCCCATCCGCAGTACTATAGGCCGGCGAGGGAAAGGCCACGGCCTTGCTGGAGACGCTCACAATGACAATCAGGAAGCTCAGCTTGCGGGCGGCGGTGCTGGCCGCCGCCGGTCTCGTCATGTCCACGCCGGCCCTGGCCGCAGACAGCGCCAAGGCCACGGTGAAGGACCTCAAGGGCAACACGGTCGGCACGGTGACCTTCACCGAGACGCCCACGGGCGTCATGTTCAAGGCCGCGTTCAAGGGATTGCCGCCGGGCGTGCACGGCCTGCATTTTCACGAGACCGGCAAGTGCGAGCCGCCCTTCAAGACAGCGGGCGGGCATTTCAACCCGGGCCAGGCCAAGCACGGGCTGCTGAACGACGACGGGCCCCATGCGGGCGACATGCCGAATATCCATGTGCCGGCGTCCGGCGAGCTGACCGTCGAGGTGTGGAACCCGATGGTGACGCTGCAGGCGGAAGCCGAAGAGAGCCTGCTCGACAAGGACGGCACCGCGATCATGGTCCATTCCGGTCCCGACGACTACAAGACCGATCCCCATGGCGGCGCGGGCGACCGCATCGCCTGCGGCGTGGTGCAGTAGGCGGCTTCGGGCCGATAAGGGCCTTTCACGTGGCGTGATGGCTCCATCCTGTTCGCGGAAATCGGCCGTTGGAAGCATTGCCGCGCTTTGTGCAGTGCGGTATTAAGCGTCACGAATATTCATCAGGAATCGGACCATGGCGGACGCCAGGCTCACCGGCCGCAGACCCATCTCCCCCCATTTGCAGGTCTACTCGCCTCTCGTGAACATGGTGATGTCGATCGTGCATCGCATGACCGGCGGGGCGCTGTATTTCGGCACGCTGCTGCTGGCGTGGTGGCTGATCGCGGCGGCGAGCGGGCCGGACTATTTCGACTTCGTCAGCGGCCTCTTCGCCAGCCTGCCCGGCCGGCTGGTGCTGTTCGGCTATACCTGGGCGCTGATGCACCACATGGCGGGCGGCATCCGTCACCTGGTCTGGGATACCGGGGCCGGCTTCGATATCCCCACGGTGAAGCTGATGTCGTGGCTTTCGGCGGCCTTTTCGCTGACCGCGACCGTGGCGATCTGGGTCCTGGGCTACATGGCGATGGGGGCGCTGTAAATCATGGCCGACATGCGCACGCCTCTCGCCCGGGTCCGCGGGCTCGGCTCCGCCAAGGAGGGAGCCGATCATTTCTGGCGCCAGCGGCTGACGGCGGTGGCCAACATCCCGCTGACGCTGTTTCTCGTCTTCACCGTCGTCACGCTGGCGGGCGGCGATCACGCCCGGGCGGTGGCATGGCTCGGCTCGCCCCTGGTGGCGCTGCTGCTGATGGCGGGGGTGCTGTCCGCCGCGATCCACATGCGGCTGGGCATGCAGACGATCATCGAAGACTACGTCCATGGCGAGGGCGCCAAGATCGTCAGCCTGATGCTGAACACCTTCTTCAGCATTGGCGTCGGGCTGGCCTGCGTGTTCGCCATCCTGAAGCTGAGTTTCGGAAGCTGACGAAATGGCCCGCAAGGCAAACGGAAAGACCAATATCAAGGCCAACGGCAAGAAGCCGTCCCCGGCGCAGAGCGGCAAGGCCTATCCGCTGAACGACCACACCTATGACGTGGTGGTGGTGGGCGCGGGCGGCGCGGGACTGCGCGCCACGCTGGGCTGCGCGGAAGCGGGCCTGAAGACCGCCTGCATCACCAAGGTGTTCCCCACCCGCAGCCACACGGTGGCGGCGCAGGGCGGCATCGCCGCCTCGCTCGGCAACATGGGGCCGGACGACTGGCGCTGGCACATGTTCGACACGGTGAAGGGCGCCGACTGGCTCGGCGACCAGGACGCCATCGAATATCTGTGCCGGGAGGCGCCGCGCGCGGTCTACGAGCTGGAGCATTACGGCGTGCCCTTCTCGCGCACCGAGGACGGGCGCATCTACCAGCGGCCCTTCGGCGGCATGACCACGCAGTTCGGCGAGGGACCGCCGGCGCAGCGCACCTGCGCGGCCGCCGACCGCACCGGCCACGCCATGCTGCATACCCTCTACGGCCAGTCGCTCAGGCATTCGGCGGAGTTCTTCATCGAGTATTTCGCCATCGACCTGATCATGGACTCCGACGGCTGCTGCCGCGGCGTGGTGGCGCTCAACATGGACGACGGCACGCTGCACCGCTTCCGCGCGCACAAGACCATCCTCGCCACCGGCGGCTACGGGCGCGCCTATTTCTCCTGCACCTCCGCCCATACCTGCACCGGCGACGGCAACGCCATGGTGCTGCGCGCGGGCCTGCCGCTGCAGGACATGGAGTTCGTGCAGTTCCACCCCACCGGCATCTACGGCGCGGGCGTGCTGATCACGGAAGGATCGCGCGGCGAGGGCGGCTACCTGACCAATTCCGAGGGCGAGCGCTTCATGGAGCGCTACGCGCCGCACGCCAAGGACCTGGCCTCGCGCGACGTGGTCTCGCGCTCGATGACCGTCGAGATCCGCGAGGGCCGCGGCGTGGGCCCGGACAAGGACCACATCTACCTGCATCTGGATCATCTGGACCCGAAGATCCTGCACGAGCGCCTGCCCGGCATCACCGAGTCGGCGAAGATCTTCGCCGGCGTCGACCTGCGCCGCCAGCCGATCCCGGTGATCCCCACCGTGCACTACAACATGGGCGGGGTGCCGACGAACTATCACGGCGAGGCGGTGACGGCGGCCAGGAACGGCAGCGACCAGGCGGTGCCGGGGCTGCTGGCCATCGGCGAGGCGGCCTGCGTGTCCGTGCACGGCGCCAACCGGCTCGGCTCCAACTCGCTCATCGACCTGGTGGTGTTCGGCCGCGCGGCCGGCCTGAGATGCGCCGACACGGTGGAGGCGGGGTCGTCCCATCCCGACCTGCCCAAGGACGCGGGCGAACTCGCCCTGCATCGCCTCGACAGGTTCCGCAACGCCAAGGGCGGCACGCCGACGGCGGAGCTGCGCATGAAGATGCAGCGCGCCATGCAGACCAACTGCGCGGTGTTCCGCACCGGCGACGTGCTGAAGGAAGGCAGGAAGCTGATCCAGGATATCTGGGAGGCGAGCGACGACATCCACGTCACCGACCGGTCGCTGATCTGGAACACCGACCTGATCGAGACGCTGGAATACGACAACCTGATCCAGCAGGCGGCGGTCACGGTGGCGGGCGCGGTGGAGCGCAAGGAAAGCCGCGGCGCGCACGCGCGCGAGGATTATCCCGACCGTGACGACAAGACCTGGATGAAGCATACGCTGGCCTGGGCCGACCACGAGAAGAAGAAGGTCACCATCGCCTACCGGCCGGTGCACACCTACACGCTCACCAACGACGTCAGCTACATCAAGCCCAAGGCGCGGGTGTATTGAGGACGAACATGGACCGGCCGATCGTTAGAGACCTTTTCGGTCATAACAGGCTCCGGAGCGGGAGGCAGCCAACCATGTATGCGATCAGCTTCGATCTTGACACAAAGGTTCTGCAGAAAACGTATCCGAATGATTCCTGGCAGAACGCCTATGCCGATGTGGGCCGTTTCCTGCGGAAGCACGGCTTCGACCGCCAGCAAGGGAGCGTATATTTCGGGGATGCGACGGTTGATGTCGTGACATGCCAGACAGCGGTGCAGTCCTTGGCAATTGAATATGATTGGTTCGCGCCTGCCGTCAGCGACATTCGCATGCTGAGAATCGAAGACAACAATGATCTGATGCCTGCCATCGAGCTTGTCCTCAACCTGAAAAAGAAATGACATGGTTCAACTGACGCTGCCCAAGAATTCCACCATCAAGCAGGGCAAGACCTGGAACGAGCCCGAGGGCGCGGGCGAATGGCGCGAGTTCCGCGTCTACCGCTGGAACCCGGAGGACGGCGAGAACCCGCGCGTGGACACCTATCATGTGGACCTGGCGAAATGCGGGCCGATGGTTCTCGACGCGCTGATCAAGATCAAGAACGAGATCGACCCGACGCTGACCTTCCGGCGCTCCTGCCGCGAGGGCATCTGCGGCTCCTGCGCCATGAACATCGACGGCACCAACACGCTCGCCTGCACGCGCGGCATGGACGAGATCAGGGGCACGGTGAAGATCTATCCCCTGCCGCACATGGAGGTGGTGAAGGACCTGGTGCCGGACCTGACCAACTTCTACGCCCAGCACCGCTTCATCGAGCCCTGGCTGCAGACCGAGACGACCGCGCCGGAGAAGGAATGGAAGCAGAGCCGGGAGGACCGGGAGAAGCTCGACGGGCTCTACGAGTGCATCCTGTGCGCCTGCTGCTCCACCTCCTGCCCGAGCTACTGGTGGAACTCCGACCGCTATCTGGGCCCGGCGGCGCTGCTGCAGGCCTACCGCTGGGTCAACGACAGCCGCGACGAGGCCAAGGGCGAGCGGCTCGACGACCTGGAGGATCCGTTCCGGCTCTACCGCTGCCACACCATCCTGAATTGCACGCGGGCCTGCCCCAAGGGGCTGAACCCGGCCAAGGCCATCGCGGAGCTGAAGAAGCTGATGGTGGAGCGGCGCTCCTGAGCGCGCGCGTCAGCGCGTGGCGCGGCGGCCCGCGGCGATGCCCGCGATCAGCGCGATGGAGACCAGCTTCGCCGGACCCAGGGCGTCGGCGGCCTGGGCCGCGCCGCGCCGGACGGCGCGGGCGGTGTCGTCCAGCGGACGGGCGCCGGCCAGGGGCCGCATCGGCCTGCGGCTGCGGCGCCACGAGACCAGCCACATGATGGCGAACACCGCCAGCACCAGCCCGAGCAGGCCGAGGGCGACCAGCCCCGCCGCCTCGGGCGGGCTGAAGCGGGCGAGCAGGGCGAGATAGCCGGCCACCAGCGCGAAGACGAATGCGGCCAGCGCCAGCAGGCCAGCCAGCGCGGCGAGCGCCGCCTGGGTGAAGCCGTAAATGGCGAGATCCTTCGCCTGCGCGCCGATGCGCGCCAGCGCGACCATCTTCAGGGCCGAGGCGAGCATCGCCTAGCGGCGGGACATGGCGCCGATGAGGAAGCCGAGGCCGACCGCGATGAGAGCCGCCTGAAGCGGGTTGCGGCGGACCATGTCCTCCACTTCGCCGATCTGCTGGGTGGCCATGTCGCGGGCCTCGCCGGCCTTCTGGCGGGCAAGGTCCTGGGCGTCGGCGATGCCGGAGCGGGTCAGGCGCGACACGGTGTCGGTGAGCCGGGAAAGGTCGTCGCGCAGGGTGTCGATCTGCGCGGCGAGGTCGTCGGCGCCGTTGGCGGCCTTGGACTTGAAGGATTCGGTACGCGTGTTCATTGCAGTCACCTTCCTGTGAGGGGGCATTCTGCTACAGCAACAGCCGGTGGGCGGTTCGGTTCCCCCGCGCCTCCGGCCGCGCAAGGACGGTCGCGCAGGGGTGAAAGCCCGTGACCATGCGGCCCGGATTCCGCCATGCTAGTGTCATCCGGCCGTGCTTCTGGAGCAGCATCGGGAAAGGCGGATACCGCCTTTCCGACAACATCGTGCTCGAGCCTTCGAGCCCGGGGGCGCCGGATTGCCGGCGGGGCGATTCAACCTGGCCCGCCGATGCGCTAGAAACGGAAACGGCCGACATTGCCCGGGATGACAGTGCAGCCCCTGAACCAGACCAGACATCTGCGCGGACCGAGCCGCCGGGCCATCCTCGCGGGGGTCGGCGCCAGCCTCGCCGCGCCCGTGATGGACGCCGGGCTGCCGGGCCGGCCGGCGCTGGCGGCGGTGTCGTGTCCGAACTCCTGCCAGTCCGTGCTGGACGAAAAGGACGACTGGATCCGCGGCCTGCCGGTGATCGACGTGCACTGCCACGTGTTCAACGCCCGCGACATTCCCGCGATCCAGTTCATCACCCGCGTGTTCCTGCCCAACCATGTGGTGCAGCTTCCCGCCAAGCAGCGCCGGCAGCTCGAGGAGGACCTCGCGCGCCTGCTGGACAGGCGGCTGAAGGCGACGCCCGGCTACGGGCAGGAGATGGAGCGGCTGAACGCGCGCTTCTCGGGCGCGGACCAGTTCGACGCTGGCCTGCCGTCGCTCACCGTGCCGCGCTACGCGCGCGGCGGGCCCAAGTCCTGCTACGGCAACGACCTCGCCCATTCGACCGAGGCGATCTCCAACTTCGTCACCATCGTCACCGGCTACCGCCACAAGATCTTCGAGGCGTTGATGGCGACCTACGAGAGCGCCCTGCCCGGCGTGGCGGTGGCCCTGTACACGCCCGCGCTGGTGGACATGGCCTTCTGGCTCGAGCCGGACGAGACGGCGCGGGCCGACGGCGCGGGCGGCCCGCCCCCGGCGGCGGCGCGGACGACCACGCCGGCGCAGCAGGTGGAGATGATGGAGACGATCGCGCGGGCCTATCCCGGGCGGATGCACGCTTTCGCGGCCTTCTGCCCGTGGCGGCAGGCGTCGGACACCCATCACAACCTCGCCTTCGGCGACGTGCCGGAGCGCCGCCGCAAGACGGCGCTGGAGGTGGTGGAGGACGCCATCCTCAACCGGGGCTGCGTCGGGGTGAAGCTCTACCCGCCCATGGGCTTCCGGCCCATCGGCAACGCGGAAATCGCGCTGGAGGCGTTTCCGCCCTGGGCGCAGCGCACGCCCTACGCGGAGCGCTTCGGGGAGGAGATCGACCGGGCGCTGATGGAGCTCTACCGCTTCTGCGCCGATTTCGACGTGCCGATCATGGCGCGCACGTCGAATTCGAACGGCGCGGGCTTCTTCAAGGACACGGACGGCAAGTCCACCAGCTACGCGGTGCGGGCGGACCCGAAATACTGGGCGCGCGTCCTGGCCACGCCGGGGCTGGAGAAGCTGCGGCTCAACCTCGCCCATTTCGGCTCCGCCGCGAAGGGCGTTCCCGACTGGCGCGGGACCGTGGGCGAACTGATGGACGGCTACGAGAACGTCTACGCGGACCTGTCGCATTTCCAGGACCTGGTGCAGGACAACTGGAGGGGCTCGGGCCAGCATTGCCAGGAAGCGGCCGACCTGATGGAGCCGCTCCGGCGCGAGTTCCTGGCCGGCGCGGGCGCGAAGCGCTGGCGGCGCATCCTCTACGGCAGCGACTGGGAGGTGCTGGCCAAGGAGTTCTACTACGCCGACTACCTGGCGGTGATGGCGCACATGTACCGGCGCAAGATCTACGGTCCCGGCATCAACAACGACCAGGCCGCGCGCGGCTTCATGTGCACCAACGCCGTCCGCTTCCTGGGGCTGCAACAGGGCGGACGCAACCGCCAGCGGCTGGAGGAATGGTACGCCCGGCACCACCTCGACCCGGGGCTGCTGGCGCGTT
>JBFWSL010000165.1:0-9055 GCA_050248375.1 Hyphomicrobiales bacterium | reverse complement strand
GGAATTTATACCTGTATGTGGGATATTTACTTATTTCGTGATATGCGGGGATAACTTTTCTGATATTGACGCAATATACGTAAATTCTGGGGATTTTCACCGATGCTGAGAACCCGCATTCGCGAGCTGCGCAAGGCGCGCAGGCTGACCCTGAAGCAGCTCGCCGCCAGGGCCGGCACCACGCCGCAGACGATCCAGAGGCTTGAAACGGACAACATGACCGTTTCCACCGACTGGCTCGAACGGCTGGCGAACGCGCTTGAAGTCGCACCGCTCGATCTCGTGGAGGACGAGTCCCGGCAGGCGATACCGATGCTCGGTGAACTGGGTAGCGACGGGCTCTCGCCGGCCGCCGCCGATGCGCCGGCATTCCGCTTCGAGTTCGCGGCCCTCGATCCCGTAGCCGTGCGTCTACGGGAAAATATGGGCCCGTATCGCTCAGGCTCCGTGCTGGTGGCGGAAAGGATGCGCGGCCCGGATCACGCCAGCGCCCATGAACGGGACTGCCTGGCCGCTCTCGACTCCGGTGCGATCCTGCTTCGCCGCGTCGCCGCCGGACGGGACGGCGGCCTCACACTGGTGCCGCTGGGATCGGGAGACGCCATCGACTACGACGTAAGGGTGGCGTGGCTCGCCAGGCTGGTGATGGAAGTTCGCGCGCTATAGGCCGGACAGAAGGCACCGGAAAAGTTATCCCCGCGGTTTCAAGCCGGGTCATTCTTTCCGGCATGACACACGCACGAACCTTCATGACTCCGCAGCGGCAGACGGCGACGGCCGATGCGGCAGCGTCATCCGCCCGCCACAAGCGCAGGCCGATCCTGGCCGTCCTGTCCGACGAAGCCTCCTTCAGCTACCGGCGCGAAACGCACCTGCCGGGCCTGGTGCGGCTGATGCCGAGGGAAATCGAGGACCCGAGCGAAGAGGCATCGCTGCGCATCCTCCAGCTCCTGAAGCGCGCACTGCGCATGGAGCGCCAGCGCGGCAGGGCCGGCCACTGGACCTACGACGTCAACCGGCATCTCGGACTGGTGCGCGCCTACAAGGCCGAACAGAGACTGCTGCTCGAGCGGCGTCAGGTCCAGCCCGGTCAGGCCGAGAGCAGTTCCCGATATTCGGGTTCGTCCCGCTGGTCCACCGAAGGGACAACGAAGTCGTAGCAGAGAATCTTGTTCACCTGCCTTCCCTCGTCGGCCAGCGGCAATCGCAGCCAGTGGAGCACGACGTGATCGCGCCACATGGTCGGACCGCGCACCGTGCCGATCATCGGCACCTGTTCGGAGATCACCCTGCGGTAGATCGGCTCCCAATAGGCGGAGCGCGTTCCCCAGCCGAGCTCATTCAGCCGCTTTCCGGTGATCTCGCAGCCATAGACACCGCGAACCGCACTGCCGGCCAGACGAACGACGGACGTATGAATGTCCGGTTCGACGTCGATCAGGCAGATGTTCGGAAGCAGTCCGGGAATGGTCGCAGGATCGAGATCCTTGCGCGACGGCAGCCGCCGCAATCCCGCGCACTGGCGCCAGTAGTCGAAGATTTTCTGTTGGCCATCAAACTCGGTACGCGCCCGACAATAGCTTTCGGACGTCATATGTCCCCCGCCGCATTTTGTGTTTCCCCTCTTCGCCGCGACATGGCCACCTGCCACGGCGATAAACGAATCACCCGCTCCGACTCACTATGGTCGAAGCGCGACTCACTGCGCAAGTGCGCGGGCGGCGTGTCACGGAAAAAAAATTCCAATGCCGGCACAATCGCATTCAGGCAAACGAAAACACCCGCGGCCTTCGCCGCGGGTGCAGGATTTCTGCATGGCCCGGCGGGCGCCGGCCTATCCCCTGCGGCGCTGGCCGAGGCCCATCTTCTTCGCCAGCGCGGAGCGGGCAGCGGCGTAATTGGGAGCGACCATGGGATAGTCGTGCGGCAGGCTCCACTTCTCGCGGTATTCCTCCGGGGTCAGATTGTAGTGCGTGCGGAGGTGGCGCTTGAGGGATTTGAACTTCTTCCCGTCCTCGAGGCAAATGATGTAGTCGGGAGCGACCGACTTCTTGACCGGAACGGCCGGCTTTATTTCTTCCTGCACCGGCTGCGCGGCGCGGACCGACGCCCGGCTCAGCGCTTCGTGCGTCTCCTGAATCAGCCCAGGCAAATCTCCGGCAACCACGGCATTGTTGCTCACATACGCAGAGACAATTTCCGCGGTCAGTTCCACCAGATCGGCTGAGGCGCTCTCGTTAGTCATCAGGCTGATTCTCCTTAGTCGTTTTAGTCGTTCCCAGGGTCGGGTCTCTGCCGCCGGTTAAAACCGGCCGGCAAATGCCCCAACGGCATCAGCTACGCATGCGGAAGCGAAGCTCAGCGGGTTCAATGTCCTGCTCATTCGACATCGCCTCCGAAACTTCACTTTCTATACAAGCAAAAAACGATCTTCAAGGACTGGACCGACCACAAGTTAATCAGGTCCGAACACAGATCTCTCTTTCAAGCGACTGAAACGTAATGCGTTTTTTTGCCGAATATGCGGAGTGTCAATCCAAATAGCAAATGGCAGCTCGTTTATTCCGCAGAAAACGGGATACTGTGACACGAAAACAACGCGAGAATTGTCGGTTCCGGGCACGCCGTTCTTCAATTCGCCTACAAAATAAATAATCCGACGCGATTGCGGCAGTATAAGGCCACAATCCCCTTTCGGCGAAAAAAGTTACGGCGGAATATATTGGAAATTCAGATCGAAATCTATCTGGAACGGCGATCAGATATAATAGAGAACCAGATACGCGCCCAGCATAACAGTAGCCCAGAACGCCATGCTGCCGGTCGGCCAGGTTCTTGCCAGAACGCCTTCGGGACCGTGGTGGCGATACAGGGTCTCGATGAAGCGGGTGATTCCCCTGTAGGTGCGCGAGACCAGGGCAGTCCACGCATTGGCGCTCTTTATCTGGAATTGCCGCTCCAGCAGGCGGCCAAGCCGGCGGTATGTCCAATCGAAGTCCAGGTTCACCGAGCGCAGCTCGGGCGGATAGAGCCCCGTCCTCATCAGAACGGTGAAGGCGAGCGCGGAGAACATCAGCAACTGCATCTGCGTGACGACATGCTCGAGGCTGTAGGGGTGATAATCGACCGGATAGGGCAGCAGGTCGTAGAGCACGTGCGGCATTACCCCCAGACCAACGCAGAGAACCGAAACAATGCCCATGGCGATGAGCATGTTCAGCGGGGCTTCCTTGCACCGGATACCTGAATCGTGGGCGAAGAAGGCGAAATAGGGAATCTTGATGCCGGAGTGATGGAAGACGCCCGCGCTGGCGAACAGGAGCACCAGCCAGGTCCAGAAATACCCCTCGTCCATGGCGGCCGAAATGATCAGCGCCTTGCTGATGAAACCGCTGAACAGCGGGAAGGCGGAGATGGAGGCGGCGCCGACAATGCAGAAGCCGGCAGTCCAGGGCATGGACTTGTACAGACCGCCCAGCTCGGAGCCTTTCACCGTTCCGGTCCTGAAGAGCACCGCTCCCATCGACATGAACAGGAGCGCCTTGTAGAGGATGTGGCAGAAGGCATGCGCCGCGGTGCCGTTCAGCGCCAGTTCGGTGCCGATGCCGATGCCGACCACCATGAATCCGAGCTGGTTGTTTAGGCTGTAGGCGAGCACGCGCCGCAGGTCGTTCTCGATCACCGCGTAGAAGATCGGGAAAGCGGTCATGGCGGCGCCGATGGGCACGAGAATCTCCGTGCCGGCGTAGCCGCGCGCCAGCGAATAGACCGCCAGCTTGGTGGTGAAGGCCGAGAGCCAGACCGTTCCCGTCACCGTCGCCTCGGGATAGGAATCCTGGAGCCAGTTGTGCATCAGGGGGAAGGCGCACTTGATGCCGAAGGAGA
The DNA here is from genome assembly GCA_050248375.1 of Hyphomicrobiales bacterium. GTDB lineage: Bacteria > Pseudomonadota > Alphaproteobacteria > Rhizobiales > Methyloligellaceae > JAYZVT01. The sequence goes on along the minus strand of JBFWSL010000165.1, from coordinate 5,170 downwards.
GGAAGATGAGGATGCCGGCCTGGGTCTCGAGCCCGAGCGCGTTGAAGGCGATGGAGCCGGTGGTGCGGTACTGGACCAGGACGCCGAAGAACAGCAGCAGGCCGGACAGCACCTGGATGATCAGGTAGCGCATGCCGGAGGCGAACGCCGCGTCCGTCCGCCGGGCCCAGATCAGGAACACCGAGGTGATGGCGGTGCCTTCCCAGAAGACAAACAGCGTCACGAGGTCGCCGGCGAAGACGGCGCCGATGGCGCAGCCGGCGTAACCGAGCGCCGCGGTCTGCTGGACCGCGTCCTCCTCGTGGAGCGCGTATATCACCGAGACGAAAGCCGCGATGAGGAAAATGAAACCGAAAATGCTGCTGAGCCGATCCACCCGCAGGGTGACGAGATCGAGGCCGAGAAACTGGATCTCGCCAAAGTTGCCGTAGGGCAGCATGGCGAGATGGGCGAAGGCCAATACCGGGAGCGCCAGCGTATAGATGGCGCGGGCGCGGCCGCGCAGGACCGGAACGAGCAGCGCGCCGAGGACGAGAACGAGGCCGGGCGAAATCTCAGTCATCGTAATAGTCCTCCGGCCTCATGAGCAGCTTCCGGAGCTCCTTCGCGCCGAGAACGAGGGCGACGCATCCCACGAAGCCGTAAATCCCGTAGAAGCCGAACCAGTGCTCGACGGCGAAGGGACCATGCTTGTGGATGAGCGGATCGATCACGAGCAGGAGGGCACAGACCGCGTACAAAGCGTAGACGATGCGATCTACGTTGCGGGGCTCGTCCAGCCAATAGCGGCGCGCGTCCCTCGCAGCGGCCGCGGTCTTGCGCTTCGGGCGCGCCACGCGGGTCCCGGGCTTCCTGCTCATGACGCACCTCCAGCCGCGATCGACGTCGGCTTCGCGAATATCTCGGCGAGCAAATGCTCGATCGAACCCGCCTGGAAGAACAGCACCACGCACAGGGCGGCCGTCAGGCAAAGCGCGACCAGGCACGGAAAGGGCGCCTCGTGAACGCGCACCCTGGCGCCAGGCGCCGTTCCGGGCAGCGGTCTGAAATATCCGCGAACCACGATGGGAATGAGATAGGCGATGTTCAGCAGCGAACTGGCGGCGAGCACCGCGAGCACGAACATGTGGCCGCTATCGACGGCGCCCATGGCGATATACCACTTGCTCCAGGTGCCCCCGAAGGGCGGAAGCCCGATGATGCTCAGGGACCCGATCAGGAAGGCGAAAAGGGTGACGGGCATGACCCGGCCGATGCCGTCGAGGTCGCTGACCTCGGTCTTGTGCGCGGCCACGTAGATGGCGCCGGCGCAGAAGAACAGGGTGATCTTGCCTGCGGCGTGCATGGCGATATGCATGCCGCCGCCGATGAGGCCGGCGGAATTGGCCAGCGCGGCCGCGAGCACCACATAGGCAAGCTGGCTGACCGTGGAATAGGCCAGCCGCGCCTTGAGATTGTCGCGGGTCAGCGCCACCAGCGACGCCGCCAGCAGACAGAAGGACGCGAAGAACACCAGCCAGTCAGACGCCCCGGTCCGGGTGAGCAGATCGGTCCCGAAGACATAGATAACCACCTTGGTGACCGAGAAGACGCCGGCCTTGACGACGGCAACCGCATGCAGCAGCGCGCTGACGGGAGTGGGCGCGACCATGGCCGCGGGCAGCCACCAATGGAACGGCATCAGGGCCGCCTTGCCGATACCGAATACATAAAGCGCGAGCAGCAGGGCGACGACGGTGTCCGATGCCTTGCCGGCCAGTATGCCGCCAGGAACGAAGTCGAGCGTGCCCGCGATCACGGCCGTTCCGACGATAGCCGGCAGCAGCAGGACCATCGACGTGCCCAGCAGGATCATCAGGTAGATGCGCCCTCCCCTGATGGCGGCCTGGTCCGCCTTGTGGGTGACCAGCGGATAGGTCGAGAGGGTCAGGACCTCGTAGAAGAGGAAGAGGGTGAACAGGTTGGCCGCGAAGGCTATCCCGATGGTACTGCCGAGCGCGACGGCGAAGCAGACGTAGAAGGGCGTCTGCCGCGGCTCGTTGTTGCTCCGCATGTAGCCAATGGAATAGATCGAATTGACGATCCACAGCCCCGACGCGACGCAGGCGAAGAGCATGCCCAGCGGCTCGATCTCGAAGGCGACCTGCAGGCCGGGCAGCACCTGGAAGCCTTCCCACGCCGGCCTCGCTCCATCGAAGACGCCCCCGGCCAGGGTGACGACGATGGCGAAGAGAATGGCCGCCGTCCCGAGCGTCACGCTCTCGCGCAGGTTGGGGTTCCACCCCGCCAGCGAAATCAGCACGGCGCCGGCGAACGGCACGATCAGCGCGAGAAGGATGAGCGTTTCGCCGGTCATCGGAGCCCCGCCAGGAGAATGTCGGCCGCCTGACCCGCAACGCCCGCGGTCAGCTTGGTGTCGAGACCGAAATACACGGTGGCAACGACAACGATCAGGATCGGGATCTGCATTTCGAGCGGCGGCTCGGTCGCCTTGCGGGTCAGGGCTGTCGGTTCGCGGAACCATGCCACCTCGACGACCCGGCCGATATAGACGACCGCGATCAGCGACGACAGCACGATCAGGAAAGCGAGCCACCACCAGCCAAGCTCGATGGCGCCGAGCGCCAGGTACCACTTGGATACGAAGCCGACGGTCCCCGGCGCGCCGACGAGGCTCAGTCCCGCCAGCACGAAGGCGGACATGGTGACCGGCATCCGCCGCCCTATGCCGGCAAGATCGCCGATCTTCACCGACCCGATGCGGTAGAAAATCGCGCCCATGACAAGGAACAGCCCGCACTTCATGAGGGCATGGTTGAAGAGATGCACGATGCCGCCGGTAAGCCCGGCCTGATTGGCCAGCGCGATGCCAAGGGTGATGTAGCCGATCTGCGCCACGGAGGAGTAAGCGAGCATGCGCTTCACGTTCTCCTGGAACACAGCGACGATCGATGCGCCGAACATGGCCGCCAGCGACAGCAGCATCAGCACCGGGGTGACCGGCAACTCCTCGAAGACGAAACCGGCCCCGAACACGGAAAACAGCAGGCGCAGCAGCAGGTAGACGGCCACCTTGGTCGCCGTCGCCGCGAGGAAGGCCGTCGCGGCCGATGGCGCGAAGGCGTAGGCATTCGGCAGCCATACATGCAGCGGGAACAGGGCCAGCTTCAGGCTGATGCCCACCATCAGGAAGGCGAGGCCGGCGAGGATCGCCCTGGAATCCTCGATGTCGGTGATGCGAGAGGCGATGTCGCTGAAATTGAGCGTGCCCGTCATGTTGTAAAGCAGGCCGACGCCGATCACATAGAAGGTCGCGCCGATGGTCCCGATGATCAGATACTGATAGGCGGCGAGCAGCGCGCGGCGGTCCCTGCCGAGGGCTATGAGGGTGTAAGTCGACAGCGACGACACCTCGAGGAAAACGAAGGCGTTGAACGCGTCATTCGTGATGGCGATGCCCAGCAGTCCGCACAGGCACAGCAGGTACATCGCGTAGAACCAGGGAATGCGCTCGGCCGCGATCTCCGACGCCACGCTCGTTCGCGCATAGGGCATGATCACCGCGCCGATGATGGAGACGAGGAGGAGCACGAAGCCGTTGACCACGTCGACCCGGTACTCGATGCCGTAGGGCGGCTCCCAGCCGCCCATGGCATAGGAGATCGGACCGCCATCGAGCACCTGGAACAGCAGCAGCGCCGCGACGACCGGCATGACGAGGCTGACACAGGCCGCCAGCAGCCAGGCGGCACGGCCGCTGCGCAGCAGCGCGCAAACCACCGCGCCAAGCAGCGGAACGACCACCTGGAGCGCGGGAAGCTGCTCTCTCATGGGCGATCGTCCTCGTTCTCGGCGAAGATCTCGTCTTCCTCGATGGTGCCGAAGCTTTCGTGGATACGGACGACAAGCGCGAGCCCGAGGGCCAGCGTCGCCACACCGACGACGATCGCCGTCAGGATGAGCACGTGAGGCAACGGATTGGAGTAGACGGTGTAACCCTCGGCGAGGATCGGGGGCGTCCCGCCGATGATCTTTCCGGGCGAAATATAGATCAGGTAGACGGACGTCTGGAACAGGCCGAGCCCCACCAGCTTCTTCACCATATTGCCGCGCGCGACGACGATGAAGAGCCCGGACACCATCAGGAACACGGCGACCCACTGGTTGTAGTGCGCGATGAATTCCTCAAGCACCGTCATCAGCGCTTTCTCCCCACGAAAGCATAGAAGATGGCGGTCATGGTGCCGGCGACCGTGACCAGGACACCGAGCTCCACCAGGATGATGCCGTATTCCTGGCCGTGGGCGGGATCGTGGCTGAGAGTCGAATAGTTCAGGAAATTGCCGCCGAGCAGCAGGTTCACGACGCCGACGCCCGCGAAGAGCGCCACGCCGAGCGGTATCATGGTCTCCACCATGCGCTGGGGAATGATCTTCTGCGCGGCATCCAGGCCGAAGACGATGGCGTACAGGACCACCATGGCCCCTGCCATGACGCCGGCCTGAAAGCCCCCGCCCGGTCCGAAGTCCCCGTGAAACTGCACGTAGAGGGCGAAGACCAGGATGAAGGGCACGAAGATCTTGGTCGCGACCCGGAAGATCACGTCAAGCCTCATTTCCTTGTCCTCCGCCGCTTGGGCCCGGGCCTGATCTCGCGGCGGCCGCCCAGCAACAGCAGCACCGCGATGCCCGCAGTGAAGATCACCGTGGTCTCCCCAAGGGTGTCGTAACCGCGGTAGCTGGCGAGGACGGAGGTGACGACATTGGGCACCAGCGTCTCCTCGACAGACTTCTCCAGGTAACGCGGCGCCACGTGGTTGTGCATGGGGGTGTCGGGCGAGCCGAAGGGCGGCAGGCCGGTGGTGCTGTAGAGGAGGATGGCGCCGGTGACGGCGGCCACGAAGACCGGGAGCATCGGCTGATGCATGGGGACGGCTTCGCGCGAGCGCGTCAGGTAGAGGGTGCCGAGCATGAGCACTGTCGAGATGCCGGCGCCGACCGAGGCTTCCGTCATGGCCACGTCGACGGCATCGAGCACGATGAGAACGGTGGCCATCAGAAAGCTGTAGATGCCCCCCAGAATGACCACGCCGAAGAGATTGCGCATGCGCGCGATGCCGATGGTGACGATCGCCATCAGCGTGAGCAACACCATGGTGATGAAGGATTCC
>JBFWSL010000164.1:0-9140 GCA_050248375.1 Hyphomicrobiales bacterium | reverse complement strand
GGGGCTATCCGCGCGAGCTCATCACCGCAGCGGCGTCGAGATACTTGCGCACGTCGCGGCGGACTTCCTGCCAGCGGAAACGCACGGAGTTGATGACGATGCTTTCGTCCAGCTCCTTGAGCTTCTCTATGATCGGCGCCCATTTCACCACGCTCTTGGGGCTTTCGGAGAACGGGACCCCGTCATCGGTGACCTTTTCCCATTTGCAGGCGGCGATGCGCTTGCGGAGCTTGTCCGCGTGGGCGGAGAATTTGGGACCGGAGTCAGGAGGCACGGCCGTCTTCGTCAGCAGGTCCTCGACGACTTCCTGCATGAGCTCGCCGACCTTCTGCTTCGGCGCGCCGCTGCCCTGCAGCAGCATGCCGCCGCAATAGACCGAAAGGTCGCCGAGGCAGTCCAGCCAGACGTGCCACTTGGCGACGTTCAGCATGGCGATGAAGTCGTCCTTGTGGAACAGCTCGAAATAGCGGACGCCGGCGCGGGTGCGGAGATAGCCGTAGAGCGACATCTGGGCGACATAGCTCGCCCGCTGGTCCAGGAACAGCGCCAGCCCTTCCCGATCCACGATGGGCTGCTGGCGCTTCTTGCGGCCGGTAATGAAGAACTCCCGCAGCGCCGAGACGACGTTGTTGACGCGCTGGGCGATACCGGGGCGCGGGGCCGCTGCCTGTTCCATTCCCATGACCTGTCCGTGTCAGTTAAGCCGGGGCGGACTATCGTCCGTGGCCCAGAATAAGGCAAGCGGCTCAGGTCATGGCCTAGACCTTGGGCGCAATCACGATGCCCTGAAGCCGCGTCGAACCGGTTGCCCACGATCCGGCGCCACGGCATCATCAGCCTGCGTACCGTTTCAGTCGTCCCGGCTCCACCGGGCCATCAGGCGGTCAATCATGCTGGAGCATATCGAAAGCGCTGCCATGCTTTCGGTCACGCGCGGCTGCGGATTCCTCGCACTCGGCGTGTTCTGCGTGATGTTCGGGCTTTCCTTCGATTTCGCGCTTGCCTTCAAGGTCGGCGGCGTCCTGATGCTCGGCACCGCCCTGCTACTGCTGTTCAAGGCCCGTCAGGCGCTGACGCGCCCCTACAAGAAGACCGAAACCTGGATCATACTGGCGCCGGACAAGCGGCCCACCCCGGCCACGGCGCAGAAGCTCATCGGCGGCGTCCTGAACGCCATCTACTACCGTTTCGCGCTCTGGTCGGCGGGCATAGCGGCGGTGTTCCTGGCCATCGCCGTGCTGGTGATGATCTTCGTTCCGGGCAGCGGACTTAACTAGCGCATCATCCGGCCAAATGGAATCGCCTGGCCGATAAGATGATGCGCCAGATCAATAGCTTGAGCATGATCTTATCGGAAAAGCGGTATCCACTTTTCCGGATCATGCTCTAGGACCCCGGCAGCTAGATAACGCCACGGCGCCGCAACTCGTCGACCAGGGCGGAGACATGGTCCGCCGCCTCTCCCCTGCCCGCATCGAGCCTAACTTCGGCGGCCTCCGGCGGCTCGTAGACGGAGTCGATGCCGGTGAAGTTCTTGATCTGGCCGGCGCGGGCCTTCCTGTACAGGCCCTTGGGATCGCGCCGCTCGCAGACGTCCAGGGGCGTGTCCACGAAGACCTCGATGAACTCGCCGTCGCCGAACAGCTCGCGCGCCATGCGGCGCTCGTCGCGGAAGGGCGAGATGAAGGAGACCAGGACAATCAGCCCCGCATCTACGAACAGGCGTGCCGCCTCGGAGACGCGGCGGATGTTCTCCACGCGGTCCGCGTCGGTGAAGCCCAGGTCGCGGTTGAGGCCGTGACGGACATTGTCGCCGTCGAGCACGTAGGTGTGGCGGCCGTGCGCATGGAGCTGCTTTTCGAGCAGGCTGGCGATGGTGGACTTGCCGGCGCCGGAAAGCCCGGTGAACCAGAGCACGCACGGCCTCTGGCCCTTCAGGCCGGCGCGGGCCGCCTTGTCGATCTCCAGGGCCTGCCACTGGATGTTGGTCGCCCGCCTGAGGCCGAATTCGATCATGCCCGCGGCGACCGTCGAGCCGGTGGTCCGGTCGACGAGGATGAAGCTGCCGGTGCTGTGATTGACACCGAAGGGATCGAATACGAGCGGCTTGCCGAGACTGATGTTGCAGTAGCCGACCTCGCCGCTCGACAATGTGCGGGCAGCGATATGCTCGAAGGTAGCGGTATCGAGGCGATGCTTGAGCGCGGTGACCGTGGCGGTTACCTGCTGGGCCCCGGAGCGCAACAGGTAGACGCGGCCGGGCAGCAACGGCTCCCGGGCATCCTTCCAGGCAATATGGGCGGCGATCTGGTCGGAGACCTCCGCGGGCGCGGCCGCGGGCACGATCACGTCGCCCCTCGCCGCCATGGCGCCCTCGCCGAGGGTCAGCCGGACGGTCTGGCCCGCGCCCGCCATGTCCGTGCCGCCTGACGAGGTGACGATGCGGGCGATCCGGGAAAGCACGCCGGAGGGCTGGATACGGACCTCCTCGCCCAGCCGCACGGGCCCTCCGCTCACGGTGCCGAGGCACACGGCGGAACCCCGGGAGGAATCGCACTCCTCGACGACGAGCCGGAAAGGTCCAGCCGCCGCCGGGACCGCATCCACGGCTTCGAGGCGGGCCAGGAAACGCTTCACGGCGCTGGCGTCGGAAGGAGTCATCTTCGGATTTCCGGCATCCCGGTACTCATGCCCAGACATTAACCTTTTCACCCCCCGATAACGAGCGTCCTCGCGGCATTGGATTAACGGGTAAGCTAGCTAGCACATCCGCCAGCAGGCGAGCCGGGCAAAACAGCGCATCGGTGAAAAAGCACTGCCGGTACGGCCTGTACTGGCCTAGGAAAAACGGACGTGTTAAGAGCCTCGCGCCATGCAGAAAACCGTTCCCTCGCAAAGCCCCGGCGCTGTGAAACTGCCAGCCCCGAATGACGTCCGCATCGGCGTGGTCGGGCTGGGCTATGTGGGCCTGCCGCTGGCCGTGCACATGGCGGCGCATTTCCCGGTCAAGGGCTTCGACATCAACGAACGGCGCGTCGGCGAACTGGCCAAGGGCGAGGACCGCACCCATGAGGTGACGGAGGAGGAATTCTCGGTCGCCAGACACCTGGATTTTACGGCGTCGGCGCAGGATCTCGCCGGCTGCAATTTCTATATCATCACCGTTCCCACCCCGATCGACCACAGCAAGCGTCCGGACCTGACGGCGCTGACGGGCGCGAGCCGGACCGTAGGGTCGGTCCTCGGGCGGGGTGACGTGGTGGTCTACGAATCCACCGTCTATCCCGGCGCCACCGAGGAAATCTGCGTGCCGGAGCTGGAGAAGGCCTCCGGGCTCAAGTTCAACAGCGATTTCTTCTGCGGCTACTCGCCCGAACGCATCAACCCCGGCGACCGCGCGCACCGGCTGCCCGACATCGTCAAGGTGACGTCCGGCTCCACGCCGGAGGTGGCCGACCTGGTGAACGCGGTCTACGCGCAAGTGATCACGGCCGGCACCTTCCGGGCCGGCTCCATCCGCATCGCGGAGGCGGCCAAGGTGATCGAGAATATCCAGCGCGACGTGAACATCGCCCTGATCAACGAGCTGGCGATGCTGTTCAAGGAACTGGGCCTGGAGACCCAGGACGTGCTGGCGGCCGCCGGAACCAAGTGGAACTTCCAGCCATTCCGGCCAGGCCTGGTTGGCGGGCACTGCATCGGCGTCGACCCCTATTACCTGACCCACAAGGCGCAATCGATCGGCTTCCATCCCGAGATGATCCTCGCGGGCCGCCGCATCAACGACAACATGGCCGGCTTCGTGGCCAATGACATCATCAAGGCAATGGTGAAGCGTAAACTGCGGGTGGACAGCGCGCGGGTGCTGGTGATGGGGTTCACCTTCAAGGAGAACTGCCCCGACACCCGCAATACGAAAGTCGCCGATCTTGTCCGGCATCTGTCGGGTTTCGTCCGCGAGGTGACGGTGTACGATCCGGTCGCGGACGCCGAGGAAGCGCAGCACGAATATGGTGTAGCCGTCACCGGCGCGCTGCCGGAGGGCCCTTTCGACGCCATCGTTCTCGCCGTCGCCCACAAGGAGATCGCCGGACTGGGCAGCGCCAGGATGCGCGCGATGCTGGACAAGGGCGGCCTCATCTACGACCTCAAATCCGTGCTCCCGCCCGGCGAGAGCGACGTCCGTGTCTGACTCAAAGGCCAGGATCCCCTCATGACCGTTCTGGTAACCGGCGCCGCGGGCTTCATCGGCTTCCACACCTCGAAGGTGCTGCTCGACCGGGGCGACCGGGTGATCGGCCTGGACAACCTCAACGACTATTACGACGTGACGCTGAAGCAGGCGCGGCTCAGCCAGCTCGAGGGGCGCAACGGCTTCCGCTTCGTCAAGGCGGACCTTTCGGACCGCGCCGCCATGGAGAAACTGTTCGCGGAGGAAAAGCCGACGCGGGTCATCAACCTGGCCGCGCAGGCCGGGGTGCGTTACTCGCTGACAAATCCGCACGCCTATATCGAGTCCAACATCGTGGGCTTCACCAACATCCTGGAATGCTGCCGGCATGGCGGCGTGGAGCATCTCGTCTTCGCGTCCTCCAGCTCGGTCTACGGCGCCAACACCACCCTGCCCTTCAGCGTCAACGACAACGTGGACCATCCGCTCAGCCTCTACGCGGCGACCAAGAAGTCGAACGAACTGATGGCGCATACCTATGCGCATCTCTACCGGCTGCCGGTGACGGGCCTGCGCTTCTTCACGGTTTACGGGCCGTGGGGCCGGCCGGACATGGCGCTGTTCCTGTTCACGCGCAAGATCCTCGCGGGCGAGCCCATCGAGGTGTTCAACAACGGCAACCACAGCCGCGACTTCACTTATATCGACGATATCGTGGAGGGCGTCGTGCGCTGTTGCGATCACGTGGCGGAGCCGAACCCGGACTGGTCCGGCGCGAGACCCGACCCGGCCACCTCGAACGCGCCCTACCGCCTCTACAACATCGGCAACAATCAGCCGGTCCAGCTCATGGACTACATCGCCGCGCTGGAAAAGCTGCTCGGCAAGACGGCCGAGAAGATATTCCTGCCGCTGCAGCCGGGCGACGTTCCCGATACTTACGCCGACGTGGAGGCGCTGACCCGGGACATCGGCTATTGTCCGAAGACGCCGGTGGAAGAAGGCATGAAGCGTTTCGTAGCGTGGTACCGGGACTACTACGAGGTCTGAGACACAAGCTCCGAGGTCATGGCATGACACGCATGGCGGCCCGCTTCCTCCTCGTGCTTTCGCTGCAACTGGCCGGCCCCGCCGCGCACGCCGCCGAACCCGATATCGGCAAGGCGGTCGCCGTGAAGAACGAAGTCACCGGAACCCTGGCCGAAGGCCCGCGGAGAATCGCCAAGGGCGACAAAATCCACCAGAACGAAGTGATCGCCACGTCGAAGGACGGCGAAGGCGAGTTCATCCTCGCCGACGACACCAGGCTGGCGGTCGGCCCGGGTTCGAGGATCGTTCTGGACGCCTTCGTCTACGATGCCAGGGACAGGACGGGCGGCCAGGTGGTGCTCAACGCCACCGAGGGCGCCTTCCGGTTCATCTCCGGCAAGAGCGCCAAGTCCGCCTACTCCATCAGGACGCCTGTCACCACCATCGGCGTGCGCGGGACCATTTTCGACGGCTATGTGAACGCGGACGGCGAGATGGCGCTGCTGCTGGTGCAGGGCGAGGTGGATGTCTGCGACCGTCCCGGTTCGTGCCGCCGGCTGCGCCAGACGGGGAATTTCTTCCACATCCGGCCCGGCGGCATCGTCTCCGGTCCGCTCAAGTGGGACGGCACCTTCTTCGGGGCGGTGAACTTCGCCCATGCCTTCCCTTTCGTGGACAGGACCCTGGTGATCGACCCCGTGCGCCGCTTCCGCCGGGCGGATCTGCTGGGCGGCCGCCTATTGCGGCAGGTGCCCGACCCCGTCCGTCCCCTGGAGCGGGTGATCCCGCAGATACCCAGGCTGCGCAGCCCGTTCTGAGCCGCCGCCACAGCGCGCACCCGGGACACTTCCCGCGAGTTTCACAAGCTTGCCATATATCCGCCCAATATATATAGCCTAAGCATACCGGCCGGACCGGCTGCGGGGCAGCGGCCTCCGGCGGAAGTGGGATTTCACGAGACATGAACGTCAGCACCCTGTGCCTGGGTATTCTCTGGTTTGGAGAAGCGACAGGCTACGAGATCAAGAAACTCGCCTCGGAAGGCCGTTTCAGCCATTTCACGGAGGCGAGCTACGGGTCCATCTACCCCGCCCTCGGCCGCCTGACCAGGGACGCTCTGGTGACCGTGCGCGAAGAGAGCCAGACCGGCAAACCGGCCCGCAAGGTCTACTCCATCACCGACAAGGGACGCGGCGTCTTCATCGACAGCCTGCAGGATCGGGTGCCCTGCGACGACACCTGCAAATCCGAGTTCCTGTTCCATTGCCTCTACTCGGAGGTCCTGAAACCGGACCACATGGCAGCATCGCTGGATGCCCGCCTGGGATTCCTGAAGACCGGATTGGAGCATCTGCGGGAAATGCACGAGAACTGCGAGCATGCCGGCAGCCGCTTCGCCATCGGCTACGGCATCGCGGTGCATGAAGCGGCGATCGGATACATCGAGAAACACAGCCGGCTGGTGCTGCCCGCACCCGCGGAGGCGGCAGAATGAGCAGCAAGACCAGAAACAGCCGGCGCGGCAGCGAGTCCGTCAGCCTTGTGCAGGAACGCATCCGCGAGGAGCCTGAAAGCGTCCGCAAGTGGCGTTTCAAGCGCTCCTACGGATGGGCCATCGCCTTCATGGCCCTCCTCACCCTTTGGCTCGCGTCGGGCCAGATTTCCGGCAGCGGCACCTCCTCCGGTGAGGCGGCGCTCAATACGCCCGGGGGCGTCAGGCAGGCGGCGGCCCCGGAGGAATTCCGGGTGCGCGTGCGCGAATTCACCGCCCTGCAGCGCGACGCCTCGCTGGTGCTGCGCGGACGCACCGAGGCAGAGGCACGCGTCGACGTCCAGGCCGAGACGCCCGGCACGGTCGAGAAACTCGCCACCCAGAAAGGCGCCTTCGTGAAGAAGGAGACGCCGCTTTGCATCATCGACAAGGGCGTGCGCGAAGCCGTGCTCGCCAAGGCCAGGGCCGAACTGACCAGGGCTGAGCTTGACCTGGAGGCCTCCGAGAAGCTGATGGCGCAAGGGCACACCGCGCGCCTGAAGGTGGCCGAGCAGAAGGCGACGCTCGACGCGTCCAAGGCAGCCCTCGAGCAGGCGGAAATCGACCTCAGGCGCACCATAGTGCGGGCGCCGTTCGACGGCGTGGTCGAGGCGCAGCCGGCCAAGGTTGGAGACTTCCTCAGCACCGGCAAGACCTGCGCAACCATGGTCGATCTCGACCCGCTGGTCATCGTCGCCACGGTGTCCGAAAGGTCGGTGCGGCAATTGCGCGTGGGCATGACCGGCAACGCGAAGCTGGCCACCGGCGAGAGCGTCGGCGGCGGCATCCGCTTCATCGCCACGGCGGCGGATCCGGCCACCCGTACTTTCCGGATCGAACTGGAGGTCTCCAATCCGCAGCGCAATCTGCGCGACGGCGTCACCGCCGACATCACCATTCCGCTGAAGTCGGAGAGCGCGCACCGCATCCCGCCCGCCGTGCTCGGCCTCGACGACACGGGGCGCATCGGGGTGCGGGTGGTGGAGGGCAACAGCACGGTGCGCTTCACCCCGGTGGACATCGTCTCCAACTCCAACGAGGGCGTGTGGATTTCCGGCCTGCCGGAGACGGTGACGCTGATCACCGTGGGCCAGGAGTTCGTGGTGGACGGGCAGAAGGTGCGCACCGTTCCCGATGGCGGGGACAAATGATCTCCTCCCTCGCCGGCATCTTGTCGCGCCCGCGCAGCGTCCTCACCATGATGGTGGTGATGGTGCTTGCCGGACTGTATACCTACGTCACCATCCCGAAGGAAGCCGATCCGGACATCGACATTCCCTTCTTCTACGTCTCCATCGTGCAGGACGGCATCTCGCCGGAGGACTCCGAGCGCCTGCTGATCCGCCCCATGGAGACCGAGCTGAGGGCCATCGAGGGCCTGAAGGAGATGACCGCCATCGCCAGCCAGGGCCATGCGGGCATCATCCTTGAATTCAACGTGGACGCGGACCATTCCAAGGCCAGCGCGGACGTGCGCGAGAAGGTGGACCAGGCCAAGGCCGAACTGCCCCAGGACGCCGAGGAACCGGTGGTCAACGAGATCAACTTCGGCCTGTTCCCGGTGATGGTGGTGACGCTGTCGGGCGATGTGCCGGAGCGCACGCTCTACCAGCACGCCCGGCGGCTGAAGGACGAGATCGAGTCCGTCTCCAGCGTGCTCGAGGCGAACCTGAAGGGCCACCGCGAGGAATTGCTCGAGGTGGTCATCGATCCGGCCAAGCTGGAATCCTACAACGTCAGCCAGGACGAACTGGTGCAGGCGGTCACCAAGAACAACCGCCTGATCGCCGCCGGGTCCATGGACACGGGCAAGGGCCGGTTCAACGTCAAGGTGCCGGGCCTGTTCGAGACCGCAAGCGACGTCTACGGGCTGCCGGTGAAAGTCTCCGGCGACTCCGTCGTGACGCTTTCCGACGTGGCCGAGATCCGCCGGACCTTCAAGGACGCCACCAACTTCAGCCGGTTCAACGGCCAGCCGACCATCGCCATCGAGGTGATCAAGCGTATCGGCACCAACGTGGTGGAGAACAACCAGGCGGTCCGGAAGGTGGTGACGGAGTTCAGCAAGGGCTGGCCGGAGTCGATCCGGGTGAATTTCGCGCTGGACCAGTCGAAGTTCATCTTCGAGGTACTGGGCTCCCTGCAATCCTCGATCATGACGGCCATCGCCCTGGTCATGATCGTCGTGGTGGCGGCGCTCGGCCTGCGTTCGGCGATCATGGTCGGCATCGCCATTCCCGCCTCCTTCATGATCGGCTTCCTGCTCATCGGCGTGTTGGGCATGACGGTGAACATGATGCTCATGTTCGGCATGGTCCTGACCGTCGGAATGCTGGTGGACAGCGCCATCGTCATCGTCGAATACGCCGACCGGAAGATGTCCGAGGGCATGCCCCGGCGCGAGGCCTA
>JBFWSL010000163.1:0-9197 GCA_050248375.1 Hyphomicrobiales bacterium | reverse complement strand
TACCGGCGTTCCCGAAACCACGCTCATCGGTCCAGCGCCGCCAGAACCATGTCGCACACTTCCCTCACCGCCGCGTCGCCGCCGCGCCGGGTGAGCACGATGTCGGCATGGCGCAGCAGATCGGGATGGGCGTCGCGGACCGCGACCGCGCATCCGGCAACCCCGAAGCAACCCAGATCGTTGACGTCGTTGCCCACATACATCGTCTCCGCGGCCGCGATGCCGTGCGTCTCCAGATAATGCTTCAGCGCCTGCGCCTTATCGCCGATGCCGCTCAAGCACTCGATGTCCAGCTTGCGGCAGCGCGCGGCCACGACCGGGTTCTTCTCCGTCGAAAGCACCAGCAGGCGCACCGGCCCGCCGCGCAGCAGGTCGATGCCGAGACCGTCGCTGCGGTTGACGCGCACGCTTTCGCGCCCGTCCTGATCAACCTGCGCGGTGTTGTCCGTCATCACGCCGTCGAAATCGAAAACCAGCAGTTTCGGCGCGAACTTCAGCGCAGGGCCCGCGCCTGCCCCGCCCATGCGGTTGGACATGATCCATTCGATCAGGCGAAAGTCGTCCTCGTCGTCTATTTCGAAAGCCGACCAGAAGCCCATCGGATAGATCGCGACCTTCCCGCCCAGGCGGCACTGCGATTCCAGCAGCAGGCCGGTGCGGGTAATGTAGATCGATCCGTTCTCCTGATACTGCGGCTCGATATCCTGCGAGCGGGGCCTGTCCCTGTAGTCGTAGTTGATGGGCTCCGCCTGGCCGCTCCGCATCCGCCACACGAAATGCTTCGCCGGGCAGCACGAAAGCAGGGAGTCGGCCTTCTCGCCCCAATACTGCTTCACCGCATTGTCGATGTCGCCGGGCAGACGCACGGGGGACGTGCACTGGAGCATCATCACCGCCGGCCATTGCCGCTCCGACATGGCGGAAATCTCGCTCATCGCATGCAATAGCGCGGCTTCGCTGCTCGACTGGTCGCTGGCCAGCTCGGCGGGCCGCCTTACCACGCCCGCTCCGTATCTCTCGGCCACGGCGGCGATCTCGTCATCGTCGGTCGAGACAAAGACGGCTCCGACGAGTTCCGAGTTGCGCGCCTGCAAAATAGTGTGCGCAAGCAGCGGATGGCCGGCGATCTCGCGCAAATTCTTCTTCGGCAGACGCTTCGAGCCTCCCCGTGCCGGAATGACCGCCACAACCTGCGCCTCGGGATCGGAGGTCACTGCGTTGCTCCGCACACGCTCCGCACCGTGCCCGCAACGCGCTCCAGTTGCCCGCCGCCCAGATAGGGATGTATCGGCAGGCTGAGCACTTCCGCGCATGACGCCTCGGCCACCGGCACGCCCCCGGGGGCGACGGGGCAGTCCCGGTAGGGCGGCATGCGGTTGAGCGCAACCGGATAGTAGATGCCCGTGGCGATCTTCGCCCGCGCGCAGGCCGCCGCGATGGCGTCGCGCCGGGAGCTTCGGATGGTGTAAAGCGCCCAGGCGGATTGAATCCCTTGCGGCACAACGGGGGTTCCGCAGCATCCGTCGAGCAGTTCGCCATAGCGCGCGGCGATGCGCTGCCGCGCTTCCAGCTCATCGGCGAAGATCTTCAGTTTCTCGATCAGGATCGCCGCCTGCAGGGTGTCGAGGCGGCTGTTGAGACCGACCCGCACCGGCTCGTATTTGCTGGCGCCCTTGCCATGCATGCGCAGCGAGCGCAGCGTCTCCGCCCGCCCTTCGTCGTCGGTGAGCACCGCGCCGCCGTCGCCGTAGCAGCCGAGCGGCTTGGAGGGGAAGAAGCTGGTCGCGGTATAGTCGGCAAGCGCGCCGACCTTGCGCCCGTTCAGGGAGCCCCCCAGCGACTGTGCCGCGTCCGCCGCCAGCACCAGCCCCCCGGCCCTGGCCACGTCGGACAGGCGCCCGTAATCCGCCGGCTGGCCGAACAGGTCCACCGCGATGGCCATGCGCGGCCGGCCCCAGCCTTCCAAACGGCAGGCCGCGACGGCCGCCGCCAGGCTGTCCGGGTCCATGTTGAACGTGTCCCGCTCCACGTCCACGAAGCAGGGCGTGGCGCCGAGCTGCGCCATGGTCCCCGCCGTGGCGACGAAGGTGAAGGCCGGCACGAACACCACATCCCCCGGCCCGATGCCCTCCGCCATGCCGATCAGGGTCAGCGCCTCGGTGCCGCTGGCGCAGCTCACCACGTGGCGGGCGCCGGTGAAGGCGGCGAGCCGCTGCTCGAAATCCGCCACCTCGGGGCCGAGGATATATTGCCCCTGCGCGATCACCCGGGCGACCGCCGCCTCGATGGCGCCGCCGAGACGCGCGCGCTGCGCCGCCAGGTCCACAAGGGGCACCGGCGCGGTTTCAGCCGTCGATTTCGACAAGGCCGCCGTCATCGCTTCGCTTGTATCTCTCGCCCGTTTCCGGGCACACCAGGTCCGGGCCCAGGCGGCGTCCGGCCCGGCTCACATGGCCGATCCGTTTCGCCGGCACCCCCGCCATCAGCGCGAAGTCGGGCACGTCGCCGGTGACCACCGCGCCCGCCGCGATGAAGCAGTAGCGCCCCAGCGTGTGGCCGCAGACGACGGTGGCGTTGGCCCCGATGGTCGCGCCGCGCCTGACCAGCGTCGGCGCGAACTCGTCCTTGCTCTCGATCTCCGCGCGCGGCGTGTTGACGTTGGTGAACACGCAGCTCGGCCCGCAGAACACGCCGTCTTCCAGTTCCACGCCCTTGTACAGGCTCACATTGTTCTGGATCTTGCAGCGGTCGCCGATGGTCACGTCGGGGCCGATCATCACATTCTGCCCGATGACGCAATCCGCGCCGATTTCGACATTCCCGAGCACATGGGAGAAATGCCAGATGCGGGTGCCGGCGCCGATGCGGCAGGGTTCGTCCACATAGGCGCTCTCGTGAATGACGACGCCGGGAAAGCGCGCGTCGGGCTTGGTCTGCGGTCCCGCCACGGTCTCTACTCGCCCACCGCCTTCAGGCCGCCGCGCTCCCGCGACAGGAAGGGATGACGCTCGCCGGCATTCGGCTCCAGCGCTGCGGTGCGCACCGCCGACACCAGTTCGACGGACGGACGCACGTCGCTAAGGCCGAACCCCGCGTCCGACAGGATATGCCGGTAGCTTTCCGTGTGCAGGTCCGTGAAGCCTTGCGAGAATTCGATTTCCTCCCCGTCCACGGTGACCGAGCGGAAGGTCTTCTGCTCCGCGCCGATGCCGGCGGGCAGATCGGAAGCGTCCACCGACAGGAACCAGCGCACGTCGGCCTTCTCCAGCTCCAGGAACCCGGCGGAACGGCGCGGCTCGCGCAGATGCACCGGCCTGCCGCGCACGGGACCGAAGATGAAGCTCAGCATGTCGAAGAAATGCACGCCGATATTGGTGGCGATGCCGCCGGACTTGCGCTCATCGCCCTTCCAGGAGATGTCGTACCAGCGCCCGCGCGAAGTGATGTAGGTCAGGTCCACCTTGTGACGGCGGCCCGCCTCGCCGCCGATCTTCCGCTTCAATGCGAGGATCGCCGGGTGCAGCCGCAGTTGCAGGATGGTGCGCACCTTGCGCCCGGTGGACCGCTCCATCTCCTCCAGCCCGTCCAGATTCCACGGGTTCAGCACCAGCGGCTTCTCGCAGATGGCGTCGGCTTCCGAGCGCAGCGCGAAGCGCACATGGGCGTCGTGCAGATAGTTGGGCGAACAGATGCTGACATGGGTCACGCCGCTGCCCCGGCGGCGCAGCTTGTCGACATGCCGGTCGAAGCGCTCGAACTCGGTGAAGAAGTCGGCCTGCGGAAAATAGCTGTCGATGACGCCGACGGAATCGCTCGGGTCGAAGGCCGCGACCAGTTCGCCGCCCACATCGCGGATGGCCCGCATATGACGCGGCGCCACATATCCCGCCGCGCCCAGCAGGGCAAATCGGGGTTTCGCGGTCATGCCGTCGTACCGCTCATCGATTTTCCGGTTTCACCATTGCTACCGCAGACCGGGTGAAATTCACCCGGTCCGCCGATATTGCCATCCAGCCCGTTCAGCTTCCGAACACGCGGAGCGGCCGCATCCCGTCGCCGGGCGCCGCCGCTCTTCGCTGCTAGGCTGGAACCACGTTCTCGATCGGCACCCGCACCTTCACGCTCTGCCTCAGCAGATCGAGAAGCACCAGCAGCCGGTCGCTCTCTTCGCTTTTCAGTACCGTCGCGATCAGCCCCTCGAAGGGACCTTCGCGGAAACGCAACTTTTCGCCTACCGCATAGGCCTCGCGGAAGCGCGGCATCGGCACCGCGCCGTCTTCCTCGCGCGCCACCAGCCCCTCGATGAAACTCGAAGGCAGGAAACCGAGCCGCTCGCCGAAGCGCACCAGCGAGCGGATGCCCGTGGTCGAAAGGATCGGACGCCACTGGGTCCGCTCCGCCGCGACCTGGATGAACACATAGCCGGGGAACAGCGGCCGCAGCACCTCGCGCAACTGCCGGGCATGACGCACCTTGCGCCGGATCATCGGGCAATAGGCGTGGAAGCCCTGCCGTTCCAGGTTGGCGATGGCGACCGCCTCCTTGAACTGGTGCGTGCTGGCCGCCACCCAGGCGCCGGCCGTCTGTGCGGGCTGCGCGGTCATGGGCCGGGCCTGAAATTGAGGATGCCGGGAATGTGGATCGCGCCCGCCGGCAGTCCTGCCGCTTCCGCCTCCGCGAGAATGCGGGCGTAGGTGCGTCGCGGCGCCGAAAGGCTGGTGATGACGATATCGGTGGCGGGCTTGTCTCCGAGCTTGAAGGCCGCGGCCAGGTCCGCCACCACGGGCACGCCCGCGCACATATCACGCTGAGGGGCAGGCTCGACGATGGCCACGACGGCCACCCCGGTGTCCAGCCCGGCCAGCACCGCGATCTCCGCCAGGTCGCCGTCGCCGGCGAGCAGCACGCCTCGTCCGCCCCGGGCGGCGACCTCATTCAGGATATCGGCCGCTTCCTTGCGGCCGCGCCGGTAGAGATCGAAGGAGGATTGCAGGAAGGAGGCGGTGAGCCGCGCCTTTTCCTCGAAGCCCTTGGGCGTGAGGTAATAGGCATAGCGGCGCATGGGCACCTGCTGCAGCTTCACCAGGCCCTTGTTGACACAGCGCTTCAGGTACCAGTTCACCGACCCGACCGCGATGCCCATTTCGCTCGACAGCTTGCGCTGCGAGACGCCGGCATCGTCGTCGATGGCCGTCAGCAGATGCCTGACGATACGTTCCTCGGCTTCAGGCAAGTTACGCGCCCCCTGGGGAAACCACTGCTTTGGGAAACCACTGGTGTTCAGATTTTGAACGTCTAGCGCCAACCAGCCGCCCGGTCAACCGGATGAGCCTTGCCCCGAACCTCGGACAAAGCGGGAAGGACGGGAGTTTTTCCCCGGAAATGTGCCGATTTTTGGGCGTCCTGCCCTGTCAGATGCCGCAGAATGATGGTTGTCAGCGCCCGGGCGAAATAGGCATGTCCGGTATGGTTGTAATGGCCCCTGCCTTCGCCGCCGAAATGCAGGACGGGTCTCGGGTCCGCCTTCCCGACCTCTCTTTCGACCATCTCCTCGATATCGGCCGTGGCGACACCCCGGTCAGCGAACAGTTGCCGGGCTTCTCCCATGATCCGGGTCCGCTCCAGCCGCGCTCCGGTGCATCCCGGCGCCGAGGGAACCGGAGCGAGCCTCAGGACAACGATGGCCGGCAGTTTCCCGGCCGCCAGCCAATCGGAATAATCCTTCGCGAACCGCGCCGCGCGCCGCCACTGTCCCTCCGGTCGATGGTGGCGCCACAACTCGTCGAGCGTCCTCCAGTAATCCGGGTCGCAGGCCGGGGAATTTCCGCCCGAAGCCTCCTGCCCTGAGCGCGCGGTGCCGCCGATGGGAGGCTCGCGGTGCAGCCAGTACAGAATTCTCGCCACTTCACTGTTGGTGATTACCCAAAGCGACAGCCGGACAAGGGGATTGTCCGCGTTCCGCACCATGAAGCGGTTCTGGAACGCATGACCTTCCACCAATGCCCCCGACGAATCCTCCACATAGGCGGGAAACTTGCTGTCGTCCGACAGCTCGCTTGTCGCGAAATCGCTCACCCGCAGAAAGGAGACGACAAGATCGCCGTCGAGGCGCGGCGCCATCTGTCTTAGCCGCGCGAGCTGGCGCAGCGGCCCGTGTCCCGACATTGCCAGATTGGCGATCTCGATCCGGTGGCCGAGCCCCGCGAGCCGCTCCTCCGACAGGGCTTCCATGCTGTGCCTCTGATCCACCTGGAGCGCCTCGATATAGGAATCTCCCGTCAGCAGGACCCGGAAGACGCCCGCGGGCTTATGAGGATCGATCTCGCTGTCCCTCAGCCCCATCGCGTTGATCGAGACAGGCGCCCTGTTCTCCGACATCCAGATGCCGCTCGCGCCGGGGCGAAACACAAAGCCCGTCTCGCGGTCGGGAAGACCCAGGATTGGAGGGACCACCGGCAGCGCGCGCCACAAGGGCGTCGCCTGGATCAGCCGCAATCCCGCTTCGAACGCCAGGACGCCAAGCACGGCCCCAAGCAGCAGCCTGCCCGCCATCCCCGCCAAACCCGTCTGCCTCGGTTTCACGCACCAGCCTCTCAGAACCGGAAATAGATGAACGGGTTACTCTCGCCGTGCGGCAGCAGCACCAGCAGGACCGAGACGGTCGCCAGAAACGACCAGGCCACCGGGCCATTGACGCGCCGCAGGACCGCGATCATCTCCGTCCGGCGCAGAAAATACTCGCCCGCATGCAGCAACATCAATGCCGCGCAGCCGGACGCGGCCAGGCCGAGGCCGGCGGAACCAACCTCCACGGTCTGAAACAGAGGCAGTCCGGACAGGCCGGACATCGCGCCCAGATGGTTCAGCGCCGCTTCGATGCCGGGGGCACGGAAGAACACCCACAACGCCATCACGACCAGCATGTGCGGAAACCACGAAATCCACCCGGGTAGACGCATCCGGTCCGGCACCAGCCGCGTCATTGCGATATACGCGCCCCATGCGGCCCCCCATACCAGGAAGGTGAGATTGGCGCCGTGCCACAGGCCGGCAAGAGCCATGACCGCCAGCAGTACCGCCGTCGATCTCAGCGCCCCGCCCCGCGACCCTCCGAGCGGAATGTAGAGATAGTCGCGGATCCACTCCGAAAGCGTGATGTGCCATCGCTGCCAGAACTCCCGCGGGCCCGCCGACAGATAGGGCGTGGCGAAGTTGAAGGGCAGCCTGATGCCGAGAAGATAGGCCGCGCCGACGCCGATGTCGGAATATCCCGAGAAGTCGAAATAGATCTGGAAGCCGAACAGCCACGCGGCGAGCCAGGCGTCGAATACGCTGTCGGGCGGCATGGCGAAGAGATCGTCCACGATGGGCGCGAGGCTGTCCGCGAAAACGATCTTCTTGATCAGGCCGAGACAGATGAGCCCAAGCCCGAAGGTCAGCAGCCTCAAACGCCGGCGATAGCCCGCGAACAGCCGCTCGACCTGCGGAAGCAACTGATGCGCCCGGACGATCGGCCCCGCGATGAGTTGCGGGAAGAACGCCACGAATGTAGCGAACTGCGGCAGTCCCGACGCCCGCCGTGTGACGCCGCGCGCCAGGTCCACATGATAGGCCATCATCTGGAAGGTGTAGAAGGAAATGCCGAGCGGCAGCGCCACGTCCACGAAGCTGCCCGCCGTCGCCTCCCCGCCGGTCAGGAAATCCCGGTATTTGAGGAACGCCAGCACCCCGATATTCACCAGGGCCGCGAGCCACAGCCGTGCCCTGGGCGGGGCGAAACTCACCGCCCAGTTGGCCGCGATCACGGCCAGGAACAGCAGGGAGTCCCTCGGGCCGGCGAAGCCGTAGAATATGGCGCTGGCCAGCAGCACCAGCCAGCCGATCCCGGGCATGAGACGGACAGCGCCGAATGTGGCGGTCACCAGCGCCAGGAACGGTACCGAGTTGAACAGCATCCCGCCGCGGCTCCCCTGCCGGACCGTTGTCTCCACCTCTGCGCTGGCGGAAAATCGGCCGGTCCGGGCCAGATAGGCCATCTGCCCGGCCGGTGCAAGCCGCGCGGAAACACAAAACGGACACTGCCGCCGCGGCGGCAATAATGCTATTGCCTCACGCTCAAAGGCTCCAATATCAAAGGGCTACGGGCCCCGAAACCGGGACATGCAGGACACCGCCACCGTGAACGATGACGGGCGTTTCGCCTTCGGCGAGAACTGGAGCGACTATGCCCGCGGCATCGGCGACGAAGCCATCCGCGAGGCGGAAGCGGGTCTGCTGCGCATGCTCGAGTGCGAGGAAGTCGCCGGCCGTTCCTGGCTCGATATCGGCTGCGGTTCCGGCGTCCATGCCGTCGCCGCCCTCGGCCTCGGCGCATCCCCCCTTGTCGCGGTGGACTATGACGTGAACTCCGTCGAGACCGCCCGGGCGGTGCTGGAAGCGCACGCCCCTGGCCGCGACTGGACCGTCCGCCGGGGCGACGTCCTGAAGATGACGCCGCAGGCCGACGGTCAGCACGACATCGTCTATTCCTGGGGCGTCCTCCATCACACCGGCGACCTCGCCGGGGCCATGTCCCGCGCCTGCGATCTGGTCGCGCCGGGAGGGCTGCTCGCCGTCGCCCTCTACAGGCGCACCCGCCTGGACCGTTTCTGGATCGCGGAGAAGCGCTGGTACGCCTCCGCCTCCCCGCGCGCGCAAGCAGCCGCCCGGCGCGTCTATCTCGCCGCCCTGGCCGCGGGCCTCACCCTTACCGGGCGCTCCTGGCGCAACTACCGCGACAGCTACCGGCAGCGCCGGGGCATGAGCCTTGTCCACGACGTCCACGACTGGCTGGGCGGCTATCCCTATGAGGCGATCTCGGCGGACGAGGTGCGGCAATTCTTCGAAGCGCGCGGATTCACGCTGCTTCGATGCAACGCCAGGCCGACCGGACTGGGCCTGCTTGGATCGGGCTGCGACGAGTTCGTCTTCCGCAAGCCCGCAGCCTGACCGGACGACAGGAAGGCGCCGTGAGCAGCACGCCGGTTGATCGCGAGAACGAAGAGCGGGGCCTTCCGCCGGGCGCCGGCCCCCTGATCGTCATCGGATCGCTCGACGTGGGCGGAGCCGAGTTTCACGTGACGCGCATCGCGCCGCGCCTGAAGGCGCTGGGATGGTCGCCGGCGGTATGCTGCCTCAACCGCCGCGGAGCGCTCGCC
>JBFWSL010000162.1:0-9226 GCA_050248375.1 Hyphomicrobiales bacterium | reverse complement strand
GGCTTTCACATACCGTTGAGCCTGGATGCCGCGATGGCCCAGGCGGGCTTCCCCGACGAAATCAACGCCTGGGTGGTGGTGAAGCCGGACGAAACGGTCATCATCCGCATCGCCCGCTCCGAGATGGGCCAGGGCTCCCTCACCGGCCTCGCCCAGCTCGTGGCGGAGGAACTGGAGTGCGACTGGTCCAAGGTGACCACGGAATACCCCACCCCGGCCACCAATCTGGAGCGCGGACGGGTGTGGCAGAGCTTTTCCACCGGAGGCAGCCGCGGCATCCGCGAGTCCCATGAATATGTGCGCAAGGGCGGCGCGGCGGCGCGGCAGATGCTGATCACCGCCGCCGCGAAGGAATGGGGCGTTTCCCCGTCCGAGTGCACGGTCTCCAATGGCGTCATCACCCACACCGCCTCGGGCAGAACCACGACCTACGGCAAGGTGGCCGAGGCCGCCGCGAAGCTCGAGGTGCCGCAGGATGTGACGCTGAAGGATCCGAAGGACTGGAAGATCGCCGGCAAGCCGGTGAAGCGCCTCGACACCTTCGACAAGCTTACCGGCAAGCAGGTCTATGGCGCGGATTTGAAGCTGCCCGGCATGCTGAACGCCGCCATCAAGCAGTGTCCGGTCTTCGGCGGCAAGCTGAAGTCCTTCGACGAGGCGGCCATCAAAGCCATGCCTGGCGTGAAAAAGGCCGTGCCCGTCGGCGACAGCGCGGTCGCCGTGGTGGCCGAGAAATGGTGGCAGGCCAGGACGGCGTTGGACGAGCTCCCCATCGAATGGGACGAGGGGGAGAACGCCAGCGTCTCCAGCGCCTCCATCGCGGAGTTCCTGAAGGAGGGCCTCGGTGCGAAGGACGCCTTCGTCGGCAACCAGAACGGCGATGCCGACGCCGCGATCGCCAAGGCGGCGAAGAAGGTGGAGGCCGTCTACTCCTACCCCTACCAGAACCACGCCACCATGGAGCCGATGAACGCCACGGCCAGGTGGACCGAGGACAGGTGCGAGGTCTGGTGTCCGACCCAGAATGGCGAGGCGGCGCTTGCCGCCGCGGCCGAGGCGGCCGGTCTGCCGCCACAGCAATGCGACGTGCACAAGATTCATCTGGGCGGCGGTTTCGGGCGGCGTGGCGCTTTTCACGACTATGTGCGTCAGGCCGTTATCATCGCCCGCGAGTTCCCCGGCACGCCGGTCAAGCTGCTGTGGACCCGCGAGGAAGACATGACCCACGGCGCCTATCACCCCATCACCCAATGCAGGCTCACGGCCGGTCTGGATGAGAAGGGCGATGTCGTCGGCTTCCGGGTGCGCATCTCCGGCCAGTCGATCCTGGCTGGCGTCATGCCGCAGCGCCTCACCAACGGCGCCGACATGATCACCTTCCAGACCTACCTGCCTAAGGGCGACCACTCGATCAGCTATTCCTTCCCGAACCTGCTGATCGATCACGCCATGCGAAACCCGCATGTGCCGCCGGGCTTCTGGCGCGGGGTGAACGCCAACCACAACACCATCTACACCGAGTGCTTCCTCGACGAGGTGGCGCACGCGACCGGCAAGGACCCGCTGGAGTTCCGGCTCAAGCTGATGGCGGACTACCCGAAGAACCAGGCCGTGCTGAAGGCGGTGGCCGAGCGGGCGGGCTGGGGCAAGCCCGCGCCCGAAGGCGTCTTCCGCGGCCTGGCGCAATGCACCGCCTTCGCCAGCCACATCGCGGCCTGCGCGGAGGTCTCCGTCACCGGCGGCAAGCTGAAGATTCACCGCATCGTCGCCGCCACCGATTGCGGCTACGCCGTCAATCCGCAGCAGATCGAGGCGCAGGTGGAGGGCTCCTTCGTCTATGGCCTTTCGGCCATGCTCTATGGCGAATGCACGGTGAAGGACGGCCGCATCGAGCAGGAGAACTTCGACACCTACGAGGTCATGCGCATCGACGAGATGCCGGAGGTCGAGACCATCGTCATGCCGTCGGGCGGCTTCTGGGGCGGGGTGGGCGAGCCCACCATCGCCGTGGCGGCTCCGGCGGTTCTGAACGCCATCTTCGCCGCCACCGGCAAGCGCATACGTAGCTTCCCGCTCAAGCATCACGACCTGAAGACCGCGTGAGGCTTGCCGCGTTACTGGCTGCGGCCCTTCTCGCCGCGGGCGTGGGTAGTGGCGCCGCGGCGTCGCCGGCGGCTATGCTGGTCTACCAGGTGCGCGGCGACGCGGTCGCTGCCCCGCTTGGCGGGCTCAAGGGCGACCCCGATCGGGGCAGGGCCCTCATACTCGACCGGCGGCGGGGCAACTGCCTGATCTGCCACGCCTTTCCGGCCGTAGCCGAACCCTTCCAGGGTGAGATCGGCCCCGCCATGGCGGGCGTCGCCAACCGCCTCAGCATTGGCCAGATAAGGCTGCGCATGATCGACCAGAGCAGGATCAACCCCAGGACCATCATGCCGCCCTATTACCGTACGAAGGACCTGACCGACGTGGCCCCGGAATACGCCGGCAGGCCCGCATTGTCGGCGCAGGAGATCGAGGACGTGGTCGCCTATCTGGCCACGCTCAGGCAATGAAGCTGTTGTCACGCAGGCAGGTGCTCGCGGCCGCGGGCACAGCCGGCGGGTTGCTTATGCTGCCCCGCGCCGGGCTCGCCACCACGGAGCTGCGCGACAGGACGCTGGCGGAGCTTTCCGGCGGCGCGGAAATCCGCGGCGGCCGCGTCAGGCTCACCATTCCCCAGGTCGCCGAGAACGGGCTCTCGGTCTACACCACCGTCGAGGTGGAGAGCCCCATGACGCCGGCCGACCACGTAAGGAAGATCCACATCCTGTCGGAGAAGAACCCGATCTCGCACCTGCTCACCTGGCATCTGGGGCCGCGCGCGGGTGTCGCCAGGGTTTCCACCAACATCCGCCTCGCAGCCAGCCAGCAGGTGACGGCGCTGGCCGAGATGAGCGACGGCAGCTTCTGGCGCGACACGCAACACGTGATCGTCACGGTCGCCGCCTGCATCGACGGAGGCTGACCCATGCCCATTGCACCGGTACGCGTTTCCATGCCGGCGGAAGCCAGGCAGGGCGAGATCGTCGAGATCAAGAGCATCGTCCGGCATGTCATGGAGACTGGCTACCGCGTCGATTCCGTGGGCAAGAGGATTCCCCGCCACATCATCAAGCGCATGACGGTCACCTATGACGGCGAGGAGGTCTTCGCCATGGATTTCACGCAAGGGGTGGCGGCCAATCCCTTCATCGCCTTCACAACCCTGGCGGTCGGGACCGGCGAACTGGTGTTCACCTGGGAGGATGACCAGGGCGAGATCATTACCGCCCGCAAGACCCTGACGGTGGTCTGATGCGCGCCCGCCTTGCCATCGCGGCCATGGGGATCGCCATAGCCGGAGCGGGGCAGGCGGAGCCCCTGCCGTCGGGAACGGCGTTTCTCAGCGACAGCCTCAGGGCCCAGCAACTGGACGAGGCCGCCAATCCCGGCATGCTCTGGGTCAACGAGGGCGCGCAACTGTGGCAGCAGCCCCAGGGCGCTTCCGCAAAGTCCTGCGCGGCCTGCCATGGCGACGCGGCCGCGAGCATGAAGGGCGTCGCCGCGCGCTACCCCGCGGTGAACCGGGACACCGGTGAACTGCTCAATCTCGAGGGGCGCATCAACATGTGCCGCAGCATCCACCAGCAGGCGGACACGCTTGCCTACGAGTCGGACGATCTGCTTGCGCTGACCGCCTTCGTCGCGCGGCAATCGCTTGGCATGCCCGTGCATGTGGAGACCGGGGGCGTGGCCAGGCCCTTCCACGAGAAGGGAGAGGCCTTCTTCTACCGCCGCCAGGGGCAACTCAACCTGTCCTGCGCCCAGTGCCACGAGGCCAATGCCGGCAAGCGCCTGCGCGGAGATACCATCAGCCACGGTCTCGGCAACGGCTATCCGGCCTACCGGCTGGAATGGCAGAGCCTTGGCTCCCTGCACCGGCGCCTGCGGTCATGCTCCTTCGGCGTGCGCGCAATCCAGTTCGATCACGGCTCGCCGGAGTATCTGGCGCTGGAACTCTATCTCGCCGCCCGGGCGGACGGTGTCGCAATCGAGACGCCCGCCATGAGACGGTGAGCCATGGCGGCGGGGGAATTGCCGGATGAGAAGGCATCGGTTGCCGAGAAATTGTGCGGTTGCGAAGTCCTTTCCTGCTTTTCTCGGAGGCAATCGTGAACTATCCTGAACTCTGATGGTTGTATTATCATTAGTACCAATTTTGCCTCGCTAGCTCATGGATTTCCCTGTGGCTGCCGTGGCTCAGGGGGACACAGGGCGGTGCGGCGTCCAGGTGCAAGTCGCAGCATTCTGTGCAGGAGGGTAGGTCAATGAAATCAAGGCTTCTCAATTACATTCTGCCGGCCGCGGTCGCGATGGGCCTGGCCACTTCGGCCATGGCGGACGATGCGATCAAGATCGGCGTGACGCAGCCGCTCACCGGCGCCGTCGCCGCATCGGGCAACTACGTGGTGCAGGGCGCCAAGATCGCCGAGGACATGATCAACGCCTCCGGCGGCGTGCTCGGCAAGAAGATCCAGCTCATCATCGAGGACAACAAGAGCAACCCGAAAGAGGCCGTGGCCACCGCCGAGAAGCTCATCGTTTCCGACAAGGTGCCGGTTCTCATGGGTGCGTGGAGTTCCACCTACACCCTCGCCGTCATGCCCAAGCTGATGGAATACGGCGTGCCGATGGTGGTCGAGACCTCTTCCTCCGGCAAGATCACCACCTCGGGCAATCCGTGGATCTTCCGCATCAGCCCGACATCCGAGATGGAGGCCAAGTCCTTCGGGGGCAAGGTCGACCAGTTCAAGATCAAGAAGGCCGACTTCCTCACCGTGAACAACGACTGGGGGCGCGGCGCCGCCGACGAGTTCTCCAAGATGCTGAAGACCAAGGGCATCGAGGTTGGCGTCATCGAGACCATGGACCCCAAGGCCACCGACATCAGCGCCCAGATCGCCAAGATCAAGGCCTCGGGCGGCGACACCGTGTTCCTGACCACCGGCGTGGAGCAGATCACCCTGGTCCTGAAGCAGGCCAAGGAGCAGCAGCTCAGCGCCCGCATCATCACCACCGGCGGCTCTTCCTCGCCCGACCAGCTCATCGAGCAGGCCGGCGACGCGGCCAACGGCAGCTTCCACCTGCTGTTCTTCGCGCCCTGGTTTCCGGAGACGGCTCCGAATCCGGACATCGCCACCAAGTTCGTGGACGAGTGGAAGAAGCGCGGCAACAATTTCGCCGGTCTCACCGAGGGCTTCCGCGGCTATGACGGCGTCATGACCATCGTCGAGGGCATCAAGGCGGCCGGTAAGGCCGATCCGCAGGCCATCCAGAAGGCCCTGTGGGACGTGAAGGTGAAAGGCGTCAATGGAGACATCGCCTTCATCAAGCAGGGACCGGACGGCAAGGAAAGCGCCCAGAACGTCCCGAACGTCTATATCGTGACGATCAAGGACGGCAAGGTCGCCAAGCTCTGACGTCCTGAGGCATCCAAACCGGCGCGGTGGCCAAGGGTCACCGCGCCGTCTGGTTCCACGCCACTCAATTCCTGGCGCAAGCCAAGTTGAGCCACACTTTGGTTGGGGGCAACAAAGGTGGAGCAGCTACTCCAGCACCTGATGAATGCGCTGATCCTGGGAGGGACCTATGCTCTCCTCGGCATCGGGCTCACGCTGATCTTCGGGATCATGCGCGTGGTGAACTTCACCCACGGCGAACTCTACACCTTCGGCGCCTACATGATGTTCATGTTCGTCATGTCACTGGGGACCAATTTCTTCGCGGCCCTCGTCTTCGCGGTCATCCTCGGCATCGTTCTGGGCGGCCTCATCGAACTGACCCTGCTGCGCCCCATGCGCGGCGCCGACATCGATACCACCATGCTGGTCATGATCGGCGCCTGGATCGCCATGCAGAACATGGAGCAGTTCGTCTGGTCCGGCATCGCCAAGTCGATCAACAACCCGTTTCCGGCCGATCCCCTGGTCATCGCAGGAGTGTCCGTCGCCTGGAACCGCGTTTTCGTCTTCGCCATCGCCATGCTGCTGATCGCGGGCACCTACGCCCTCATCCACCGGACCAAGGTGGGCAAGGCCATGCGCGCCACCTTCCAGGACCGCGAGACCGCCGCGCTCATGGGCGTGCGCATCAACTGGATCTACACCATGACCTTCGCGCTCGGTTCCGGCCTTGCCGCCGCGGCGGGCGCGCTGCTTGGGCCCATCTTCGTTGTCTATCCCACCATGGGCGACATGGCGGCGCTCAAGTCCTTCGCCATCGTCATCATGGGCGGCATGGGCAACGTGGCCGGCGCCACCATCGGCGGCTTCATCCTGGCCCTGATCGAGGAACTGGGCGCGGGCTACATCTCCTCCGGTTACCGCGACGCCATGGGCTTCCTGCTCATCATCCTGATCCTGCTGTTCCGGCCCACCGGTCTCTTCGCGCAGAAGGAGCGGATCGGGTGAACAGGCTCTGGGGACTTCTGCTTCTGGTCTTTCTCGCCAGCGTGCCCTTCTGGCTCGGCAACCTGTATTACCTGCATATCCTCATCACCACCGGCATCTTCATCATCGCGGCCATGAGCCTGAACCTGCTGCTCGGCTACACCGGACAGCTCAGCCTCGGCCATGTCGCCTTCTTCGGTATCGGCGCCTACACATCCGCGCTGCTTTCGCTCGGCTTCGATCTCGAGCTTACCGACAGCTACACCTTCGTGGTCGAGCCCAAGCCGGTCTGGTTCGCCTTCGTCTGCGGCATGATCCTGGCCGCGGTCTGCGGCTGGTTCATCGGCAAGATCTCATTCAAGGTCCGCGGCGCCTATTTCGTCATCGTCACCATCAGCTTCGCCGAGGTGGTGCGGTTGATCGCCCTCAACTGGGTGGACTTGACCGAGGGGCCGATGGCGCTGAACAACATTCCGCCGGTGACGCTGGCGATACCGGGCCTGTGGGAGCTCACCTTCTACAAGAAGGAGCCGAACTACTGGCTCGTGCTCGCCTTCTGCGCGGTGAGCTACGTCGTCATCGCCCGCCTGGTACATTCGCGCGCCGGCCGCGCCATGATCGCGCTCAGGGAGAACGAGCCGCTCGCCACTTCCGTCGGCGTGGACGTGACCCGCTATCTGCTGCTCGCCACCACCGTCGCCGCCGCCATCGCGGGCGCCGCCGGCGGTCTCTACACCCATTATGTCCGCATCGTCGATCCGGACGTGTTCCTGTTCATCTACACCGTGACCATGGTCATCATGGTCATCACTGGAGGCAAGGGCACCCTGGCCGGGCCTGTCGTGGGCGGGCTTATCTTCGGCATCCTGCCGGAGATCCTGCGCGAGGTTGCGGCGCCCGAGGTGCAGTGGGTGATCTACGGCATCCTGATGATCCTCATCATCTACTTCCTGCCCCAGGGCATCGTGCCCGCCGTGACCGGATGGTGGCAGGGCCGCCGCGAAGCCGATGGCGCGGCGGAGGTGCCGAAATGAGGGCCGCCGCGCGCAGGAAGGCGGAGACCGCCGCGGACCTGGTGGTCGAGGGCCTCACCGTGCGCTTCGGCGGCCTCGTCGCCGTCAACGCGCTCGGCTTCGAGGTGCGCCCTGGCGAGGTCCTCAGCCTGATCGGGCCCAACGGAGCGGGCAAGACCACGGCATTCAACGCCATCACCGGCTATGTCCAGCCCACCGGCGGCAGCGTCACCTATCGAGGCAGCCGCCTGGACGGTCTCACGCCCAACCGCATCGCCGAGCAGGGACTGGTCCGCACCTTCCAGAAGACCAGCGTCTTCGCCGGCCAGAGCGTGTTCGACAACATCATGATCGGCCTGCATCTGCGCCAGAAGCAGAGCGCCTGGCAGATCATGCTCGGCCTGCCGTCCGTGCGTCATGAGGAAGAGCGCATGCGCGAGGAAGCGGGGAGGATTCTCCGCTTCGTGGGCCTCGGCCATCGCTCCGCGGAACTCGGCGGCGCGCTGCCCTATGGCGAGCAAAGGCTGCTGGAGGTGGCGGTTGCCCTGGCCGCCCGGCCAAGCCTGCTGCTGCTCGACGAACCCGTCTCCGGCATGAATCCGTCGGAAACCGCCAGCTTCATGGACCTGCTGGCGAAGATCAGGGCCGACGGTGTCACCCTGCTGCTGGTGGAGCACGACATGAAGGTGGTCATGGGCGTCTCCGACCGCATCATCGTGCTGAGCCAGGGCTCCCTGATCGCGCAAGGCACTCCCGCCGAGGTGCAGGGCAACGAGGAGGTGATCCGCGCCTATCTGGGCGAGCGCTTCCGCAAGGAGCAGAAGCAGGCTGGAGCGAGAAAGAAGGACCCCGTACGCAAGCCCGCGAAGTCCACGAAGGGTGCTGCGAGGAAGCCCCGGTCCGCCAAGCCCGCCGGAAGAAAGAAGGGTTAGGCCCGTGCTGTTGAGCGTTGAAGGACTCGACTGCTGCTACGGCAAGGTGAAGGCCGTGAGCGGCCTCTCCATCGAGGTGCGCAAGGGCGAGCTCGTCACCCTCATCGGCGCCAACGGCGCGGGCAAGTCCACGACGCTCAAGACCATATCGGGCCTTTTGAAGCCCGCCAGCGGCCGCGTCGTCTTCGACGGCGAGGACATCACCGGCGCGGCCCCGCATCGCATCCTCGAGCTTGGTATCGCCCACTGCCCCGAAGGGCGGCGTGTGTTTCCCTACATGACGGTGCGCGAAAACCTCGAGATGGGCTGCCACCTGCGCGGCGACTCGGACGGCATCGCCGCCGACATGGAGGCGATCTTCGCCCGCTTTCCGATCCTCGCCGAGCGCCGATCCCAGGCGGCGGGAACTCTCTCAGGCGGCGAGCAGCAGATGCTCGCCATCAGCCGCGCGCTGATGTCACGCCCCAAGCTGATCCTGTTCGACGAACCGTCCCTCGGCCTCGCGCCCAATCTGGTGGAGCGCACCTTCGAGATCGTGGCGCAGATACGCTCCGAAGGCACAACCGTAGTCATGGTCGAGCAGAACGCCTATGCCGCGCTGGAACTGTGCGACCGGTCCTACGTGCTTGAATCGGGCAGGGTCACGCTGGCCGGAACGGGCGCCGAGCTGTTGAAGAATCCCAAGGTCCGCAAGGCCTATCTCGGCGGCTAGAGCATGATCCGGAAAAGTGGATACTGCTTTTCCGATAAGATCATGCTCAAGCTATGATCTGGCGCATCATCTTACCGGCCAGGCGATTCCACCTGGCCG
>JBFWSL010000161.1:0-9287 GCA_050248375.1 Hyphomicrobiales bacterium | reverse complement strand
AAGAATGGCGACCCCGGGAGGATTCGAACCTCCGACCCCCAGATTAGGAATCTGGTGCTCTATCCTGCTGAGCTACGGGGCCATCCGCGCCGTGGCGGTGCACGCGAACCATCGTCTATCACGGCGGTCGGATGTTTTGTAGCTGGTTCAGAGTTGTTAGGCTCGGAATGTCGGGGGCGTGCGCGAAATGGCATCGGGGGCATCATGAACGACAGTGCGGCCGCGCAAGCCGGAAGCGGTTCAGGCGGCGAACAGCAGGTCAGCTTCTCCCGCTCGGTGAAGGAGCCGCTGCTGATTCTGGCGATCTTCGTGGGGCTATTATCAACGACGATCCTCGCGGCGGCCGGATTCGCCCTCTACGAGGGAGTGGAGATAGAGTGGTGGCTTGCCGCCGTGTTCATTCTCGCCTTCCTGCCGGCATTGTCCATCGGCGGCTATATGGCATGGAAGGCGCGAACGGACCGCAGGGCCCAGGTCACGGTAAGCGCGTCGGGGCTGGAGATTCCATCGCTCACAGCCAGGTCCATGCTCTGGGACGACATATCCCGGCTTTCCGCTGTCGAGCAGTATTACAGGGGCTCGCGCCAAGGGGTGACGCTGGCCGTCTTCGCGAACGATCCCGCGTCTCTCGGGCCGCGTTCCAGCGGGATCATGCGGGCTTTCAACCGGTGGTATTATGGCACGCCGCTCGCCTACAACCTGGAGCCGCTGGAAGGCGAACCGGAGGACGTGATCGAGGCGATCCGCCGCCTCGCGCCCGCGAGGCTGCTGGCGGCAAGCGCCCTGGGCACCAGCGAGGATCGCCGCGCCCAAGGGGACCAGGGGGACGCGGAATTGTAGGCGCGCGGCGGCGGACGAGAGAACGGAAGATATGGCGATGGCCGAGACGTTCGGGGATCATCGAAGCCGTGCGGCGCCCGGCGCCGGAGCCGATGCCGGACGAACCTGGCTTTCCAGGGCAGGAAGTGGGCACTAGGTCGGGAACGAGAAAGTGGAGCCGCAGCCGTCAACCTGCGGCGGGGATGTTTGCCGCCTGTCTCGCCCTGGCCATCTTGAACGGACCCGCGAGCGCCTGCGCCACCGAGGACGGCTCTGCCGCGAAGGCTGTAACGGCCGTGGATGGCGAGACGGTGCTGCTGGACGACGGAAGTCTGGTGCGGCTTGTCGGCGCGCTGGCGCCTTCGGCGCCCGCATGGTGGAAAAAGCCGGAGCCTTGGCGGGCGGCGGATCGCGCCAGGGCAGCGCTGGCGGAGCTCGTGGAGGGGCGCGAGGTCATTCTCAAATACTCCGGCGACAGGACGGACCGGCGCGAGCGCGTGCTGGCGCAGGTCTATGTCCGCGACGGAAGCGCGAGTCTCTGGGTGCAGAGGAAGCTCGTCGAGGAGGGGAACGCGCGGGTCTATTCACTGGCCGGCAACCGGGCCTGCGCTTCCGAACTGCTCGCGGCGGAAGCCTCCGCGCGCGCCAGGAAAGCGGGGCTGTGGTCGGACAGCCACTACGCGGTCGCCGATCCTGCCTTTCCCGACCGGATCCTGAAGCGGCTCTACAGTTACGAGCTGGTGGAGGGGACCGTGCGGGCGGTGGCCGAGACGCGCAACTGGGTGTTCCTGAACTTCAGTGCCGACTGGCGGCGCGATTTCACGGTCGCCATCGCGGCGTCGCACAAGGGGGCCTTCGCGGAAGCGGGTTATGCCTTCGCCGACCTGAAGGGCCGCCGCATCCGGGCACGGGGCTGGATCGAGCGATGGAACGGTCCCGTCATCAAGGCGACCCATCCGGAACAGATCGAGGTGCTGGATGACGGCACGGCCGGCGGCGGGCCGGACAGAAAATGAAAGGCCCGGCGCTATGGCCGGGCCCCACATTCATTTCTTTTCATCGGCCAGTCAGGCGGCGGCTTGCGCGGCTTCCGCGGCGGCGGCGCGGCCCTTGTGGCCCTTCGCCAGCACGTCGTCGATCTTGGCGACGGCGGCTTCCTCGTCCAGCTTCTGCACGGCCGCGATCTCGCGGGCCATGCGGTCGAGCGCCGCCTCGTAGAGCTGGCGCTCGGAGTAGGACTGCTCGGGCTGGTTCTCGGAGCGGTAGAGGTCGCGCACCACCTCGGCGATGGAAATCAGATCGCCGGAGTTGATCTTCGCCTCATATTCCTGGGCGCGGCGGCTCCACATGGTCCGCTTCACGCGCGCCTTGCCCTTGAGCGTGGTCATGGCCTTGCGCACGACGCCCTCCTCGGAGAGCTTGCGCATGCCCACGGTCTCGGTCTTGGTGATCGGAACCCGCAGGGTCATGCGGTCCTTCTCGAAGGTGATGACGAACAGCTCCAGCGTGGCGCCGGCGATGACTTCTTCCTCGATGCTGGTGATGCGGCCAACGCCATGCGCCGGATAGACGATGAACTCGTTGGTCCGGAAGCCCTTCCTCTGCTGAATCTTCTTCTTGGCAGCCATACGCGGGTTCTCACTCTCTGTTCTCTGCGCCATGCGGTTCAGGCCGACCGCCGGCTTGGCCTCACCATTTTGCGCCTGCGGCTGCAGGCGAAAGACAGCGCCACGCGGAGTAAACCCGCGACGCCGCCCTGTAGTTCCGCCCGTTTTCCGCCACGAATACCGGCAGAACGGACCTTTTTCTGTCCTGGGCAGGCAGCGGAGCGAGAGATGACCTTGCGATTGGTAGGCCAATCGCAACTTTTCCGGATGGAACCGAAAAAAAGCCTGCCCCTCGGGCGGCTTCAGCCTCTGCTAATATGGGGTGGCAGCCTGCGCCATTTCTTGCACACATATAACACAATTTGCGCAGATTCGGAAGGGTACCGCGTCGGATCGCCGCACTAATTACCGGGCGAGGCCATCAAAAATGGCCGAAAGGTTAATAGCTTAGTGGCCCTGCGGCGCTGCGCCGGGGCTGGACTCAGTCGCCCTGTCCCGGATTCGGCGAAAAATACTTCTCGAACTTGCCGGATTCCTTGGCCATGTCGTCAGCGCCGGGCAGAGCGTCCTTCTTGGCGGTGATATTCGGCCACTTTTCGGAGTATTCGCGGTTCATCTCGACCCATTTCTCGACGCCGGGCTCGGTATCGGGCTTGATCGCCTCGACGGGACACTCTGGTTCACAGACCCCGCAATCGATGCACTCGTCGGGATGGATGACGAGCATGTTCTCGCCCTCGTAGAAGCAGTCCACGGGGCACACCTCCACGCAGTCGGTGTATTTGCATTTGATGCAGTTATCGTTGACGATATACGTCATTCAGTCCTCCGGAGAGTCGCCTGCTGTCCCGCGACGGCGACGCCAGCGGGGCACTCCCTATCCCAATCGCGGCGCTCATACAAGCTGACGACATGCCGCTTGCGCGATCAGTCGCTGTTGCCGCGCGCCCGCAAGGCATCGATACGGCGGCGGTCCCGCTTGCTGGGCCTGCCGGCTCCCCGCGCGCGTTTGGCCTGCGGAAGCAGCGGAATCTTCGGGCCCGGGCCGCGCGGCCGCGGCGGACCCAGATCCTCGTAGAGCATCGCGGCAGCGGTAGCCGGTCCACGCCGCTCGGCGAGAGCAACGATACGCAGGACACGGACATGTGACGCCAGCGACGCCGTGACCACGTCGCCCGGCCGTACGAGGCGGCTCGGCCGCGCGACCCGCTCCCGGTTGACCCGCACGCGGCCTTCCTCCACCAGCCTGGTGGCAAGAGTACGGGTTTTCGTCACCCGCGCGAACCACAGCCATTTGTCGAGGCGCAGGCCTTCATCAGCCACCGGCATCGGCCTTCTGAGGCCCCTTGCGCTCGAGTGCCTTCTTCAGATCCTGCAGGGCGGCGAAGGGGGAGTCCGGGTCCATCGGACGTTCGCGGCGCGGCGGTGGCGCGGACCGTTTTGCGTCCTGCCTGGCGCCGCCGTGGCGCTCGTCCTTGCGGTGCTTCTTCCTGTTGCGGCCGCCGCTCCCGGCCTCCCGGGTGTCGTTGCCGGACCGCTTGTCCTTGCGCTGCGCGCGCTCCTGGGGCGGGCGCTTGCGGCGGGGCCGCCAGACGTCCACAAAGTCCGGCCCTGTTGCCGGCTCCGCTGCGGCCTCTCCTGCTCGCGGCTCGGGCTGTGGCGGCGTTTGCGGAGAAGCGGTCTCCTGAGAGGGCGTCTCTTCCGCGGACGTGTCCTTTGCGGCCGGCGTTCCGGAGACAGTCTGCGGGGGCGCATTCCCGGACCCGTCCGGCGGCGGGGCCGCAACGCGCTGACGGCGGAAGCCCAGCGCCTGCAGCACGGCGGCGAAGTCCTCGCCGGAGCAGCCGATGATGGACATCATGTTCGGCTGCACGGTGAAGCCGCCGTCGCCGGTCGCGCCGGCGGGCGGTTCCTCCGGTCCCTCGCCGCCGGCCCGTGGCCGCCGCCACCCCACCAGCGGCCGGATCATGTCGGCGAGACGCTCCAGCATGTCGATGCGCACGACGCGGGGGCCGCAGCGGTGGAAGCCGGCCGTACGGTAGTAGTCGTCCGGCAGTTTCGGGTCCGCGGGCGCCGACGTGAGGCCCTGGCGTGGCGGTTCGGGCAGCGCGTCGGGCGCGAAGCCGGCCTTCTCGCCCTCATGCAGGACCCAGAGCAGCAGCGCCAGATCGGCCGCCGCCGGCTTCAGCAACTGCGGGAAGTAGATGTTGAAGGCGCCGAAGCGCACGCCATATTTCCGCAACTGGCCGCGCGCCTCCTGGTCGAGGGAGCGGACCTCCTCCGCCACCTGCTCGCGGCGCAGGACGCCGAGGGTCTCGGTGAGGCGGAAGGCGATGCCGCGGGCGAGCCCGGAAATGTCCCCGGCACCGTCGAGTTCCACCAGCGGCTTCAGGCGTTCGGCGACGCAGGCCGCGATCCACGCGTCCAGCCGGGCTTGCACCTTCTCGCGGTCGGGTGCGGCGAGATGCTCGTCGGCAAGGACCTGGACCGCTGGCGCCAGCAGCTTGCCGCCGGGCGCGAGGCGGCCGACGGGGGCTCCTTCCCATTCGATCTGGCCGGTCCGGGCGAGCGTGAAAGCGTCATCCGCGGCATTCGCCAGCCGTTCGGCACGCATGGTCAGTTCCTCCGCAAGTATCCGGACGGCCGCATGCCGGGCCGCCTTCTCGTGTATGCCGCCAGTGCTGGTGTCGGGCCTGAATTCGAATCCGCGCAATTTTCCAACAAAATGGCTCTCCACTTCAATGGACCCGTCACTAGCTATTTCGGCGAAGAGGTCGTCCTGATCGCGCAGGCGGCGCATGAGCACGCTGGTGCGCCGGTCCACGAAGCGGTGCATCAGCCGGTCGTGCAGCGCGTCGGAGAGCTTGTCCTCGATGGCGCGGGTGCGCTCCTGCCACTCGGCGGGCCGCGCCAGCCACTCGCCGCGATGGGAGACGAAGGTCCATGTGCGGATATGGGCGATGCGGTTGGCGAGGGTGTCGATATCGCCGTCGGTCCGGTCTGCGAAGGCCACCTGCGAGGCGAACCAGTCCTCGGGGATGAGGGCGGGGTCGCGCATAAGGAAGCCGTAAATCTGCGACACCAGTTCGGCGTGGCTGGCGGCGGAGATCTTGCGGTAGTCGGGGATCTGGCAGACGTCCCACAGAAGCCTCAGAGCGGCCGGGGCGGCCGCCATGTCGCGGATGGCGGTGTCCTTCGACAGGGTCTCCAGCGCGATCAGGTCGTCGGCGGCCCGGGCGCGGACAAGCCTGGGTTCGCGCGGGGCGGCGCGCAGGCTGTCTCCCAGCCGGTCTATCGACCCGAAGTCGAGGTCGCGGTTGCGCCATTGCAGGGTGCGCACCTGGTCGAACTGGTGGTTCTCCACCGCCTGCACCAGCTCGGCATCGAGAGGGTCGAGTGTGCCGGTAACACCGAAGGTGCCGTCGTTCATGTGACGCCCGGCGCGGCCGGCGATCTGGCCTATCTCGGCCGGGGTGAGCTGGCGGGGCTGCTGGCCGTCGAACTTGCGGATGGCGGCGAAGGCGACGTGATCCACGTCGAGATTGAGGCCCATGCCGATGGCGTCGGTGGCGACGAGAAAATCCACCTCGCCGCTCTGGTACAGTGCCACCTGGGCATTGCGGGTCTTGGGGCTGAGCGCTCCCATCACCACCGCGGCGCCGCCGCGCTGGCGGCGGATCAGTTCGGCGATGGCGTAGACCTCGGCGGCGGAGAAGGCGACGATGGCGGTGCGGCGCGGCAGCCGCGAGATCTTCTTCTGTCCGGAGTAGGTCAGCTTCGACAGGCGCGGACGCGTGATCATGTTGGCGCCCGGCAGCAGGTCGCGAACGGTGTCTTGCATGGTCTGGGCGCCGAGCAGCAGTGTCTCGGAATCCCCGCGCGCGCCAAAGAGCCGGTCGGTGAAGACGTGGCCACGCTCGGGGTCGGCGGCGAGCTGCACCTCGTCGATGGCGAGGAAATCCGTCCTGACGTCGAGCGGCATCGCCTCGACGGTGCAGACGTAGTATCGCGGCGAGGATGGCTTGATCTTCTCCTCGCCGGTAATCAGCGCCACGTTCGCCGCGCCGGCGCGGGCGGCGACCTTGTCATAGACCTCGCGCGCGAGCAGGCGCAGCGGCAGGCCGATCATGCCGCTCTCGTGACCGAGCATGCGCTCGATGGCGAGATGGGTCTTGCCGGTGTTGGTCGGGCCGAGCACCGCGGTGACGCCGCGGGAGCGGGCATGCGGGTGTCGGGAGAAATCTGCGGCCGGACGGTTCATGGGAGCGATGCGGACTGGGGTGATTGTGTTGCGATACGGTCCGTTCGTTAGTCATTCGGAACGATTACGGAACGAATCTCGACCGAATCGCTGACTCTTTCCGATTCAACTTTCGTTCCCTACAAAATGTGGTGTCGGCCCCGGCTTCCGAGCGCCATAACCCGCGAACATCGGCTTCGAAGGGGGCGCTGCCGCCCCTCAGCCTTAACATATCGGGCGGGATTGTGGCGATTGAATTACCAATTCCTTTCCACGGAAGCCTCTCCGGGCGGGGCCACCCGCCGGGAAAGGAGAACATTCGAACGAAGCAGGCACGAATCGGGTCGAAGTTAATTTTCGCGGCTTGTTCCCTACCAGATGTTGATTCTGCGGTGTTCCCCGTTAACTTCCGGCCGCGAGGCGTGAGAACACGCGCGCCGGCCGCCATTGCGCCGCCAATGCCTGTCAACACAAATCAGTGGACGAGAGAGGCCTTCTGCTGGCCTTCCAGTTCCATATGCAGGGCGCTCGACGTCGCGGTCGCCTCGCCATAGGGAGTGGGCATCACCAGGTGATAAGGTGCGTACATGCGCTCGTGGCGCAGCGGAATCAGCCAGATCTCGATGTCGTCGGTCTGGGCCATGAACTCCACCGTGGAGTTGCCGGGACGGTGGCCGGAGACGGGGACATATTTCACGCGGCAGACGACGGCGGGCCCTTCGTAGCCGCTGTTGCCTTCCTTGACCACGCGCACGGTCTGCTTGTGCGACAGCACCAGGTCGAAGCGGTACTTGCCGTCATAGACTGGGATACGCTGCCGGCAGACGCTGCCGTCCACCTCGTCCGACTTGGAGCGTGTGGTCATGAACAGCGCCGACAGAGGGTCGAGCACCCCGGTCATGTCCTTGTCGGTGACGGGTATCGAGTTCTCGTTGACCGTCAGGACCGGCTCGGAGGAGACGTTCGTCACCTTGCCGCCGGCGAACTTCATGTCGAGCCAGCCCTTCTGCTTCTTGGTCTTGAAATTGAAGGAAAAGGCGGAAGGGTTGAGGCCGGCGGGCGTGATGAGCCCGCTGCTCTGGGTCGTGCCTTTCAGTTCGAACAGCACGCTGAGAAGGAAGGTGAAGTCACCACGGCCCAGCATGGAGTAGCTGGACCTGGACAGATTGGTC
The DNA here is from genome assembly GCA_050248375.1 of Hyphomicrobiales bacterium. Taxonomy (GTDB): domain Bacteria; phylum Pseudomonadota; class Alphaproteobacteria; order Rhizobiales; family Methyloligellaceae; genus JAYZVT01. The sequence continues at coordinate 1,449 of JBFWSL010000161.1, read as the reverse complement.
CAGATTTCGAATGTGCCGAGCGGGAGGCCGGCAAAGCGGACCTTGTAAGCGGCCGAAAGCTTTGAATAATTCGCTCCAGCGGCGCTCACGCCCGTGGGCGCGGGCGACAGCGCGAGGCCAAGGGCCGCGGCCCCGGCCAGCATATATCCGCGCAGCGGTTTCTTACGATCCGAACCGGCCATTGGCCTATCCTTGCCCGACACGGGGGTACAACCGGAACAAGTTCATCTGTCCCTTATTCGCTGAATTCGTCAATTATGTGTTAGCCTGCGGTCCGAAATGGCGCATGCGCGCGCTGGCGGACCCCATTTTCCCTTGTCCGCGCGGCTTGACGGCTGGCGGGTGCCGCCATATACCAGCGCCGCGCCCGAGTTCCACGGTTGCAAGCCAGCCGTGCGTATCCGCGAGGGCGCTTCCTGAAAAGGGCGATACCCTGCATAGGGCAAGACAAGGAGCAGTATCATGGCTCGGCGTTGCGAGCTTACGGGCAAGACGGTGTTGATGGGCAACAACGTCAGCCATGCGCAGAACAAGACGCGCCGGCGGTTTCTGCCGAACCTGTGCCAGGTGAGCCTGCTCAGCGATTCTCTCGGCCGCACCGTGCGGCTGCGTGTCAGCGCCAACGCGCTGCGCACCGTTGAACATCGCGGCGGGCTGGATGCGTTCCTGAAGGCGGCGAAGGCGAACGAGCTTTCCCTGAAGGCGCGCCGCCTGAAGCGGGCGATCGAGAAGAAAACCCAGGCCGCGGCGGGCTGAGCCGTGCGCGGCCCGGCTTGACTGCGGGCGGCAAGCGCGGCCCCCAGGCGCCGGGCGCGGCCGGGCGCGCGGCGTCGCTGGAAGTGGCGCCGTCGGCGGTCAGGAATATCCCACCCATCCTCGAAGTGCTGAAGCCGCGTCTTCCCGCGAGCGGGCGCGCGCTCGAGATCGCCAGCGGCACGGGCCAGCATGTCTGCGCCTTCGCCGAGGCGTTTCCCGGCATCCACTGGACGCCGAGCGATGCCGATGCCAATGCGCGCAGGAGTGTGGCCGCGTGGACGGCCGCCTGTGGCGCCCACAACATCGCCGCGCCGCTGTCCATCGACGTGACCGCGCCGGACTGGCCCGATGCGATCGAAGGCCCTCTCGATCTGATCTGCGCGATCAACCTGATTCATATCTCCCCCTGGGAGGCGGCGCTCGGGCTGATGAGCGGCGCGGGCAGGCTGCTGCGGGAAGGCGGGCTGGTCTATCTCTACGGGCCCTATAAGCAGGACGGCGCGCATACGGCGGAAAGCAACATGCGGTTCGACGAAAGCCTGCGCGAGCGCGATCCGGCCTGGGGCGTGCGCGACATGGGCGACGTCGCCGCCGCGGCGGCGGCACAGGGCCTGACCCAACAGGAAGTGATCGCCATGCCGGCGAACAACTTCTCGCTGCTGTTCGCGCGCCAGGCCCAGGGACCGGCCTAGC
>JBFWSL010000160.1:0-9294 GCA_050248375.1 Hyphomicrobiales bacterium | reverse complement strand
CCCGGCCGGATGGCATAGTGACGCCCCGATAGCCGGAACCAGCCACATCCGGCCACGGTTAACAGGAAAAAGCCGCGCCAAACTTGGCCCCCCGCAGGCATTGGTGCAACACTCGCTTAACCGATTGATCTGCGGTGGTTGAAACAGGCTCCCGCAGGGGTCACTTTAGGATCAACCGCCGCCATCGACGGCCCCATCAACAGGCGCGTGCCCGGGAAGTCTAATGTTGCCGCCTGACCTAATGGACCGGATCAGGAACTTGCGGATCGGCCGTCGCAAAAAGCGCAGCCGCTTCAGCTTCCTGCGCGTGGGCCCCTCGCGCATTGCCGCCACCGGCATGAATGGCGGCATTGTGCTGGCCTCGCTCGCGCTCTTCGGCTTTCTCTATACCCTGCCCTCGCCGCCGGAAACCTATCCCCTCGAGAACACGCTCGAGTCTCCCATCGGACGCGAGCTGATCCTGAAGACGGCGGACGGCGAGACCTTCGCCCGCCGCGGCGGCTGCTATGGCGGTCCCGTCGATATCGAGGAGGTACCAAAGCATCTCATCGGCGCGCTTCTCGCCATGGAGGACCGGAACTTCTACTACCACCCCGGCATCGATCCCGTCGGCATCGCCCGTGCCGCCGTGGTGAACTACCGCGCCGGCCGGATCATCCAGGGCGGCAGCACCATCACCCAGCAGCTCGCCAAGCTCGCCTACCTGTCCAGCGCGCGCACCTACGAGCGCAAGCTGGAAGAGCTGATCATTGTTCTCCGCCTCGAGCTGGCGCTGACCAAGGACCAGATCCTCGAGCGCTATCTCAGCCGCGTCTATCTCGGCGAAGGCTGCTACGGCATCCGTGCCGCTGCCCGGCATTATTTCGGCGTGCAGGTCGCGGACCTGACGGTCCCGCAGTCCGCGCATCTCGTCGCGCTGCTCAAGTCTCCCGCCACCCTGTCGCGCAAGCCGGACGAGTTGCGCGCGCGCAGGCAGCTCGTGCTGGAGGCGATGGCCGAGGAAGGCGTCATCGAGGATGCTTCGTCGGTGCCGGAAATGGACTCGGCCACCCCGATCAGGCGCGAGGCCGAGGCGACCGGCGACTACTACGCCGACTGGATCGCCGACACCGTCAAGGTGCCGGATGACGGAACCCTGACCCCGCTGCCCGTGCGCACCACCTTCAATCCCGAACTCCAGAAGATCGCCGAAGCCGCGGTAGAGAAGTTCATGGCCAAGGACGGCCCGCGCCGCAAGGCGACCCAGGCCGCCCTCGTCGCCATGCACACCGACGGCAGCGTGCTCGCCATGGTAGGCGGCGTCGATCACGGCAAGAGCCAGTTCAACCGCGCCACCCAGGCCATGCGCCAGCCCGGCTCGTCCTTCAAGACCTTCGTCTATTTCGCCGCGCTGCGCGTCGGCGTGCGGCCGGAGATGTACGCCCTCGACGCGCCGATCAAGATAGGCGAGTGGATGCCGGAGAACTACGACCACGGCTATCGCGGCGCGGTCTCGCTGGTGCAGGCCTTCGCCGGCTCCATCAACACGGTGGCCGTGCAGCTTTCCGAAGCCGTGGGGCGCGATCAGGTGGTGGAGGCCGCTCACGACCTGGGCATCGAGTCGCCGCTTGCCTCGGAGCCCAGCATCGCCCTCGGCGCGTCGGAGGTGAATCTGCTGGAGCTGACCTCCGCCTACGCGGCGTTCGCCGCCGACGCCTATCCGATAAGACCCTGGGGCGCGATGTCGCTTGGCGAGAACGGCGAGATCGCCGGTGGCCCGCCGGACGGCGCCGGCCAATGGCGCCTCGATGAGGGCGCCACCATGCGCCAGTTCATGTCGGCCGTCGTGCAGGGCGGCACCGGACGCGGCGCGCGCCTCGCCGTCCCCTCCTACGGCAAGACCGGCACCAGCCAGAATTACCGCGACGCCTGGTTCATTGGCTTCGCCGGCAACCTCGTCGTCGGCGTCTGGGTCGGCAACGACGACAATTCGCCCATGGCGCGGGTGACGGGCGGCAACCTGCCGACGATGATCTGGCGCGAGTTCATGGACAAGGCGCGCGTGACGGACAAGCAGTTCACGCCTCAGATCAGGCGCGTGCCGGAGTTCAAATACGAGGCGTCGCTGCTGCAAAACCGCCAGCCGTCCACCAGCTATCTTCAGTATGTGCTGGCGGCCGATCCCGGCATGTTCGGATACGACACCATGGACGATGGCGGCGGCGGCCTGTTCGGCGGACGCAACTACGACCGCGCCTACGACCGCCGCTACCGGCGCGCCTACGAGCGCGGCGGTCCCTTCGGCGGTCCCCGCTACTCGGGCGCGCGTCATGGCCCGCCCTATGGCCAGCGCAACCGCGATCCTTATTATGACCGGCGCTATGGCGGCGGCCTGTTTGGCGGCGAATCCCTGCCGCCCATGACCTCCAACAACCCGTTTCTGCTCGGCTACATGCCCAGCCAGACACAGGGTCAGCCCCGGGAAGACGATCGTCAGCAGCCGCAACAGCGCCAGCGCTACGAGCCCGCCCCGCGCAAGCCCATCGACGGCTGGATCAACCGCACCGACGGCGGCTGAACCTTCGGGCGCCAGGATTCGCGGACAACTCGTTCCCCTGACGCGGCGCCCTACATCACGCCACCTTCATTGCCGATAGAAGAACGCGTATGGGTCCCGGTTCCGCGGTGCGGCACTTGCGCCGCACCGCGCCCGGGACACGACGCCCGAGACCGGTCCCAACCGTTCCGCTCACGCCGCCTTGGGCGCATGTCCCGCCAGAACGTGGTCCGCGGCCTTCCCGGTCAGCTCGGCCAGGTGATCGAACCGCGCCGTATAGGTTCCCACGCCCGCCGTCGCCGAGCGCAGATCCACGATCAGGTTCTGGATCTCCGCTTCCGGCATGTGGGCCTGCACCACGTCCCATCCCGGCCAGCCGGCCCTGCCGTCGAAGCCGAGGATCTGCCCGCGATGGCCGGAGACGATCTGGTTGATCCGCGCGGTTGCCTCTGACGGCACCGTGATCTCGACCGCCATCACCGGCTCCAGCAGTACGGGGCCGCATTGCGGCATGCCCTCCGACATGGCGATGCGCCCCGCGGTGCGGAAGGCCATGTCCGAGGAGTCGACCGAGTGCGAAGACCCGTCGACGAGTTCCACCTCGACGTCGACGACCGGGAAGCCGAGCGGCCCCGAGGCGAGATAGTCCTTCGCCCCCGACTCGACCGAGGGAATGTACTGCTTCGGCACCACGCCGCCGGTGATGCTGTTGATGAAGTTGAATCCCTCTCCGCGTCCGCGCGGGCGTATCCTCACCACCACGTCGCCGAACTGGCCGTGGCCGCCGGATTGCTTCTTGTGCCGCCCGCGCACTTCCACGGAGCGGCGGATGGTTTCCTTGTAGGGAATGGTCCGCTGCCGCGTTTCCACGTCCACTCCGTATTTGCGCGTCAGCCGCTTGAGCGCCACGCGCAGGTGCATCTCGCCCTGGCCCCAAAGCACCATCTCCGCCATTTCCTGGTCGTGCGCCAGCGAGATGGAAGGATCCTCCTCGATGATCTTGGCGATGGCCGCCGTCATCTTCACCTCGTCCTTGCGCTCGCGCGCCGAGATGGCGACTCCGTAGACCGGCGCGAGCGCCGGCGGGACATCCACCCGCAGCGCCGCGCCCTTTTCCAGAGTCAGCACCTGTCCGGTCTGGATGGCGTCGAGCCGGCCGAAACCGACCGTCTCGCCCGGGCCGGCCGCGCCGCGCTTGGTCGGCTCCTGCCCGCGCAGGGCGAAAATGCCCGAGATGCGGCCTTCGGCCTCGCCGGCATGGACGGTATCGCCGTCGCTGAACGTGCCCCTCAGGACGCGGGCCACCGAGAGCTTGCCGGCGTGCGCCGTATGCAGCGACTTCATCACGTAGGCCGCGCTCGGCGCATCGGCGACCCCCAGCCGCGTGGCGGTATCCTCCACTGTCGGCGCCTCGTGCCGCAGCGCCTTCATCAGCCGCAGGATTCCGTAGCCCTTCTCCGCGGAACCCAGCAGGACCGGGCAGATCTCGCCCTCGCGCAGTTCCTTGGACAGGTCGTCGAAAACCCTGTCCCGGGGCGGCTCCACGTCCTCCAGCAGTTGCTCCATCAATTCGTCGTCGAAATCCGCGAGCCGCTCCAGCATGGAGAAACGCGCGTCCTTCTCGATGGCGGCCATATCGGATGGCAGGTCGATGACCTCGCTCGGCTGATGCTCGCGGTAGACGAAGGCGCGCTCCAGCGCCAGGTCCACGAAGCCGGTGACGATCTCGTTCTCCCAGATGGGAATCTGTCTCAGCACCAGCGGCTTGCCGCTGGCGGGCTGCAGCATGGTCAGTACGTCCTGAAGGGGAACGTCATGCTTGTCGATCTTGTTCACGAACAGGAAATGGGGAATCCCGCGGTCCTCGAGCTTGCGCAATATGAGCTGCAGCGCGGGAACTTTCTTGTCGTCCGGCTCGCAGACGACGATGGCCGCATCGCAGCCCGCCAGGGCCAGCACGGACTCGTGCTGGAACTCGATCGAGCCCGGACAATCGATAAATGTATATGTGTCGCCGAGAAATTCCGTCTGGGCCACGTTGGCCTCGACGCTCATCATGTGGTCGCGCGCTTCCGGCGAAGCGTCACCGACGGTGTTGTGTTCCGCTATGGTCCCCTGGCGGCCGATACTGCCGGTGCGGGCCAGAATGGCCTCCAGCAATGTCGTCTTGCCGCTCAGATAGGGACCAACCAGTGCAATGCAGCGGGGACTTTGGCCTCCTTGGCCCTTTTCCTGGCCCATTGAAGTCTTCTCCCTGATGTTGTTTTCGCGGTGCGGCACCCCGCGCGGAGAAGACCCGGCGGTTGCCGGAACGGGTATCGTGTCAAGCGGAGCGTCGGCTGGCAAGCCCCGCCCGCCAGAGTCGCGGAATCGTGCGGAGAATTTGAAAGGCGCGCGCGCCATGCGCGAAATCAGTCCCAGTCGATCTCGATGATGCGTCCGGTGGCGATGTCGATCTCGATCTCCGCCTTGCGTCCGCTCACGTGGCGTGCCTCGACCTCGTAGACACCGTCGTCCTTGTCGATGTCGTGGATGCGCGTGAAGCCATGCCCGGCCAGAAGCGCGGGGATGTCGGCGCGCGAGACCGGTCCATAGCCATACTGGCCCGCATGGTGGCGAGGCGGCGCATAGGAATAGGCGCGTGGCGGATACTCGTAGACCCTGTGCCTGCCATGCCCGTCGGCGCGGACAGCCTCCGCGCCGACGGGCAGCAGCGAGGCGGAGGCGATTGCGAGCGCGAGGCTCGCCGAACTGAACATTGCTTTCATGGGGAAATCTCCTGGGCATGCGGAACGCCGGGCACCCGGCGCGGGCCTCATGTTACGACACCTGCTCTTCCTTCACCATGCGCAGCAAGGCGTCGAGCACCTCGCCGAAATGGTCGAGCACCCAGTAGTGGCCCTCTCCGTGCAGCCGGTAGAGGCGGCATCCCGGTATCCGCTCCGCCAGGCGCACGGCCGCTTCCGCCGGTACGTTGCCATCGTCCATGCCCTGCCACAGCGCCGTCGGCACGCCGATACCGCCCGGATCGAAACCCCAGGGCGCGCAGAACAGGCGCGCGTCCTCCGTCGCGCCGCTGACGCCATGCTCGAGTCCTTCCGCGAAGCTCTCCGCCAGGTTGGCGCCCACTTCGGGCCGCAGCAGAATGGCGCGGTCCGCCGAAGCCGCCCGCGCCACCAGACCGCGCGGCACCAGGCCGGGCCAGCGCCGCGCCACGAAGCCGATCACCGAGAAGGCCGCCCGCGCCAGCAGCGGATGCCGGCCGAGACCGAGGAAGATGCGCCGGAACTTCGGCGTCAGGCTCCGCGCGATGTCCGGATCCGTCACCAGCCCCACCGGGCCGACAAGTCCGAGCGCGGCCACCCGCTCCCCCATGAGCCAGGCGCAGGCCGCCGCATGGGGCCCGCCGCCGGAGATGCCGACCACCGCGAACCGTTCCAGTCCCAGCGCGTTGGCCAGTTCGGTCACATCGCTGGCCACTTCGGCCAGGTCGCGGCCGGTCTTGGGCGTCGACCCGCCATAGCCCGCCCGGTCGGGCGCGATCAGCCGCACGCCGCGCTCCATCGCCAGGCCATCGGCGGGCCGGAACTTGAACCGGCTGCCGGGCGTCCCATGCAGCGCCAGCACGGGAAAGCCGTCCGGGTCGCCGTATTCCGCATAGCTGATGCGCCGTCCGTCGGGCAGCCGGACCGCCCGCTCCTCGCTGTTGGCTGGCTTGAGCCGAACCCGTCTGGCCAATGTCGCGCTTTCGCTCATCTTCTTTGACTTCTGCGCCGATCCCTCGGGCGAACCTAGAGCATGATCCGGAAAAGTGGATACCACTTTTCCGATAAGATCATGCTCAAGCTATTGATCTGGCGCATCATCTTACCGGCCAAGCGATTCAACTTGGCCGGATGATCCGCTAGCGCGACCTCGCATGGATCAGGCGTCGTAGGGGTCCGATATGCCTGAATGGCGCCCGGATGTGAATTGGCCGAAATAATGAAGACGTGGGGCGACTCTATGGCAACCCGCCCGCGCCCGGCCCGAGCGGCTGTCCATGGCTGAATTCGACCACGTAGCCGTCCGGGTCTTCCAGCGCGCAGAGGTAGCCGACCGGATCGGGAAACGCCTGCGGCTCCCAGAACAAGCACCCCGCCTCGCGTCCTCGCCTGGCGATGCGGTCCACGGCCGCGCGGGAGTCCAGCGCGAAACCGTAATGGGTCATGTCGCCGTCGGCGCGGTGCTGACTGGAGCCCCCCGGCACCAGCACCATGACGAAATCGGCCTCGCGTCCCTCTTCGCCGAGCCAGACCGTGCGGCCGGCGCCCTCGCCATGCTCGTGGACCACCTTCAGACCGCAATACGTGTCGTAGAAGGCGATGGACGCATCGACGTCGCGGACATGCAAGGCGCAGTGGGTAAAGTGAACTGCCATAATTCGGGGCGCTCTCCATCGCGATCGTGGACGCATTGTGAACCATGCAGGCACGGAAGTGGAACTCCCCTCCACATTGTCCCGTGGACTGACTTTTTTTCAGGCTGCACAACACGGAGACAGTCGAGAGGAATCCGTGAGATAGCCAGCCTGTCTTCACGAGCCGTATGAGGCGGCAGCACACAATTGCTGAACTTCCGTCATATTTCAGCGCGCCACGCCCAATTGTCGGCGGAATCGACGGGTATCTTCTGACCACGGGCAAGACGAATAAGACCGGCCAGCGTAACGGCCGGCTGTTATCGGGGGGCAAAGGCAAGTAATGCGTCCTGGAGGGAGCAATGTCGCCTTTGCTTCGTGCGCTGGAGAGAGTCTCCAACGCTTGGCGTTCCTCGCGTAAGCGTGGTGTAAGAGTCGAGTATCCGCGGCGGGACCGGTTCGCCCCCATGGCTGCGGTGTCCGCCGGCGGCGTTTCCGTCGCCATATTCAACAAGATCGGTCAAACGGGCATCGCGCCCGTCGCTGGTGCGCAAGCCCAGCGCAGTCTGGCAGGCGTTCTGTTCCTGGACAGCAACGCGGTCAGGATTATTCACCAACAGGAGTTTGCCCGCTGGCGCGCGAGCCTGCGGTGACCGGGACCGCGCCGGCGCGGCCGGCGGCAGGATCGCGGCCATACTCCATGCAGTAGAGAGTCGGGGAGCAAGACCATGGCCCAACAATCCGAACCTGCCATCACCAACGGCCGGCGTGCCGGCGCCAAGTCCATTGTCGAGAAGCGCAAGTCCGGCCGCAAGCGTCTCGCGCTCAAGGTGCCGGCGGAAACCCCTGCCGGGGAAGAGGACTTTGGCGGGGACAGCATCACCTTCCGCGCGGCGGACCCGGACTCCGACAACGTCATCCTCGTCGGCCCGCTGGGAGACGCCAGCATGGCCAACACGGCCGCCAACGACGACGAAGCCGCCTATGCCGGCGGGCAGCCCGACGCGGCTCCCGGCGACGAAATGGCGGCGATGGCGGAGAGCGGCGCGGACGAACCGGACGGGGAAGCCGCGCAGCCTGCCGGCGACACGCCGGTCGCATCGGTCGCCCCCGGACTGTCGGATCCCGAATTGATCGCCATCCTGCAGCAGCTCAGCACCACCATCGACACCGCGCACCAGGTCCTCGACGAGGCCAATGCGCTGGAGGCGTCGCGCACCGGGACAATGCAGCCCGAAGCGCTGGAGGACGGAACCGTCCAACCCGTCGAGGAACCGCGGGAGACCGCCCCGCAGGCGATGACCGCGGCTCATTATCATCGCCACCATGACGAGGACAGCTACGCCGGCATCGACCGGGAAATGCCCCCGCTGCCGCCTGCCTACATGAAGGCGCCGAAGAGCAGCGCCAGGGGCATCGGCATCGCCGCCATTGCTGCCTGCGTGGCCACGGTTGGCGCCGTCGCCTGGGTATTCCACGCCAATCCCTGGCTGACCGAGGACCGGACCGCCGCCACCGGCGAGGTGCGGCGCGAGGCCGCACTTTCCGCTCCCCCCGCGACGGCCGCCGGGAAGCCCCCGGCGCCCGCCGTCCAGGCGGAGTCCGCGACCGGCGCTCCGGGGATGCCGATCCCGCTGCGGATCGACCTCCCGCCGGCCGAACAGGGAACCGAGATATCCCTTATGATTCAGGGCGTTCCCGAAGACGGCCAATTGTCCGCGGGACGCAATATCGGCGGCGGGGTCTGGATCGTCGATTTCGCCGACGCCCCCGACCTCTCTCTCACCGTGCCCAAGGGCTTCGGCGCCCAGCAGGTGGACATCGAAGTGACTTTCGTGAAGAGCGACGGAAAGGTTCCGGAAGCCCGTTTAATAGACGTGGTCATAGATCCGGCTCGCGCCCCCCGTTTGCCGGATGGCGTGACCCATGCCGCCGGGCAGGCCGGAACCGCTCCCCTCGTCGCTGCGCCCCCCCTCAAGGCGCAGCGCGAACCGGCCCCCGGCGGCGCTTCACCCATGCCGGCGGCTCTCGCTGCCGCCACTCCGGCCGCGCGGCCCGAGCCCGCGCCGGAGCCCTCCGCCGTCATGCCGCAGCCGCCCGCGCAGGCGCAGCCGAAGCAGGCGACGGCTCCCGCGGCGCCGAATCTGGCGGCGCTGCCGAAGGACATCGAGGAGCGCATGCTGGCGCGTGGCACCGAGATGATGAAGGCCGGCGACGTCGCCGGAGCACGGTTGATTTACGAACACGCGGCCAGGCGGGGAAGCCGGGCCGCGATGACAGAGCTTGGCAAGAGCTTCGATCCCGAGCATTTGACAAAGTTGGGCGTACTCGGGGTGAAGCCGGACAAGGACCAGGCGAA
>JBFWSL010000159.1:0-9461 GCA_050248375.1 Hyphomicrobiales bacterium | reverse complement strand
AGACCCGTGATCTGCCAGGCGATCAGCGCCAGCATGGCCAGCGTCAGCAGGCCGTTGATCAGGAGGACGGTGACGACCACGCGATGGGTCGGGACAATCGGGGTCAGTCCGGTGAGGATGGTGTAGGTGGCGATGCCGGACAGCAGCGAAAGGACGACGATGACCAGACCGGTCACGAAATACGCGGGGCGGCCGGTGGCGGCCACGCGCAGGTCATCGCCCGCAGGTCTGACTGGTGCCGATTTTTCCGACTTTTCCGACTTTCCGCCCATGGGGCCCCATCGCTACGCGAACTGTTCGCGGACCTGTGCAGGACGGTGAATCCAGTCGTATTCGAGCCCCCGCCGTCCTGATGCTAAATAGCCACAATGTGGCATTTTGGCGACTAATTGCGCCAAATGTAAGCCTGAACTCGCGGCGGCGAGAACTTTCTTTCGAATTCAGAGGGTTGCGGGTCTCAATGCGGGGTGCGGAAAACCTTGATATCGAGGTCCCTGATCTTCTTTCGGAGCGTGTTGCGGTTCAAACCAAGCAGTTCGGCCGCCTTGATCTGGTTCCCCCGGGTTGCTGCGAGGGCGGCGCCGATCAGCGGGACCTCGATCTTGCGCAGCACGCGCTGATAGAGGCCGGGTGGCGGCAGGCCGTCTCCAAACCCTCCGAAATAGCCTGTCAGATAGCGCTCCACGGCCTGGCCGACATCCATGTCAGGCGCATCGTTGACCTCGAAAGCTGGCTGCTTCGCGGTTGCCAGCTCGGTGTCCACGAGGTCGTCCGTGATGGTGTCCTGGGGATACAGGGCCGTCAGGCGGCGGACGAGGTTTTCCAGTTCGCGGACGTTCCCGGGCCAGTGGTAGCGGCGCAGCCGCTCGATGGCCGCCGTCTCGATGGTCTTGGCGGGAAGCTCCTCTGTCTCGGCCTGGGCGAGGAAGTGGCGCACGAGATCGGGGACGTCCTCCAGGCGCTCCCTGAGCGGGGGCAGGCGCAGGGGGACGACGTTGAGCCGGTAGTAGAGGTCTTCGCGGAAAAGCCCCTGGTCGATCTGCTGCTGCAGGTCGCGGTTGGTCGCCGCGATGATGCGTACGTTGGTCTTGATGGGCGTGCGGCCGCCGACGGTGGTGTACTCGCCCTCCTGCAGCACGCGAAGCAGCCGCGTCTGCGCCTCCATGGGCATGTCGCCGATCTCGTCGAGGAACAGGGTGCCGCCTTCGGCCTGTTCGAAGCGGCCATGGTGGCGATTGTGCGCGCCGGTGAAGGCCCCCTTCTCGTGGCCGAACAGCTCCGACTCGATCAGTTCGCGCGGGATCGCAGCCATGTTGATGGCGACGAACGGCCCGTTGCGGCGCTTGCCATAGGTATGCAGGGCGCGGGCGACGAGTTCCTTGCCGGTTCCGGATTCGCCGGTGATCATGACCGTCAGGTCGGTCTGGGTCAGCCGGGCGAGGACGCGATAGATTTCCTGCATGGCCGGTGAGCGGCCGATCAGCGGCAGGTCGCCCTGCTGTTGTTCCATCCGCGGCTTGGGGACGGACTTGCGCCGTTCATTGAGGGCGCGTCCGACAACCGAGATGAGCTCGTTCAGGTCGAACGGCTTGGGGAGATACTCATAGGCGCCACGTTCCGCCGCCGTGATTGCGGTCATAAGCGTGTTCTGCGCGCTCATGACGATGACCGGCAGGTCCGGGCGCACCTTCTTGACGCGCGGCAACAGGTCGAAAGCGTTTTCGTCCGGCATGACGACGTCGGTGATGACGAGGTCCCCCTGCCCTTGCGAAATCCATTGCCACAGCGTCGCCGCGTTGCCGGTCGCCCGTGGCGAATAGCCTGCCCTGGCCAGCGCCTGGTTCAGAACCGTCCGTATGGCCGCGTCGTCGTCGGCAATGAGGATGTTGCCCTTTGCCATTGCGTTCATTCCTTGTCGCTGTCCGGAGAATCGAGATTCTCGTACATGGGCATGAGCACGCGGAAGATGGTCGACCGCGGCGCGCTTTCGCATTCGATGACCCCGCCGTGATCGCCAACGATCTTGGCGACGAGAGCGAGTCCGAGACCAGTCCCGGCCTGCTTGGTGGTGACGAAAGGATCGAACAGGTGCGGGCGCAGATCCTCGGGCACCCCGGGGCCGTTGTCCTCGACCGAGACGAGCAGCGGCAGGCTGACGCGTGCCGAAGTGCCCGACATGGACAGCCGCACGCCTGGCCGGAAGGCGGTGCGCAGGATGATCTGGCCGTCCTTGCGGTCTTGTCCTATCGCTTCCGCGGCGTTCTTCACGAGGTTGAGGAAGACCTGGATGAGCTTGTCGCGGTTGCCCGGAATGGCGGGAAGCGATGGATCGTAGTTCTCGACAATGGGGATATCGCGGGCGAACCCGGTCCGGGCGATTTGCTTCACGTGGTCGAGCACGTCGTGAATGTTGACCGGGCTGAGCGCCAGCGGGCGCTCGTCGCCGAACACTTCCATGCGGTCGACGAGATTGCAGATGCGGTCCGATTCCGCGCAGATGAGCTGGGTCAGGGCGCGGTCGGAGTCGCTGAGCCCGTCCTCGAGGAGCTGGGCGGCGCCACGGATGCCCGACAGGGGGTTCTTGATCTCATGCGCCAGCACCGCGGCAAGGCCGCTCACGGAGCGCGCCGCGCCCCGATGGGTGAGCTGGCGCTCGATCATCTGCGCCATGGTGCGCTGCTGAAGCATGACCAGAACGGTGGAAGGCTGTTCCGGCAGCGGCCCGGCGAAGATGTCCACCAGGCGCTGCCCGCCGAGCCGCGGCGTGCCGAGATCGACGCCGTATTCATTGACGTTGCCCCTTTCCTTGCGGACCTGCTCGACGAGGGCGAGAAGCGGGCTGCCGAAAGCGACAAAGTGGTCAAGGCCGTGGCGCGTGAGTACAGGCGCGCTGACCTGGAAGAAATCCTCCGCGGCCATGTTGGCATAGGCGATGGTGTCGTCCGGCCCGATCAGCAGCAGCGGATGCGGCAGGGCGTTGAGCATGGCGTCGAACAGCGGACCGGACGGCGACGGCGGCAACCGGTCCATGGCTTTCACTGCGGAGCTCATGCGGCCTGCTCCAGGCAGTTGTCATAGAATTCCGCAAGCGCGGCGGCGGTCTTGCGCGGATCGTCCTCGCTGCAGAGCCTGCGGCGCCAGGCTTTCATCTCGGCGGGATCGGACGCGTTGTGCTCGACATACCAGCCCAGATGCTTGCGCGCATTGCGCATGCCGAGCTCGGTCCCGTAGTGGACGAGCATCTCCTCGTAATGCCGCAGCGCGATGGTCTTCTGCTCGGCAAGCGTGGGATCGCCGGGGTCGCGGCCGGTTTCCATCAGCCGGGCGATGCGGCCCGGCAACCAGGGCCGGCCATAGGCGCCGCGGCCGATCATGACGCCGTCGGCATTGGCTTGCCGCTGCATGGAGAGCGCGGCCTCGGGGCTGTCGGCATCGCCGTTGGCGATGACGGGTATGCCGAGCCTTGCCTTCACCGAGGCGATGAACGGCCAGTCCGCCCTGCCCTTGAAGAACTGGCAGCGGGTGCGGCCATGCACGGTGATCATGCGCACGCCGGCGGATTCGGCGCGGGCGGCGAGTTCGGGTGCATTGAGCGAGTTGTGGTCCCAGCCCATGCGCATCTTGAGGGTGACGGGCACGCTGACCGAGCCGGTGACCGCCTCGACGATCCTCAAGGCATTGTCCGCGTCGCGCATGAGGCCCGAGCCGGCCAGGCCCTTCATGACATGCTTGGCGGGGCAACCCATGTTGATATCGATGACGTCCGCGCCAAGTCCTTCGGCGATGCGGGCTCCTTCGGCCATCCATCGGGTCTCGCGGCCGGCAAGCTGGACGACGAATGGCGTGCATCCCTCGCCCTGGGCGCGCAGGGTGGCGTCGGGGCGCTCGCGCACCAGCTCCCGTGATGCGACCATTTCGGTAATGGCCATCCCCGCCCCGTGCTCTTGTGCAATGCGGCGAAAGGGCAGATCGGTGACGCCGGACATGGGCGCCAGCAAGACATGGTTGCGCAGGGTGACCTTGCCGATCTTCAGCGGGGTCGCGGGCAATCCGGGTTTGGCGGGCTCTTCGCTCATGTTGCCTAAAAAATACTCATGTATAATCGATGGACGTTTATTAGGCAGTCTAGTGAGAATCTTTCTGCACTGCAACATCGAACAACGGGGGCCATCCACAGGGTAAACATTGGCAATTTGTCCTAGGCTAACTAGGTTCCGATGCCGACGAGGCAGGCAAGGCCTCCTCCCCTACAGGGGTTAGATGACTTGAAAACAGCCGCTCTCATCGTTGCCGCGGGAAGAGGCGAACGGGCAGATATGGGCCCGTCCAGTCTTCCCAAGCAGTACCGGCCAATCGGTGGCCTGCCCGTGCTCGCGCGTGCGGTTGACGCCTTTGCGCGCTCGGGCGCCGTGGATGCCATCCAGGTGGTCATACGCGGCGAACACCGGCCGCTATATGACAAGGCCGTAGGAGAGGCCAGTCATAAACTGTTGCCGCCCGTAACAGGCAGGGAAACGCGGCAGGAATCGGTGTGCGCCGGCCTCGAGGCGCTTGCGGGCCTGTCGCCGGAACGGGTGCTTGTACACGACGCGGCGCGTCCCTTTGTGAGCGGCGATGTCATCGGCAGGGTGAGCGAAGCGCTGTCGCGGTTCGATGCCGTGCTCCCTGCCCTGCCCGTGATCGACACGCTGAAGCGTGGCGAGAACGGACTGGTCACGGCTTCGCTGGACCGGGCCGGCCTTTGGGCCGCGCAGACGCCGCAGGGCTTCCGCTTCGCCGCGATCCTGGCGGCCCACCGGGCGGCGGCGAAGACAGGCAGGAGCGGCTTCACCGACGATACCCAGCTCATCGAATGGCAGGGCGGCACGGTCCGGCTCGTGCAAGGCTCGCCCCGAAACATCAAGCTGACGACGGCGCAGGATTTCGACATGGCGGAGCAACGGATGTTCCCGGGCGGGATGGGAGAGACGCGAACGGGGTTCGGCTTCGACGTGCATGCCTTCTGTCCCGGCGACCATGTATGGCTGTGCGGGGTGCGAGTGCCGCATGGCAGAGGCCTGGACGGTCATTCCGATGCGGATGTGGGGCTGCATGCGCTGACCGACGCGCTGCTCGGGGCGATCGGGGACGGCGATATCGGCGCGCACTTCCCGCCCGGCGATCCGAAATGGAAAGGCGCGGCCTCGCACCTGTTCCTGGCCGACGCAGTCCGGCGGGTGGCGGCGCTGGGGGGGCGTGTTGTCAACGTTGACCTGACACTGATCTGCGAGGCGCCGAAAATCGGTCCTCACCGGGAGTCCATGCGGGAACGCATCGCTGAAATACTCGTTCTCGAAAAGGGACGCGTCGGAGTGAAGGCGACGACGTCCGAGAAGCTCGGTTTCACGGGACGTGGCGAAGGTATCGCGGCCAATGCGGTCGCGACCGTTTGGTTGCCGCGCAATGAGTAGTTCGATGGATGCAGCGCTGATCGCTCAGGCGCGAAACCTGCTTGACGCCTGCCGGGACCGTGGGCTGACCCTGGTGACCGCGGAATCCTGCACCGGCGGACTGATCGCGGCCACGCTGACCGACGTTCCCGGCTCGTCGGACGTGGTCGACCGGGGGTTCGTGACCTATTCCAACGCCGCCAAGAACAAGGTGCTCGGCGTTCCCGCGGCCATGCTGAAGAAGCATGGCGCGGTGAGCGAGGAAGTTGCCCGCGCCATGGCCGAAGGGGCCATGAAGCGGGCGGGCTCCGATCTCGCTGTTTCGGTTACGGGCATCGCCGGGCCGGGCGGAGGCAGCCCGGAAAAGCCCGTGGGGCTGGTTCATTTCGCGGCGGCCCGAAAGGGGCGCCCTACCCTGCACAAACGCGTTGAATTCGGTGACAGGGGGCGGCAGGAAATTCGCCGCATGTCCATCGCGGAGGCGCTTACGCTGGTCGAGGGCCTGCTTTAGCGTCCATGGCGCAAGAAAATCAGTCGAGAGACGCGGATGCGCTGCCCGCGCCCTTCCCGTACACCTGATGGGCGCGTTCCTCGAAGGCGGCGGTGAATTTCGTGAACGCCTTTTCGAACATTGCGCCCATCAGCATCTGCATGGAGCGGGAAGCGAACTCGTACTCGATGTAGAAATCGACTTCGCATGAAGTGTCGTTCACCGGCAGGAAGCGCCAGCGGTTCTCCAGGTGCCGGAAGGGCCCGTCGAGATACTCCACCAGTATGAACAGGTTTCCGGGATCGAGCGTGACGCGGGTGCTGAAGGTCTCGCGGAAGAACTTGTAGGCAACGGTCATGCGCGCCACGAGCACGTCCTCGCCATCGGCGTTCTTTTTCCGCTCGAGGACGGTCAGATCTTCGCACAGGGGCAGAAACTGCGGGTAGGAATCCACGTCCGCGACCAGAGCGTACATCTCGCGTGCGGAATGAGCGACCAGATGCGTGGTCCTGAACTTGCGCATGGCAGGCGGGTCAGCGGTTGAGTGCGGCGTTGCGCGCGGCGCGCAGGCGCTCGAAGTCCTCGCCCGCATGATAGGACGAGCGGGTCAGCGGCGTGGCGGAGACGAGCAGAAAGCCCTTCCCGTAAGCGGACTTCTCATAGGCTGCGAATTCCTCCGGCGTGACGAAACGGTCGATGGCCGCGTGTTTGCGGGTCGGCTGGAGATACTGGCCTATGGTGAGGAAGTCGACCTCGGCCGAACGCATGTCGTCCATCACCTGAAGGACCTCGGCGCGCTGTTCGCCCAGCCCGACCATGATGCCGGACTTGGTGAAGATGGATGGATCGAGTTCCTTAGCCCGCTGCAACAGGCGCAGGGAGTGGAAATAGCGCGAGCCCGGCCGGATGGTCAGATACAGGGAGGGCACGGTCTCGAGGTTGTGGTTGAACACGTCGGGCCTGGCCTCGATGACCGTTTCGAGCGCTCCCTCCTTGCGGAGAAAGTCGGGCGTCAGCACCTCGATGGTGGTGCCGGGCGATGCCGCGCGGATAGCGAGGATAACGCGCGCGAAATGATCCGCTCCACCGTCATCGAGGTCGTCGCGGTCGACGGACGTGACGACGACATGGGTCAGGCCGAGGGTTGCGACGGCGCGGGCGACATTCCCGGGCTCCAGCGGATCCAGCGGCTCGGGTCTGCCGGTGCGGACATTGCAGAAGGCGCAGGCCCGCGTGCACGTGTCGCCCATGATCATCATGGTGGCGTGCTTCTTGGACCAGCACTCGCCTACGTTCGGGCAGCCGGCCTCCTCGCAGACGGTATGCAGGTTGTTCTCCCGCATAATCCGCCGCGTCTCGTTGTAGGTCGGCGAACCGGGCGCCTTCACCCGGATCCAGGCCGGCTTGCGCAGGACGGGCGTGTCGGGCCGGTTGGCCTTTTCGGGATGCCGTGGCCCGCGAGGACCGTCCTTGAGAGTGTCGAGCAGGGTCACCATTGGCTTATGCCATTGTTCCGCATAGCGGAGTCACTAGCACGCGCGGACGCGCAGCGCCAACACGCCCGCGCGCATGGCAGCCTTGTCCCCAATCCCAGCCGGGAATACTCAGCGGAACTTGCGGATCAGGAATATCAGCAGAACCGCGCCAAGGGTGGCGATGACGAGCTGTCCGATCAGTCCATAGGCCCCGATGCCGATCAGGCCGGCCAGGAAGCCGCCGAGAAGCGCGCCGACGCAGCCGATGACCAGGTTCATGAGCAGGTCCTGGCGGCGGCCCATAAGCTCTCCCGCCAGCCAGCCGGCGATCAAGCCGATCAACAGAAAGTACAGGAAATTCATGGTCTAGCCCTCCCCCGTTAACGCAGCCCGTGAACCGGGCCCGTCAGTCTCAGCCCCTCTGCTTGATCATCCGGTAGACGGCGATCAGGATGCAGGCGCCGATTACCGATACTATCAGATTGCCCCAGAACCAGCCCTGGAAAATCTCGCCCAGCCGCAGGCCGATGGCGTTGGCCAGAAAGCCGCCGGCAAATGAACCGGCGATGCCGACGACGATGTTGGTGAGCAGGCCGTGATCGGCCCGCATGATCTTTTCGGCGATCCAGCCGGCGATGGCGCCGATAAGCAGCGTGCCGAGAATGCCGACTCCGCCGCCAAGATCCATCAATCCGTAAGCTTCGTTACCCACAGTCCGTCCTCCTCTGTGAGGCTGTCCGATCAAGTATGGATGACGCGCCCATAAGCGTCGAGAACCGATTCGTGCATCATCTCCGACAAGGTGGGATGAGGGAAGATGGCATGCATGAGCTCGGCCTCGGTCGTCTCCAGCGTGCGGGCGACACCAAAGCCCTGGATCAGTTCCGTCACTTCCGCGCCGATCATGTGGGCGCCGAGCAGCTCGCCTGACTTCGCGTCGAAGATGGTCTTGACCAGGCCTTCGGTCTCACCCAGCGCGATGGCCTTGCCGTTGGCCTGGTAGGGGAAGCGGCCGACCTTTATCTCGTGTCCCTTCTCCTTCGCCGCCTTTTCGGTCAGGCCGACGCTGGCCACCTGGGGCCAGCAATAGGTGCAGCCGGGAATGTTGGTGGTGTCCAGGGGGTGCACGCCCTTGTAGCCTGCGATCTTCTCCACGCAGATGACGCCTTCATGGCTGGCCTTGTGGGCGAGCCATGGCGGACCGGCCACGTCGCCGATGGCATATATGCCCTCGACACCGGTGCGGCACCATTCGTCGATGACGATGTGGCCGCGGTCGGTCTTCACGCCGGCCTCCTCCAGGCCGATGTTCTCGACGTTGCCGGCGATGCCGACGGCGAGGATGACGCGGTCCACGGTAACGGTCTCGATCTTTCCGTCCTTGGCCTTGAGCGTGACGGTGACGTTGTCCGATTCCTTGTCCAGCTTCTCGACCGATGTGCCGGTGCGGATCTTCATGCCCTGCTTCTCGAAAGCCTTGCGGGCGAGGCCGGAAATCTCCTCGTCCTCGACGGGCAGGATCCGGTCCATGATCTCCACCACGGTCACCTCCGCGCCAAGAGTGCGGTAGAAGCTGGCGAACTCGATGCCGATGGCGCCGGAACCCACGACCAGCAGGGACTTCGGCATCGCCGGCGGGACCATGGCTTCCTTGTAGGTCCACACCAGCTTGCCGTCGGGCTGCAGGTTCGGCAGCGTGCGGGCGCGGGCGCCGGTGGCGATGATGATGTGTTTGGCGCTCACGTCGGGAAGCGGCTGGCCGTCCTTGCCCTTGACGGCGATCTGCCCCTTGCCCTTCAACCGTGCGGTGCCGTCGATCACTGCGATCTTGTTCTTCTTCATCAGATAGGCGACGCCGCCCGACAGCCTGTCCGCGACCTTGCGGCTGCGCTCCACCACCTTGCCTATATCGAAGCGGATGTCGGATGCGGACAGGCCGAAATCGGCGGCGTGCCGCATCAGGTGATAGACCTCGGAGGTGCGCAGCAGCGCCTTGGTGGGGATGCAGCCCCAGTTGAGGCAGATGCCGCCCAGATGTTCGCGTTCGATCACGGCGGTCTTCAGGCC
>JBFWSL010000158.1:1668-9475 GCA_050248375.1 Hyphomicrobiales bacterium | reverse complement strand
CGGACTCGAAAGCGGCGGCAACCTGGTGTTGCGCGCCGCCAGGGCGTTCCGCGAGCGTGTTCCCGGCGCGCTGCTGGGGGACTTCCATCTGCGCAAGGACCTGCCCGTCGCCTCCGGCATCGGCGGCGGCTCGGCCGACGCCGCGGCGGCGCTGCGATTGCTCGCCCGCGCCAATCCCGGAGCGCTGGACGGCGCGGCCCTGGCGGAGATCGCGCTCGGGATCGGCTCCGACGTTCCGGCCTGCCTCTTCGCGCGCGCCACCGTCATGGCCGGGCGCGGGGAAAGTCTGGCGCCGCTTGCGGGATTGCCGCCCGCCCATATCCTGCTGGTCAATCCGGGCGTGCCGGTTTCTTCCCGCGAGGTCTTCGCCCGGCTCGACGCGCCGTCGCCGCCCCGGCCGCGTCCGGACCGCGCCGGCGTGCCCGCCTTTCCCGATTCCCGCCGCCTCGCCGGTTATGTGCGCGGCGAGGGCAACGACCTGCTCCCCGCCGCCCGCGAGATCGCCCCGGTGATTCCGGCCGTGATCGGGGAGATATCCGCGCAGGCGGGCTGCCTCGCCGCGTCCCTGTCGGGCAGCGGCGCCACCTGCTTCGGCCTTTTCGCGGAAGCGGGCGAGGCTCATGCTGCTGCGCTGCGCATCGCCGGAGCCCATCCCGGCTGGTGGGCCGTCCACGCCGAGCTGAGCTGATCCGCCTGGCTCCCGGAGTGCCTTCTCCCCCTTTTGGCGCCAGTCTGGAGAAACCCCGGCTTCAGGCCGGGGTCCATGAGGCGGGGTCCATGAGGCGGGGTCCATGAGGCGTGGACCCCGGGCCGTTGCCCGGGGTTTCGACTCTCCTTGGCGGGCTTCCCTCTCGAAACCCAGTTGCCCTTTACCGCCTTGTGGAGTGATCGCGGGGTAGCCCCCGCTAATGCGCCCGCGCCACGCAGAAGGCGACCGCTTCGAGCAGCGCCGCCTTGTGGGCGCTGTCCTCGAAGATGTCGAGGGCGTCCCGCGCGATGGCGCCGTAGTGGCGCGCCCGCTCCATGGTGTCGGTGATGGCGCCGTGGCCGTTCACCAGCCGGATGGCTTCCTCCAGGTCGCCGTCGCGCACGTCCGCGTCCTGAAGCGTGCGCCGCCAGAACTTGCGCTCCGCCTCGCTGCCCCGGCGGTAGGCCAGGATGATCGGCAGGGTGATCTTTCCCTCGCGGAAATCGTCGCCCACCGACTTGCCGAGCTTGGCCTGCTCGCCGGCGTAATCCAGCGCGTCGTCGATGAGCTGGAAGGCCACGCCGAGATTGCGGCCATAGGAGCGCAGCGCCGCCTGCTCTTCCTTGGGGCGGCCGGCGATGACGGCGCCGACCTCCGCCGCCGCCGAGAACAGCGCCGCCGTCTTGGCGAGGATGACGGAGAGATAGTCGTCTTCCGTCGTCTCGGTGTTCTTGGAGGCGACGAGCTGCATGACCTCGCCCTCGGCGATCACGGCCGCCGCGTTGGACAGGATGCGCAGCGCCTCCATCGAGCCGACGTCGACCATCATGCGGAAGGCCTGGCCCAGCAGGAAGTCGCCGACGAGCACGCTCGCCTCGTTGCCCCACAGGATGCGGGCCGTGGTCTTGCCGCGCCTGAGGTCGCTTTCGTCCACCACGTCGTCATGCAGAAGCGTCGCGGTGTGCATGAACTCCACGCTCGCCGCCAGCTTGACATGACCCTTGCCGGAATAGCCGCACATCTGCGCCGCCGCGATGGTCAGCATCGGCCGTAGCCGCTTGCCGCCGGAATCGATCAGGTGCCGCGCCAGCTCCGGGATCAGCTCCACGTCCGAGCGCGCATTGTCGAGGATGATGCGGTTGACGCCCTCCATGTCCGCCTTGACCAGCGTCATGAGCGGCTCGAGGCTCGCATCGCCCCCGCCCGGGTCCTTTAACGGTACGACCACTCCCACTGAATTCTCCCTGATGGTCCGAGGCTTGCCGCAGTATAGTCGGTTGAAGACGATTTCGGTCAAGCGAGCCGCTATTGCACCGGCTAACATATGGACATCGCTTATGAAAGAGCTGTTCAGGACCAATGACGCCGTGCTGCTGTCCTTCGTGGAGGCGCTGCTCAGCGAGGCCGGCATCGGCCATGTCATCGCGGACCAGAACATGAGCATCGTCGAGGGCTCCATCGGCGCGCTGCCCCGGCGCATGCTGGTGGAGAGCGCGAGATGGGACGAGGCGGCGCGCCTGCTTGCCGATGCCGATCTCGCCCATATCCTGACCGCCCGATGACCGTGCCGTCCGGCCATACCGGCGCGGAACTGACGCGCGACGCCTTCCTCGGCGGCCGCATCGAGGCGCTGCAGCCCTCAGACGGTCCGCGCTCGGGCATGGATGCCATATTCCTCGCCGCCGCCGTTCCGGTGACTGGAGGAAAGGACGCGCGCGTCCTCGAGGCGGGCGCGGGCGCGGGCGTCGCCAGCCTCGCCATCGCCGCCCGCGCGCCGGCGGCCGGAATCACCGCCGTTGAGATACAGCCCGGGCTGGCGGCGCTGGCCAGGCGCAACGCGCAGAGCAACGGTTTCGGCGGCAGGTTCCATGTAATCGAGGCGGACGTCACCGCGCCCGGCCGTGCATGGGCCTCGGCCGGCCTGCGGAGCGAGAGCTACGGGCACGTCGCCGCCAATCCGCCCTTCCATGATCCCGCCAGCAGCCGCGCACCCGCCGACGGCGCCAGGGCGCGGGCGCATCAGGCGGGACCGGGTGAACTGCGGGACTGGCTGCGCTTCTGCGCCGCCATGGCCGCCCCCGGCGGCAGCCTTACCCTGATCCACCGTCCCGATGTTCTCGCCGGCCTTCTGGAGGCCATCGGCGGCCGCTTCGGCGCGCTGGTGCTGTTTCCGCTGTTCCCGTTCGAGGGCAAGCCGGCGACCCGACTGCTGATCCGCGGCATCAAGGGCAGCCGCGCTCCGCTTTCCATGCGGCGCGGGCTCGTGCTTCACGGCCCGGACGGCAGCTTCACGCCCGGGGCGGAAGCCGTCCTGCGCTCAGGTGAAGCTCTCGATCTGGAGGGATGATCGCCGGGAGGGCGAACTGAAATGGGAGACTGCCACCACCGGGTGCATTGGGTGGCAGTCTCCCTGCGCCGGTCCTGATTTGGGAAAGACCGGACACGTCTTCCGGGGCGGCGCCGGGATGCCGGAGGCTGGCATCCGGGGGGAGGGCGGCGCCGCCCCGATTCGGACGCCTAGCGGCAGACCTGCTTGTTGCGATAGCTCGTGGTCCACACCCAGCCGCGCCACGGGCTCCACACCTTGGTGCGCACCGGAACCTTGACCCAGTGGCAGCGCGGGCCGCGATGGTTGTAGTAGTGCCGGTTGTGGTGGCCCTTGTTGTGACTGTAGTAGCTGGGGCCGTAGGCGGTGGATCCGGCCTGGGCCGTGGTCAGGGGCGTGGCCGCGCCGATGGCGAGCGCGGTGACGCCGGCAAGTGCAAGAGCAGTCTTCTTCAACATCGAGTGTTTCCTTCCATGCAGTTACTCACCGGCGGGGGAGCCGGACCACTTCTCCGGACACCCGCCTCTGTCGTGCGGTGGCCCGAAGCCGAAGATGTGGGTGATACGCCGGTGGAATACCGATCCGTCGCCGCGCCGCCGCTGGCGGTCCGGGCTGCGCGATAAATGCCCTGCGCGCGCGCGTTTCCGCGCATAAAAAAATTCCCGGCGCCGGGGCCGGGAATGGTTAACGCGTCCTTGAAATGAAAGAGGGCCGCTGCCTCACCGGGGGGTTATAGACAGCGGCCCTCCTGTGCCGGGCCCGCAAGGACCCGAACACGTTTCAGACGGGCTAGTAGCAGACCTTCTTGGTGCGATAGACCGTCTTGTAGATGTAGCCGTAGCTGTAGGGGTCCCACACCTTCACGGTGACCGGGTAGGACTGGTAGCTGCAGGACGGGCGGTAGGAGTTGTAGCCGTAACCACCGCCGTAGCCGTAGCTGTAGCTGTTGTAGTGGCCGCCCGAGTAACCGACGCTGAAGCCGTAGCCGGCCTCGGCCTTCGGGGTGCCTGCGACGGTGCCGGTTGCGATGGCGGCGACGGCGGCGGCGGCGAGAACGATCTTCTTCATCATGTGAGTGCTCCGTATTTCCGGGTTGAACCTGTTGCCTTGCTCCTCAGTGGCGGGCCGCTCTGTGCACCGCCGATGGTGCGTTTTTAGAACCCGGCCGCTGAACCGATCCTGAGACCGGCATTCACCTGCCGTTCAGCTTCCGGGGGCTGTGAAGAACCAGATAAAATCATTTAAAATCAATATGATAAAAGAATTCTGCGTGCGCGCGGGCAGGGCTGGCGGGAGGCCCGTTAAGCTTTCCGTTCAGGCGGCTGTGAAAATTTTTTTGATCGCCGGGGCGATTCCCGGCCACTCCTTGCGGCTTGATTCACCCGCCGTCCCACCCGACACTGCCTGCGCGGCGGCATCCGGCCCGCCGCTGGCATTGGGAGAGTGGCATTTGGGTTTGATTCCCGCATTTCTGCGCGGTTCGCGTCCGGTCGTGCCCGTGGTGCGCCTGACCGGGGCGATCGGCGTCGCATCGCCGCTGCGGTCCGGCCTGACGCTGGCCTCCAGCGCCTCCGCGATCCAGCGCGCCTTCGCCATGAAGGGCGCCCAGGCGGTGGCGATCCAGATCAATTCGCCGGGCGGTTCGCCCGTGCAGTCCTTCCTCATCTACAAGCGCATCCGCGCCCTCGCGGAGGAGAAGAACCTGCCGGTCTATGTCTTCGCCGAGGATGTGGCGGCTTCCGGCGGCTATCTCATCGCGCTCGCGGGCGACGAGATCTACGCCGACGCCAGCTCCATCATCGGGTCCATCGGTGTGGTCTCCGCCAGCTTCGGTTTCGTGGACCTCATCAGGAAGATCGGCGTCGAGCGCCGCGTGCACACCGCGGGCGAGAGCAAGGTGATGCTCGATCCCTTCCGGCCCGAGAAGGCGGAGGACGTGACCCGCCTGAAGGATCTCCAGGGGGATGTGCACGAGTCTTTCATCGCGCTGGTCAAGGAACGCCGCGGCAAGCGGCTGAAGCGGCCCGACGGCGAGTTGTTCGACGGGGCCTTCTGGTCGGGCAGGAAGGCCCTCGAACTCGGCCTCATCGACGGGCTCGGCGACCTGCGCTCCAGGATGCGCGAGATGCTGGGCGACAAGGTTGTGCTCAAGACCGTCTCGCGCGAGCGCGGCCTGCTGCGCCGCCTGCGCGGCTCGCCCTGGGTGGGCCGGGACGGCGCGGCCGGCTCGCCGCTGCCGGGACCGGGCTTCGCCGACGAGCTGATCTCGGCCATCGAGGCGCGCGCCCTGTGGTCGCGCTACGGCCTGTAGGGGAGGGCGCCCATGCATCCCGCGCTGTTCGCCATTCTCGCCGGAGCCGGCATCTGGGCCGGCTACAAGTGGCTGCGCAAGGAGATGGCCCGCGTCGAGGCCGACCTGCACGAGACGGAGGAAGGGCTGCGCCGCCGCGAGGAGACCCGTATTCCCGACCTCAGGCAGGACCCCGAGACCGGCATCTACAGGCCGTCGAAGGACTGAGCCGCAGGCTTTCCCGCGCTCGATCCCGGCGCGGATGCGCTCCCTCAGAATGGTTCCATTTGCCCAAGAAAGGCTCTAGGTTGCGCGCGCGTTTGACGCGCGCCTCCTCACGCGATCGCCGCGTTCCCGCGGCTGGCGAGCCGGACATGAGCAAAGCGAAATCGGCGGCCCTGCGGCCGGACAAAGCCTTCCAGGACCTGATCCTGTGCCTGCAGCGGTTCTGGGCGCGGCAGGGCTGCGTGCTGCTGCAGCCCTATGACATGGAGGTGGGCGCGGGCACCTTCCATCCCGCCACCACGCTCCGCTCGCTGGGGCCGAAGCGCTGGAAGGCCGCCTATGTGCAGCCCTCCCGCCGGCCCAAGGACGGCCGCTATGGCGAGAACCCCAACCGCCTGCAGCACTATTACCAGTATCAGGTGATCCTCAAGCCGAGCCCGCCGGACATCCAGCAGCTTTATCTGGAGAGCCTCTACGAGATCGGCATCGACCCGAAGAATCACGACATCCGCTTCGTCGAGGACGACTGGGAGAGCCCGACGCTGGGCGCCTGGGGCCTTGGCTGGGAAGTGTGGTGCGACGGCATGGAGGTCTCGCAGTTCACCTATTTCCAGCAGGTGGGCGGCTTCGACTGCGATCCCGTCTCCGGCGAGCTGACCTACGGGCTCGAGCGGTTGGCCATGTATGTGCAGGGGGTAGACCGGGTCTACGACCTCAACTTCAACGGCGCCCCGGGCCGGGACCGCATCACCTATGGCGACGTCTTCCTGCAGGCCGAGCAGGAATACTCCCGCCACAACTTCGAGCACGCCGACACGGGCCTGCTGTTCTCGCATTTCGCCGACGCGGAAAAGGAGTGCAGAGCGCTGCTGGAGAAAGGCGCGGAGGGCGAGCGCCATCTCATGGTGCTGCCCGCCTACGACCAGTGCATCAAGGCCTCCCACGTCTTCAACCTGCTCGACGCGCGCGGCGTCATCTCCGTCACCGAGCGCCAGTCCTACATCCTGCGCGTGCGCGAGCTGGCCAGGGCCTGCTGCGCCGCCTGGCTGAAGACCGAAGCGGGAGGGGCGGCATGAGCGCGCCAAGCCTGACAGCCAATGCCCGCCGGTTGCGCCGCGACGCCACTGAGGCCGAAAAGCGGCTTTGGAGGAAGCTGCGTGAGCTCGACCACCCGACGGCGCATTTCCGCCGGCAGGCGCCAATTGGACCTTACATAGTCGATTTCGCCAGTCATTCGCTCCGTCTCGTCATCGAGCTCGATGGAGGTCAGCACGGCTGGCGGCGTGAGGCGGCGCGTGACGCCGCGCGGGACTCTTGGTTGCGTTCGCAGGGGTATCGAGTGCTCAGGTTCTGGAACGTGGATGTCGCCGGGAACGCGGAAGGCGTAATGGCGGAGATCATTTCGGCTCTTGAAGTTTCGCCCCCCACCCCTGACCCCTCCCCACGAGGGGGAGGGGAAATGAAATCGCAGGCGCTTGCCGCCTGCGAGCCTTCTCCCTCCATGGGCGAGGCCTCCTCTTCTCCCTCCCCCTTGATGGGGGAGGGTCGGGGAGGGGGTGAAGCTGTTACGCCAGGGGGGCGGGGAGATGGCTGAACTCCTGCTCGAACTCTTCAGCGAGGAAATCCCGGCGCGCATGCAGAGGCAGGCGTCCGACGACCTCATGCGCCTGGTCACCGAGGGGCTGAAGGCCGCCGGCATCGAGGTGAAGGACGTCCGCGCCTTCGCCACGCCGCGCCGCCTGGCGCTGGTCATCGCCGACATGCCCGCCCGCTCGCCCGACGTGCACGAGGAGCGCAAGGGCCCGCGCGTCGGCGCGCCCGAGCAGGCCATACAGGGGTTCCTCAAGGGCGCCGGTCTCAAGTCGATCGACGATGCCGAGATCGTCACCGACGAGAGGAAAGGCGATTTCTACGTCGCCCGCACCTCGCGCAAGGGCCGCCCCGCCGCGCAGGTGGTGGCCGAGGTCATTCCCGAGGTCATTCGCAAATTCCCCTGGCCCAAGTCCATGCGCTGGGGTTCGGGCCGCCTGCGCTGGGTGCGCCCGCTGCATTCGATCCTCTGCCTGCTGGGCGGCAAGGTGGTCCGCTTCGAGGTGGACGGCATAAGGAGCGGCAACACCACGTCCGGCCACCGCTTCATGGCGCCGAAGAGCTTCGCCGTGAAGGACTTCAGGGACTATGTGAAGAAGCTGAAGGCGGCGAAGGTGATCCTCGATCCCGCCGAGCGCCGCCGGGCGATCCTGGAAGGCGCGCGGGCGGCGGCGAAGGCGAAGCGTCT
>JBFWSL010000158.1:0-1568 GCA_050248375.1 Hyphomicrobiales bacterium | reverse complement strand
GCTTCGCCGTGAAGGACTTCAGGGACTATGTGAAGAAGCTGAAGGCGGCGAAGGTGATCCTCGATCCCGCCGAGCGCCGCCGGGCGATCCTGGAAGGCGCGCGGGCGGCGGCGAAGGCGAAGCGTCTTGAGCTGGTCGAGGACGAAGGACTTCTCGCGGAGAACGCCGGGCTGACCGAATGGCCCGTGCCGCTCATGGGCGCGTTCGACGAGGGCTTCCTCGACGTGCCGCCGGAAGTGCTGACCACCTCCATGAAGGCGCACCAGAAATGCTTCTCGGTGCGCGGCCCTTCTTCTCTCTCCCCCTCGAACGGGCGACCTGCTTCTTCTCCCTCCCCCTTGACGGGGGAGGGCCGGGGTGGAGCGAAACGCTCCGCGCCCGCCGCCCCAAACCCCTCTCCGCAAGGGGGAGGCGCTTCGCTGTCGAACCACTTCATCCTGGTCGCCAACCTCGTGGCCAAGGACAGGGGCAAGGCGATCATAGAGGGCAACGGCCGCGTCATCCGCGCCCGCCTGTCCGACGCCAAATTCTTCTGGGACCAGGATTGCAGGCACACTCTGGAATCCCGGCTGCCGAAGCTCAACGAGCTCATCTTCCACGCCAGGCTCGGCACCGTTCACGACAAGGCGCATGCCATCGCGCGCCTCGCCATGGATCTTTCGGAAGTCATTCCCGGCGCCAACCGCCGCCATTGCGAACAGGCCGCGCTGCTGGCCAAGGCCGATCTGGTGAGCGGCATGGTCGGCGAGTTTCCCGAGCTTCAGGGGATCATGGGTCGCTACTACGCGCTCAACGACAAGCTGCCCGCCGATGTGGCCGACGCCATCGCGCAGCACTATTCCCCGCTCGGCCCCAACGATGCCGTTCCGGCGCATCCCACGGCCATCGTCGCGGCCATTTCGGACAAGCTCTACAGCCTCGTCGGCTTCTTCGGTATCGACGAACGCCCGACCGGTTCGCGCGATCCCTACGCGCTCCGGCGGTCCGCGCTCGGCATCATTCGTATCGTGCTTGAGAACAATCTGCGTCTTTCGCTGCGCGAATGGTTCGGGAGAACGGCCGAGGTCTACCGCGACATCGGCGAGAACGTGGTCCGGAAACACTGGACCGGCGCCTATGACGTGAACGTGGAGTTGCTCACCTTCTTCCACGACCGCCTGAAGGTCTATCTGCGCGACCGCGGTGCGCGCCACGATCTCATTGACGCGGTGATTTCACCCGACGCCGACGACCTGCTGATGATCGTCGCCCGCGTCGAGGCGCTGGGCAAATTCCTCGACACCGACGACGGCGCCACGCTGCTGGCCGGCGTCAGGCGCGCCACCAGTATCCTGCGCATCGAGGAGAAGAAGGACGCGCGCGAATACACCGGCGCGCCCGACGGCTCCCTTTATGCCGGGAACGAGGAGAGGGCGCTCGCCGCCGCGATTGATGTTGCGAAGCGGGAAGCGTCGGAAGCCGTGGCGCGGGAAGACTTCGCCGCCGCCATGCGCGCGCTGGCCAAGCTGCGCGCGCCCGTGGACGCCTGCTTCGACCATGGCACGGTCAACGCCGATGATACCGCCCTG
>JBFWSL010000157.1:0-9477 GCA_050248375.1 Hyphomicrobiales bacterium | reverse complement strand
TTGGCGATGACGCGGCCATAGGCGCCGATCTGGTGGATCTCGATGTAGTCGCCCTCGCGGACACAGCCGGGCAGCATGAACGGCCCAGGCATCCTGTCCATGGCGTCGCAGGTCGGACCGTAGAGGCCGAAGGGCTGCAGCGGCGCGACCTCGCCCGGCTCGGGCCGGACCAGACGCGCGGGGAAGGTGAAGCCGGAAACGGCCGCATCGAACAGCGTGCCGAAGGCACCGTCGTTGATGTAGAGGTAGTCGCCCCGGCGCGCGTCGACCCGCACCAGAACGGACTCGGCCTCGGCCACCAAGGCGCGGCCCGGCTCGCACATGAACTCGCAGCTCTCGCCCACGGCGAGCTTCTCGAGCTGGACGGAAATCTCCGACATGAAGGCGGAGAGCTGCGGCGGCTCGGAGCTGACATAACGGCTCGGGAAGCCGCCGCCGATGTCGATGGCGTCCACGATGACCCCCGCCTCGCGGATCAGGTCCTGGGTCTGCCGCAGCGCGGCGGTATAGCTTTCCGGCTTCACCGACTGGGAGCCGACGTGGAAGGTGATGCCGAGCTTCTGGGCCGCCTGGCGCGCGCGCATGAGCAGCGCGGGGGCCTCCGCCCGGCCCACGCCGAACTTGCCCTCCAGCGGGATGAGGCTGTGCTCGTTGGAGCAGGCCAGGCGCACGTAAAGCGCCAGGTCGGGCGCATTGCCCGTGACCTGCAGGATCTTGTCGAGCTCGTCGTGGCTGTCGAGAGAGAAGTGCCGGATGCCCAGGTTGAAGTAGGCGCGGCGGATGGTTTCCCGCGACTTGATGGGGTTCATCAGATAGAGCGTCGCGCCCGGCACCCTGGCCATGCGCTCGGCCTCGGCCAGCGAGGCGACGTCGAAATGGCGGATACCCTCCTCGACGAGGGCGGCCGTGATGACGGAGGAATCGTTTGCCTTGACGGCGTAGGCGACTACGCCGGGAAAGCGGTCGAGGAACCAGCGCGCCGCGCGTCTCGCGGCATGGGGGCGCATACACAGGACGGGACGTTCGGGACGGCGGACGCGAAGCAGGTCGGCTGCAGACTCGAATGTCTCCATCTCATGGGACCTCCAAGCAAAAAGGGACCGCTCGATACGGCCAATGTCCCCCTATGTAAAGAGGAATTTGCAGCGTGCAAGACAGAATCGGGACCCGCCATCAAATTCCCGGCAGCTTGCCCCTTCCCTGCCGGCCCTTATAGTCGGCTGCCAGGGAGGAAATGATGTCCAAATGGTTACTCGCGGGGGTGCTGCCGGCCGCCGTGGCAACCCTTGCCGGGCACGCGCGGGCCGCCGACGCCGCCGCAGGCAAGACGACCGCCGAAGCCCACTGCACGCGCTGTCACGTGGTCGGCACCTTCAATCCCCATGGCGGCATCTCCTCGACACCGTCGTTCCAGCTCCTGGTGGACAGGCGCCCGGACTACAAGGAGCGGTTTCTGACCTTCTATGTCCGCCGGCCGCATCCCGCCTTCCTGACGGTCACCGGCCTCAACAACCGCGCCATGCCGCACCTCCCCGCCAACGCCGCGCCGGTGGAGATCTCCTTGCAGGACGTGGAGAACATCGCGCTGTTCGTGGAGACCCTGAAAGGCACCAGCGGCGTGAAGCCGGACTAGGCTTTCATGGCCGGATGTACCGGGAAGCGGCCCTCGGGAGGTTCCTTGGGATCGAAATATCCCGGCGTGGAGGGCTGGCCGGGATTGACCAGGCTGTCCACCAGCGCCTCGTCCTCGGGCCCCCAGGGATAGGCGTCGGCACCGAGATAGGCCTGCCACTGCCCGAAGGTACGGGGCCCGGCGATCACAGAACTGATCGCCTTGCTGTTGAGCAGCCAGGCGACGGCGAAATGAACGAGGCTCTGGCCTCGCTTCTCCACGTGAGCTGTCAGCTTCTCGACGATAGCCAGGGATTCGGGCCGCCACTCGGTCGACATGAAGCGCGGGTCCTTGCGGGCGGCGCGGCTGCCTGCCGGCGGCTTCGCGCCGGCGGCGTATTTGCCGGTCAGCAGGCCGCGGGCGATGGGGCTGTAGGGCACCACGCCGATGCCGAAGTGATAGGCGGCGGGGATCAGCTCGACCTCGGGCGAACGGTTGAGCAGGTTGTAATAGGGTTGCAGCGCGGCCGGCCTCGGCACGTTCATCTCACGGCAGAGCCCGGCATAATGGGCGATGTGCCAGGCGCGGACGTTCGACAGCGCCCAGTAACGGATTTTTCCCGCCGCGATCAGATCGCCAAAGGTGCGGACCACCTCGTCGAACGCGGTGCGCGGATCGTGGCGGTGAACGTAGTAGATATCGATGACGTCGGTGCCGAGCCGCTTCAGGCTGTTGTCCACCTCGCTCATGACCCGGTGGCGCGACAGGCCGCCCTCGTCCGGCATGGAATTGCGGTCGAGGCCGACCTTGGTGGCCAACACCCACTTGTCCCGGTTCTTCCGGATCGCCTTGCCGACGATCTTTTCCGACGCGCCGCCCGCATAGACATCGGCGGTGTCGATGAAGTTGATCCCGTTGTCGAAGGCATGCGCGATGATACGATTGGCGTCCCTGGCGCCGGTCTGCCCTCCGAACATCATGGTGCCGAGGCAGACAGGCGATACCAGCAGGCCCGTGCGGCCGAGTGTCCTGTGCTGCATGAGCGCCCTCCCGGCTGATGTTTACGACTGCCCTGGGAAGGGCCGGCGCAGAGTGCCCCAAGGGGCGTTCGTCAGGCAACAACTGGCGGACAGCATGCGGAAATTTAAGGCAGTCGCGCTGAAAGACCACATTTCCAGGGAGCCGGGGGTTGCATTATCATTAGATTAATGAGACGAAACGTCTCAATATGCGGAACGCTCGGGCCTGTCCCGGAGCGCCAGACTTCAGGGACAGCGACGGAATGAAGCCGCGAGTGGAGACATCCGCCCCCGTAGGCGACGAGATCAAGACATCGACGTGCTACATGTGCGCCTGCCGCTGCGGCATCAAGGTGTACCTGAAGGACGGCACGGTCCGCTACATCGAGGGCAACCGCGACCACCCGGTCAACAAGGGCGTGCTCTGCGGCAAGGGCTCGGCCGGGATCATGCAGCAATACTCCCCCGCGCGGCTTCGCGCGCCGCTGCTGCGGGTGGGCGAGCGCGGCAAGGGCGAATTCAGGGAAATCTCCTGGGAAGAGGCGCTCGGCATCGCCACCGGATGGCTCAAGGACGTGCGCGATTCCGACCCCAAGAAGCTCGCCTTCTTCACCGGGCGCGACCAGTCGCAGTCGCTTACCGGCTGGTGGGCGATCCAGTTCGGCACGCCCAACTACGCCGCGCATGGCGGCTTCTGCTCGGTGAACATGGCGGCGGCGGGCCTCTACACCTTCGGCGGCTCCTTCTGGGAGTTCGGCGAGCCGGACTGGGAGCTGACGCGCTACTTCATGATGTTCGGCATGGCCGAGGACCATGCCTCCAACCCCATCAAGACGGCGCTCGGCAAGCTCAAGACACGCGGCGCCAAGTTCGTTTCCATCAATCCGGTGCGGACCGGCTATTCCGCCATCGCCGACGAATGGGTCGGCATCAGGCCCGGCACCGACGGGCTGTTCGTCGCCTCCCTCATCCGCGAACTGCTGCTGGCCGACAAGATCGACGCGGACTACCTGATCCGCTACACCAACGCGCCCTGGCTGGTCATCGACGACAAGGGCGGCGCCGATCACGGCCTGTTCGCGCGCGACAGCAGGGGTCATCCGCTGGTGTTCGACAAGAAGACCGGCAAGCTCGCCGACGCCATGCGGCCGGACGTTGCTCCAGCCATGCTTGGCGAATACAGGCTCAAGGACGGGCGCAAGGCCGTGCCGTCCTTCCGGCTGCTGGCGGAACGCTTCACCGACGCGCGCTACGCGCCCGAGCGGGTGGAATCGGAGACCGGGGTTCCCGCCGCCACCATCCGGCGCATCGCCGCGGAACTGGCTCACGCGGCTTTCGAGCAAGAGGTGGTGCTGGACGTGCCGTGGACCGACTGGGCAGGCCGCAAGCACGAGAAGATGATCGGACGGCCGGTCTCGATGCACGCGATGCGCGGTATCTCGGCCCACTCGAACGGCTTCCATACCTGCCGGCTGATCCACGTGCTGCAGATCCTGCTCGGCAGCATCGATTGCCCCGGCGGCTTCCGCTACAAGCCGCCCTATCCCAAGCAGACGCCGCCCTGGCTGAAGCCGTCGGGCAAGCCGCGCGACGTCGCTCCCTCCGAACCGCTGGGAGGCCCCCACCTTGGCTTCCCGACGGGACCGGAAGACCTGCTGATCGACGAGGACGGCATACCCGGACGCATCGACAAGGCGTTCAGTTGGGACGCGCCCCTCGCCGCGCACGGTCTGATGCACATGGTCATCACCAACGCCGCCAACGCGGACCCCTATCCCATCGACGTGCTGTTCCTCTACATGGCCAACATGGGCTGGAACTCGACGATGAACGTGCCGGCGGTGCTGGGGCACCTGACCGCGAAGGACGATAAGACCGGGGAATACAAAATTCCGAAGATCATCTACTCCGACGCGTATTACTCGGAGATGGTCGCCTATGCGGACCTCGTTCTGCCGGACACGACCTACCTGGAGCGCTGGGACTGCATCTCGCTGCTCGACCGGCCCATATCGGAACCGGACGGCCCCGCGGACTCGATCCGCCAACCGGTGGTGAAGCCCGACCGCGACGTGCGGCCGTTCCAGGACGTGCTGATCGATCTCGGCGCGCGGCTGAAGCTGCCGGGCTTCGTCGACGGCAAGGGCAAGCCGAAATATCCCGGCGGATACCCCGACTACATCGTCAATCACGAGCGCAAGCCGGGAATCGGTCCGCTGGCCGGATGGCGGGGCAAGGACGGCAAGTCCTACGGCAAAGGAAAGCCGAACCCGAAGCAACTCGAGGAATACATCCGGCACGGCTGCTTCAACCACTACAAGCTCAAGCCGTCGATGCGCTACTTCAAGCACGCCAACAAGGAATATTTCGACTGGGCGCTGGAGATGGGCTATCGCGGCACGGACACGCAGATCGTGTTCCAGCTCTACAGCGAGACGATGCAGCGCTTCCGCCTGGCGGCTGCGGGGCACGGACCGGTCGTGCCACCCAGACAGCACCGCAAGCGCATCTCCGCCTTCTTCGATCCGCTGCCCTTCTGGTATCCCCCCTTCGAGGGGGCCATGATCGGCGAGGGCGAATTTCCGCTCTCCGCGGTCACACAGCGGCCCATGGCCATGTATCACTCCTGGGGATCGCAGAACGCCTGGCTCAGGCAGATTCACGGCGCCAACCGGCTCTATGTGAACGCCGGGCGCGCCCGCGACATGGGCCTGAAGGACGACGACTGGGTCTGGATCGTCGGCTATCAGGGCCGGGTGAAGGCGCAGGTGAAGCTGCAGGAAGGCGTGAACCGCGACACGGTCTGGACCTGGAACGCCATCGGCAAGCGCCGGGGCGCCTGGTCGCTGGACGAGGACGCGCCCGAGGCGACACGAGGCTTCCTGCTGAACCATCTGATCTCGGAGCTGCTGCCGGAGCAGCCGGGCGGCTACCGCTATTCGAACTCCGATCCGGTGACCGGCCAGGCGGCGTGGTACGACCTCAAGGTGCGTATCGAAAAGGCCGAAGCCGACGCGGCCCATACCGAGCCCTTCTACGAACCCATAGACGTTCCGTGGAAGCGCGAGGTTCCGAAAACCCTGCGCTTCGGCGAACAGTTCCGGCCGGGCCGGGCGGAGGGCGGGCAATGACCTCGCTGCCGCGGAGCACGGGCAAGAAGCTCGGCCTGGTCATCGACCTCGATATCTGCGTTGGCTGCCAGGCCTGCGCGACGAGCTGCAAGGAATGGAACACCGGCGGCTACTCGGCGCCGCTGACCGACCAGAACCCCTATGGCTCCGACCAGCATGGCTCATGGCTCAACCGCATCCACAGCTTCGAGGCGGGCGAAGGAGACAACAGCCAGACCGTCCACTTCCCCCGCTCCTGCCTGCATTGCGAGGAGCCGGACTGCGTGACCGTGTGCCCGACGGGCGCCTCCTACAAGCGCGAGGAGGACGGCATCGTGCTGGTGAACCCGGACACCTGCATCGGCTGCAAGCTGTGCTCATGGGCCTGCCCCTACGGCGCGCGGGAGTACGACTACGGTCACGGGGTCATGAAGAAGTGCACGCTGTGCGTGGACCGCATCTACAACGAGACACTGCTGCCGGAAGACCGCATTCCCGCCTGCGTGCGCGCCTGCCCGACCGGAGCGCGACATTTCGGCGACATCGGCGACCCCGACAGCGACGTATCGAGGCTGGTGCGGGAACGCGGGGGCTACGACCTGCTGCCCGAGATGGGCTACAAGCCGGTGAACAAGTATCTGCCGCCGCGCGAGCGCCGGGATGCCCATACGGACAGGGGCGCTCCCGCGGCACTGCCGCAGGCGGGCAGCGGATCGAAGCTCGACAAGCTGTTCGGCTGGGCCGACAAGATGCTGTCTCGCTGAGCGGGGCAGGTCCCCACGATCAGGATCACAGATGCATCCCGCCTATTCCGTAATCTTCTTCACCACCGCGTCCGGAGCGGGCTACGGGCTGCTGGTCCTGCTCAGCCTGTTCGGCCTCACCGGCCTGATGAAGCCCGGGTTCTGGACCGGCTTGCTGGGTTTCGGCATCGCCTTCGCGCTTATCGTCGCGGGGCTGCTTTCCTCCAGTGCCCATCTGGGCCGGCCGGAGCGCGCGTGGCGCGCCTTCTCGCAGTGGCGCACGTCATGGCTGTCACGCGAGGGCGTCATGGCGGTTCTTACCTTCGTGCCCGCCGGCCTGTTCGCCATCGGCTGGGTGTTCCTTGGCACGGTCAGCGGACCGTGGGCGGTGGCGGGCTGGGCGGGAATCGTCTGCGCGGCGGCGACGGTTTACTGCACCGGCATGATCTACGCCTCGCTCAGGACCATCCGGCAGTGGCACCACCCGCTGGTGGCCATCAACTACATGATCCTGGGACTGGCCACGGGCGCCGTTCTGTTTCGTGCCTTCACTTTCGCATTCGGCCTCGCCCTGCCCGAAGCCACAGGTCTGGCCGTCATTGCCCTCGCTGTCGCGCTCGTATCCAAGGCGGCCTACTGGTGGAGCATCGATCATGCGCGGCGCAGCTACACGGTGGAGCGGGCCACCGGGCTGGGGCGTTTCGGCAAGGTGAAGCCGCTGGACCCGCCCCATACGGAACCCAACTTCGTCATGCGCGAGATGGGCTACCGGGTCGGGCGCAAGCATGCCCGGCGGCTGCGGGTCATCGCGCTGGCGCTGACATTCCTGGTCCCCGCGGCGGCGATCCTCATGACGGCATGGGCGGGCACGGGCGCCGCCCTCGCCCTGAGCCTGTTCGCGGCGGCGGCCGCCGCCATCGGCATCGTTGTCGAACGCTGGCTGTTCTTCGCGGAGGCCGAGCATGTGGTGATGCTCTACTACGGCGCGGACCGCGCCTGAGGCGTGCGCTTCAAGGCTACTCGGAAACTCAGTTGCCCTGCGCGACGCGGCGGCTGACTTCGGGATTGGCGCCCTCGGAGACGACGGGCTGCTGCAGCAGTCCGAAGGACTTGCGGGCCGCCAGCCGCACCATGTGGGCGGAATAAGCATAGAGCTCCACCGCGTCGACGGCGTTGTCGCCGTTGCCGATGGGCGCGAGATCGGCCCGCCCGGCCATTCCCTCGATCAGGTAGCGCGTGAACAGGCCGATGCCATAGCGCTGGTCGTCCAGCGTCCGCTGGTCTCCGGTGGCCGCGGCCATGACGACAATCTGTTCCGGCGTTGATTTCGGCAGGACGCGGCTGCGCATGGCCGGGATGTTCGGAGGAAAGACGATGTCGCTGATGTCGCGGCCGAACTCCGCCTCCAGGATGACCAGGCCGGATTTAACCCCGAGACCGGCTATACGCCCGTAGAACTCCGACAAGGCATAACCGGTCTGCGCGGCCCGGTGCGGAGAGGCATCGACCGGCAGCAGGTAGCTCTCCGACTGGTCGGCCTGGGTGGCGCCGTGACCGGCGTAATATACGATCAGCCGGACGTCCTCTCTGCCCTTCAGCCGCGCGGCCAGTTCTCCCGCCTTGCCGTCATGGCCAAACACGCGCTTCAGGTCGTCGAGGGTGGCGTCGCGCAGGTCGATGACCCTGTCGGTTGCAAAGCCCTGATGCTCGGTCAGCAGTGCATAGACCGCGTTGGCGTTATTGTGGGCACTGCCATTCGCCTCGATGCCCCCACGATAGGTCCGGTTGCCGATAACGACGGCGAAGTCCTTCTCGTGTCCGGTGCCCGAGGGCAGAGGGCGGTACAGCTCGCGGACGCGCGTGAAGGCCGCGCGGGCCGCCTGCCCTCCCCGGGACCAGCGCGGCAACTGGGTCGGCGGGCGCGAACACAGGGAGACGTTGGTCTCCCGCTCGATCAGCAGGACGTCGTCGAGAGGCAGGTGCGAGCCGATCTGGAGGCAGGCCTTGCACCACTCCACCACCCGGTTCGCCTCGTAAGCGGCGACCTCGCGAGGCGCGAGCTGCTCCGGTACGGGCAGGCAGGTGTCGAGGCAGCGCTTCAAGGCCGGGCGGGGGCCGTAGGCGGCGGTCACCCTGGCAAGCAGGTCCGGCGGCAGGCATTGGGCCTCGGCGGCGGCGAAGAGG
Organism: Hyphomicrobiales bacterium; assembly: GCA_050248375.1. Lineage (GTDB taxonomy): Bacteria > Pseudomonadota > Alphaproteobacteria > Rhizobiales > Methyloligellaceae > JAYZVT01. The sequence continues at coordinate 809 of JBFWSL010000157.1, read as the reverse complement.
CGCGTCTGGGCCGTGGACCCCTCTCCTGCCGCGGCAGGTGTGGCCGGGCGGGCCGAGGCCACATAGACGCCAAGCTCCCGCTGGGCCTGGGGACAGAGATCGAACAGACGAAGCTGTACCTTCAGATCGAGCACGCCTTTCGACGAGGCATCGACGCCGTGATCCGTCTTGAAGAACCAGAACGCGGTCCAGAAGGCCGGGTTCTGGCTGGTGCCCGGCGTACCCTTGAGATAGCCGGCTTCCGCAAGGCAGCGCTGGATCAGGCCTATATCGGAGGTAAGCAGCTCCTCCCCCGGCTTTCCATCAGGACCCGCATGGAGCCGGGTATTGATGCATTCGTCGCCCTGGGCCAGATGACCGGCCCGGCAGACGCAACGCTTCTCGGCCGCGGACCAGCGCCGGGTTTCGCCGCAGGGCTCGGCCAGCTTCACGCACCGGCCATCAACAAGGCCATGCCCTTCGGCAACGCAAATGCACTTCTTCAGGCCCTGCGAGTAAACCAGCGGGGCCTCGCACTGGCTGGCGGGAGCCGGCGCGCGGACCTGCGGCGCGGGCCGGGGCGGCGCCTCAGGCCGGGGCGGCGGCGCCCGGCGCCAGCGCTGCACCCGCGGCTGGGGTTGCTGATAGGGCTGGTAGTGGGGCGCATAGGGGGAATAAGGCGAATAATAATACTGCTGGGCGAGCCTGACAGGCGGCGCGGCGGCAGCGGACACGTTACCGGTCGGGGCCATGCCGCCGGGCGCCGCGCCCGCGGGCTGTCCGGCAAGCAACATGGCCAGCAGGCAAGGCAGCCATGACAGGCGGACGAC
>JBFWSL010000156.1:0-9490 GCA_050248375.1 Hyphomicrobiales bacterium | reverse complement strand
GCTCTCCGGCATCGTCGCAGTCCGGCACCAGGAGCCGGCGCCCGGTTACGGGCGTAATCGGCACGGCCATCTGCAGCTTGGGATAATAGCGTCCGCCCGCCCGCTCATAGGCGTCCGCCCAGGAGTGGTCGAACACATATTCCCCCATGCTGTGTGACTTGAGATAGCAGGGCGCGCAGCCCTGCACCTCTCCATCTCCGCCGGTGAGCACGAGATGCTGCGGCGCCCATCCGCTCTGGGCCCGCACGCAGCCGCTGTCCTCCAGCGCCTTGAGGAAGGCGTGGGTTGTGAACGGATCGAGCGGGTGAGGGGAGCCGCCGCGCCGGCTGGCCGGGTTGGCGCAGGCGTCCCATTGCGCCGCGCCGATGGCGTCCATGCCCGCCTCCACCCGGACGACGACCTGTTCGGCGTCACCCATTCACAGCCTCAGGGACGAAGTTTCTCGAAAATGATGGCATCGGTCCAACGCTCCGCGATCTCGCGCTGCGCCTCGGTGCGGACGGTCCATGTGAGCAGGGGCCATCCAAGCAGCTTGCGCGCCAGCACCGGCGCGGCGGCGGGCAGCGCATTGATATCGTAAGCAACGAATTGTGGCCGTGCCACGAAGGCGCTCAGCAGGTGGCGCATCTGGAAGCGCTGCCATGCGGTGAGCCCGGACCAGTAATGGTCGTCGCGGAAGGCCTCCGCCACCAGCCCGCGCGGGATCTTCGGCCCGTGCTCGGCGCAGGCGCGGACCGAATACGGATCGAAGGACATCAGCGCCGCCTGTCCCTTGTAGCCCGCAAGGTCGGAGCAGATGCGTGCCTCGAACGGACCCCGGTTCACCCAGTCGGTCTTGATTTCGATGATAAGCGGCACCTTGCCGCCGACCATCTCCAGCAATTCGGGCAGGATGAGCATGCGGTCGCCGGTCTGCCTGAACCGAATCTTCTTGAGTTCGCCCGTGGACCGGCCCGCCACCTTGCCTCCCGCGTCTGTCAGGCGCTCCAGGGTATCGTCATGGAACACCATCGCCGTGCCGTCGCCTGCGCATTGCAGGTCGCACTCGATGCCGTAGCCGCCGTCCATCGCCGCCTCGAAGGCGCTTGGCGTGTTCTCGACGATGCCCCTGTCCTTGTCGTGCAGGCCGCGATGGGCGATCGGCCGGCACATCCAGTCCAGGCGGGCCATGGAGTCCTAGTCCGTGATAAATACGGCGTCGACTTCGACCGGAACATTGCGTGGCAGGCTGCCACAGCCGACCGCGATGCGCGAATGCCTGCCCCGGTCGCCGAGCGCATCCGCGATGAGGTTCGAGGCCCCGTTGATGACTTCCGGGTGGTCGGTGAACTCGGGCACCGCGTTCACGAAGCCGTTCAGCCGGACGCAGCGCTTGATGCGCTCGAGATCTCCCAGCGCCGCCTTCGCCTGGGCCAGGATATTTATGGCGCAGGCGCGCGCGGCGGACTGTCCATCCTCGACGGAGTAGTCCTTGCCCAGCTTGCCGTTATATGCCGGGCCGCCCGCGATCAACGGTAACTGTCCGGAAACAAACAGTAATTTCTCCATATGGACGAATGGAACGTAGTTCGCCGCCGGAGCGGCGGGCGCCGGCAATTCAATTCCGAGTTCCTTGAGTCGCGCCTCCGCGGTCGCTGCCATAATTCGAGTCCCTCTGTTATCTAGAAATGTGATTTCGGGTGGGGCTGGCCGATGGAATCCTTGTCAGCTAGTGAGTATTCTAGCGACCACGCCAGTGCGCAAGGCACATCTGGCGGGTCCGCTACGTTGCATGCGGGGGTAACGGAGTCGAATTGATGACCTTCTTCAATGGATTTGCAAGCTGGCGCGGTGTCCTTGCCGCTGCCGCTTTCGGCGGCTCGATCGCGGGGCCGGCGCTCCAGGCTCAAGCCATTCCGCTTGGCGACGCGAGCAAGCTGGCGCCGCACCGGGCAATCTACGACATGATCCTGGATGAGACGAAGCCGGCCTCCGGCGTGAGCAACTACAACGGCCGCCTCGTCTTCGAAGTGACCGGATCGCCCTGCGAGGGTTACACGGTGAACATGCGCCATGTCGTGCGCGTTACCGACTCCTCCGGCCAGGCTGTGCTCATGGACCGGCGGTCCTCCACGTGGGAGCAGGGAGATGGAGGCGAGTTCCGCTTCAACTATTCCAACTACGTGGATGAGAAGCTGAGCGATACCACCAGCGGTTCCGCCTCGCGCAAGGAAGGTAAGAGCGAACTGGATATCGAGTTGAAGAAGCCGGAGCAGAGCTCGCGCAGCTTGCCGGGCACTGGCACGCTCTTTCCCACGCAGCACAGCCTCGCCATCCTGAAGGGAGCGGAGGCCGGCAAGTCGGTCGTCCAGTCGCGGGTGTTCGAGGGCTTCGAGAAGGAGGAGCGCATCTACAACACCACCGCCTTCATCGGCAAGCTGTCGCCGCCGGGCACCAATGAGAAGCTCAGCCGCGTCGCCAATGACGAGCCTCTGAACAAGCTGGCCTCATGGCCGGTGACCATCAGCTATTTCGACGGCAAGGGGACGGGCGAGGAGACACCCTCATACGAGATCCGCTTCCGCATGTTTGCCAACGGCGTCAGCCGCGACCTCGCCATCGATTACGGCAATTTCGCCATCAAGGGCAATTTGCGGTCGCTGGAGTTCCTCAAGCCCGCCGACTGCAAGTAGCGCGGGGGGCGGCAAGGCTCAGCGCTGTTCCCAAAGCCTGGCCGCGCCCCTCACGCCGCTGGCGGCGCCATGCTTGGGCGGGCGTATGTCCGCCCGCCGGTCCAGGCTGAACAGCCAGGGTGCCATCAGTTCCGGCAGGCGTGCATAGAGATGCGCCATTTCGGACAGGCCGCCGCCGAGGACGATCACTTCCGGATCGAGGATATTCACCACCGCCGCGAGTCCGCGGGCGAGACGCGAGACGTGCCGGTCCAGGCTGGCGCGGCACGCCTCATTGCCCGAGGACGCCGCCGCGGCGATCTCCGTCGCCGTGAGACGCTGTCCGGTCCGGCCCTCGTGATCCGCCGCGAGCCCGGGTCCGCTCACCCATGTCTCCATGCAGCCGCGCTTGCCGCACCAGCATTGCGGCCCCGGCAATTCCCCGGGCCCGGGCCAGGGCAACGGGTTGTGCCCCCATTCGCCGCCGATGCCGCGGGGACCGTCGACCAGTCTGCCGCCGCTCACCAGGCCCCCGCCGCATCCCGTGCCGAGGATGACTCCGAATACGGACGCCGCGCCCGAGCCCGCCCCGTCCGCCGCCTCCGACAGGGCGAAGCAATTGGCGTCGTTGGCGATGCGGACCTGCCTTCCCAGCCGCCGCTCGATGTCGCGGCCGAGAGGCTTGCCGTTCAGCCATGTCGAATTGGCGTTCTGGACGACCCCCAGCGAAGGAGAGATGGAGCCGGGAATGCCGAGGCCGACGCTGACGGACCCGCCGCATTCGGCCTCCGCACGCGCGACCCCGGCCGCGATGGCCTCGATAGTCGCCTCGTAGTTGCCGCGGGGGGAAGTCTGCCTGTGCGAATGCCGGGTCCGGCCGTCGCCATCAAGCACTTCTGCGGCGATCTTGGTGCCGCCCAGATCGATGCCTAGGCGCAGGCATGCATGCCCTCCATCCGTGCTCACGAGCCACCGTCGCCGTCCCCGTCGCCTGCGTCGCCAGCGGGAAAGCTGGCCCGCCGGGCCGCTTCCGCCACGCGGGCCGGGTCAAGGGACATATTGGCGGCAAATGTCAGCAGCAGCGGTTCGTCGTTCGACAGATACTCCAGCACCGCCGCCAGCAGGGCCTGCTGGCCCCTGGGTTCGCCAAGGGACTGGGGCGTCCAGCCGGTCAGCCGCAGGAAGCGCTCCAGCCGTTCGGGGTCGGATGTGAGGAATCCGAGCGCCTTGACGGCGATGGTGTCGGCTTCATCCGCAGTGAGGCGCTGGCGATTCCCGAACATGGCCGGATTCTGGGATAAATTCTTAAGGAAACGCAAGAAAGAGAGCGATCCTTAAACAGTTGGTTACGGATTCAGGCCAAACTTTCCTCGATTTGGGCCGGATAAGAATAAAACGCGGGGAAGCCGGTGCGGGGTCCCCAAAAAGGCACGAAACATGGAATATCTCGGCGACTCCACCGAATATGAGCAGTCCGATCTCGCAACGGTGAGTCCTATGACCAAGACTGTCCTGATCGTCGAGGACAACGAGCTGAACATGAAGCTGTTTCGTGACCTGCTCGGTGCCCACGGCTATGAAACCATCCAGACCCGCAATGGCATGGAAGCGCTGACGCTCGCCCGCCAGCATCGCCCGGACCTGATCCTGATGGACATCCAGTTGCCGGAAGTCTCCGGGCTGGAAGTAACCAAGTGGCTGAAGGAAGACGACCAGCTTCGCGATATTCCCGTCATCGCCGTGACCGCATTCGCGATGAAGGGCGACGAGGAGCGCATCCGCGAGGGGGGGTGCGAGGCCTATATCTCCAAGCCCATCTCCGTTTCGACCTTCCTCGACACCGTGGGCAAGTTCATCGGCGGGAAATAGGCAAGCAGGGCCGTAGAGCGTCATGACCGCGCGCGTACTTATTGTTGACGACATCGAAGCCAATGTGCGGCTGCTCGAGGCTCGCCTGACGGCCGAGTATTTCGAGACCATGACCGCCCGCAGCGGCCCGGAAGCGCTCGATATCTGCGCGCGCCGGGGCGTGGATGTCATCCTGCTCGACGTGATGATGCCCGGCATGGACGGTTTCGAGGTTTGCCGCCGGCTCAAGGCAAATCCGGCGACGGCCCACATTCCCGTGGTCATGGTCACCGCCCTGGACCAGCCCTCCGACCGCATCCAGGGGCTGGACGCGGGGGCCGACGACTTTCTCACCAAGCCGGTCGACGAGGTCGCGCTGATTACCAGGGTGAAGAACCTCGCCCGGCTGAAGACCCTCACCGACGAGATGGTGATGCGGGCTTCCACCAGCGAGCAGCTCGGGCTGCCCGGCGAGGGCGCGCAGGACAATCACTTCGCGGGCAGGGGGGGGCGCATCCTGCTGGTCGAGGACCATCCCAGGTCGGCCGAACGCATTTCCTGCGCACTGTCCTCCGACCATACGGTCGATATCCAGAACGATCCCCAGCGGGCACTGCTCAGCCTGCCGGAAGGCGACTACGACCTGCTCATCGTCAGTCTCAGCCTTGCGGAGTCCGATGGTTTGCGGCTGTGCTCGCAGGTCCGCTCGCTTGACCGCATGCGCCAGCTTCCCATTCTCATCCTGGTGGAGCCCGGCGACGACAGCCGGCTGTTGCGCGGCCTCGACATGGGCGTGAACGACTACCTCGTGCGCCCCATCGACAAGAACGAGCTGGTCGCGCGCGTGCGCACCCAGGTGCGCCGCAAGCGCTATGGCGATTTCCTCAAGGGCCGCATCGAGGAAAGCGTCGAGATGGCCATCACCGATGCGCTGACGAGCCTCTACAACCGCCGCTACATGGAGAGTCATCTCAAGACTCTGGTGGATGAGGCTGTGCAGCGTGGCAAGGCGCTCGCCGTCCTGATCGCCGACATCGACTATTTCAAGCCGGTCAACGACACCTACGGTCACGATGCGGGCGACGCCGTGCTGCGCGAATTCGCCAGCCGCATGCGCAAGAACGTGCGCGGCATCGACCTCGCCTGCCGCATGGGCGGGGAAGAGTTCGTCGTGATCATGCCGGATACCGACCTCTCCCGCGCCTATCATGTCGCCGAGCGGTTGCGTCAGTGCATCTCCGCGGTCTCGTTCGATCTTCCCGACGGGCGCAATGTGGACATCACCGCCAGTGTCGGCATTTCGGCCCTGGAAAGCGTGAACGATACCCCCGGCACGCTGCTGAAGCGGGCCGATCAGGCCCTCTATGCCGCCAAGCGTGACGGCCGTAACCGGGTCGTTGCCGACGCTGCCTGAGCGCTTTTTCGCGGAAATCCAGTCATTTTTCAGTCTTCCCGGCCGTCCGCGGCAGGCCAGGGCTGTCTTCGTGCAGGCCTCGCGACGCTCACTTCCGGGTTGAGTACTTAAGGTTAACACTTTACTGTTGAATGGATTTTCGCTTATCTGCTTGATTGAGCAGATTGCAAATTGCCATGCGGGCGCTAGGGTGATGGCGCCGGTTTGTGCTAATGACGTGGAGCGGCGATACGAATTGCCGAGGCAGTGGGGGATGGCTTTGACAGGCCCGTAGGGGCTGCGGCCGGCTTCCCGCCTTGAAATCTGAATAACCCTACGGAGTGCTCAGGTCCGCCGCATCTCCTGGGTCCGTGGGGTTTGGCCGGCTGGCAGGCGGCTAGAGTGGCCTCCTCGTTAGTGCCGTCTTGCCGGTCGGCCACCAGGTCAAATGACCAAACCCTCTTTGGTACATTTGGCTTGTTGGCCAGTCCCGCATGCCATTACGGAACAACCCCGCTGCCGGGTGGCGGCGGGGCTGGCCTCTATTTTCCGGATGGAAAGGCGTTTGAACCGGAGAGCAGGCAGCCGCGGCTACTTGATCTTGGCTTCCTTGAACTCGACGTGCTTCTTGGCGACCGGATCGTATTTCTTCTTCACCATCTTCTCGGTCATGTTCCGGGGGTTCTTCTTGGTGACGTAATAGAACCCGGTGCCCGCGGAACTCACGAGCTTGATCTTCTGCGTAATCGGCTTTGCCATAATAACCTCCGCGGCGCTGACATGATCCGGAAAGGTGGATGCCACTTTTCCGATAAGATCATGCTCACATTGCTGACTCGGCACATTATCCGGCCAAGCGGTTCACTTGGCCGGATGATGTGCCAAGGCCGGATTTGCGCGCACAGTATCCGGCGCGCCGCCGTTGTCAAGGCGATGCGGCTAGAGCAGTTCACGCCGGAAATTGCCGCCGCGCTTGTGATAGAAGGGCACCGGCGCATCGGGCCAGGGCGGCGGACCATCGCCCAGGCGCCCGGCCAGTTCGCCCAGTACCTTAAGGGTGATGTTAGGGATATCGAGCCTCCGGGCATCGTCCAGCGTCAGCCAGTGGAGGTCCGACAGCTCCAGGTTCTTGGGCTTGACCTGGTGCGCGATAAGAGTGGCGTCGACGCAGAAGAAGCGGGCGTCGAAACGGCGTGAACGGCCGGGCGGAGTGATTGCCCGGCAGAAATATCCAAGGGCGGAGGGCTCTGGCATCACGCCATGGTGGAGAAAGGCTCTCCAGGTCGAGGGAGCTGTATCCAGACCCCCGGCACGCCGTCCAATCAGCAGGCCTGTCTCCTCGAACGTTTCCCGGATCGCCGCCAGCGCCAGCGCACAGGCCCGTCCCGGGCTCGGTCTGCCCTTCATGCGGCACATGAGCTTCGACGTCTGCGCCTCCGGCAGGTTCATCCTGCGGGCGAGCGAGAGGTCTTCCCGGTCCACCCGTCCGCCCGGAAACACGAATTTGCCAGGCATGAATACGTGGGCATTGCTGCGGCGGCCCATGAGAACCCTGGGCTGTGCGCCGGAACGGTCGATGACGACAAGGCTCGCTGCGTCGCGCGGCCGCATGTTGGGATGCTGGACCGGTGCCGCCTGCTTGGCGGCGGCCTCGGTCTGGCTCATCGGGCCGCGTCTCTGGCCGGATCCTCTTCCGGGGCCGGCGTCAAGCCGCCGAAGCCATGCATGCGCAGCGCCCATTGCAGGCCGATCAGGGATCCTTTGACGGGTTGCAGCAGCACCAGGCAGAGAATGAGGGTAAGGGTGGGCCAGATGGCCATGTGAACCCATAACGGAGGCGCGTAGTTCATTTCCACCCACAACAGCACCGGAACGACCAGGTGCCCCACGATCAACATGGTGAAATAGGGCGGAGCGTCGTCGGCCCGCTGATGATGCATGGCCTCGCCGCAGGACGGGCAATCGTGAACCGGCTTCAGGTATGCGCCAAAGAGCTTGCCGGTGCCGCAACTGGGGCAGCGCTGGAGGAAGCCGCGCCGCAGCGAACGGCCCATGGGCCGTTCGGCGGGCGGAGTCCAGCGGGTCGGGGAAGAGGTCATATCGCTCATGGTCTCATATATAGGCCGAAGCGGCCGGGTTCGGAAGCAAGCCGTGCGCGGCTAATCGTCAGCGCCGCCCGCGCCGTGACGGCCTGCCGCGCCCCGGTGGGGCGCCGTGTCGGCCGCGCTTTCCCATGCGGGACCCGCGCCGGCCCTCGCCGAGCAGGCGGCCCTCGCTAAGCAGTTCGAACCGCATGGCGCCGGCGCTGGGAATGCACTCCACCAGCCGGACCTCGACGGTATCGCCGAGCCGGTAGCCGAGCCCCGTGGCGTCGCCGATAAGCGCCTGCGACCGTTCGTCGTGACGATAGTAGTCGGCCCCTATGCTCGACGCCGCCACGAAGCCGTCCGCGCCGGTCTGTGCCAGCCGCACGAAGAGCCCGCTGCGTGTGACGCCCGAGACGCGGGCGGAGAAAGTCGCTCCGATGCGGTCTGCCAGGTAGCGCGCGATCAGCCGGTCCACGGTCTCCCGCTCCGCCGCCATGGCCCGGCGCTCGGCCTCGGAAATCTCGGTCGCGATGTCATCGAGGCGCGCGATCTCCTCGTCGGTCAGTCCGCCGGCGCCAAGTCCAAGCGCCCGCACCAGCGCCCTGTGGACGATCAGGTCGGCGTAGCGTCGAATGGGCGAGGTGAAATGGGCGTAGCGGCGCAGGTTCAGCCCGAAGTGACCGTAGTTGCCGGCCGCGTATTCGGCCTGTGCCTGTGCCCGCAGCACCACCTCGTTGACCAGCTCCGTATTCTCTCCCTGTTCGGCCAGCTTGAGCAGGCGGTTGAACTGTGCCGGCTGCAGCCGTCCAGCCTTCGGAAAGCTCATTTGCAGGGTGTCGAGAAAGTCGCGAAGTCCGTCGAGCTTCTCCTTGGAAGGGGCGTCGTGAACCCGGTAGAGCAGGGGAGACCGTTTGGCCTCCAGCGCTTCCGCGGCGGCGACATTCGCCTGGATCATGAATTCCTCGATCAGCTTGTGGGCATCGAGGCGCGGCGGAATGACGATATCCCGGATGTTGCCCTTGTCGTCGAGCAGCACCTTGCGCTCCGGCAGGTCGAGGGCGAGCGGTTCGCGCTTGTCGCGCGCAGCCTTGAGGGCCCCGTAGGCACCCCACAACGGCCGCAGCACCGGTTCCAGCAGCGACCCCGTCTTGTCGTCCGGGCGGCCGTCGATGGCGGCCTGAGCCTGCTGGTAGGTGAGGCGGGCGGCGGAGCGCATCAGGCCGCGCACGAAGCGGTGGCCGCGCTTGGTGCCCTGCGCGTCGAAGGTCATGCGTACCGCGAGGCAGGCGCGGTCTTCGTTCTCACGCAGGGAGCACAGGCCAGCCGAAAGCGCCTCCGGCAGCATGGGCACCACCCGGTCGGGGAAGTAGACCGAATTGCCGCGCTTGAGGGCCTCCTTGTCGAGAGCGGAGCCCGGCCGCACGAAATGGCTGACATCGGCGATGGCCACGATGACCACCCAGCCATCCGGGTTCTTCGGGTCGCTGTCCTTCTCCGCCCAGACCGCGTCG
>JBFWSL010000155.1:0-9515 GCA_050248375.1 Hyphomicrobiales bacterium | reverse complement strand
GACAGGAGAGGACGATGGAGCTTGCGCGGAATTTCCCCTCCCCCTTGCGGGGAGGGGTCAGGGGTGGGGGGCCGGCCGGCGGCGTCGATGGCCCGGGGGTCCAGTCCAGACCGGGGTGGACCCCGGCCTTCGCCGGGGTTTCGCAACCTCTCCCACCCGGCTACATATCCCCGGCGCGCCTGGCGCGGCGGCCGCGAAGAGCGCGCTTTGCCAGCGCGTGCGCGTGTGGGTAGTCTCCGCCAACGACGTTCAACGCCAAGGGAGTACAGCAATGAGTTCGCGATCGACCAAGGGGCAGGGCCGGCTTTACGAGAGCGTGGTGGACACCATCGGCAACACGCCCTGCATTCGCGTCAACACGCTGGCGCCCGAGGGCGTGCGTCTTTACGTGAAGGCCGAGTTCTTCAACCCGGCTGCATCGGTCAAGGACAGGCTGGCCATCAGCATCATCGAGGAGGCCGAGAAGCGGGGCGACCTGAAGCCCGGCCAGACGGTGGTCGAGGCGACCAGCGGCAACACCGGCATCGGGCTCGCCATGGTGTGCGCGGCCAAGGGCTACCCTCTGGTGGTTACCATGGCCGACAGCTTCTCCATCGAGCGGCGCCGGCTGATGCGCTTCCTCGGCGCCAAGGTGGTGCTGACGCCGCGCGCCCAGAAGGGCTTTGGCATGTATCAGAAGGCGGTGGAGCTGGCGAAGGCCAACGGCTGGTTCCTGGCGCACCAGTTCGAGACCGGCGACAATGCCAAGGTGCACGAGAACACGACGGCGCGCGAGATCCTCGCCGACTTCGAGGGCGACCGGCTGGACTACTGGGTGACCGGCTACGGCACAGGCGGCACCATGACGGGCGTCGGCCGGGTGCTGCGCAGGGAGCGCCCCGACACGAAGATCATTCTCAGCGAACCCGCCAACGCGCAGCTTGTCGGCAGCGGCGTGGCGCAGGAGCGCGACAAGGACGGCTCGCCCGCGGCCGGCCATTCGGCCTTCGAGCCGCATCCGATCCAGGGCTGGACGCCGGACTTCATCCCGCTTGTCCTGCAGGAAGCCATCGACAAGCAGTATTACGACGAGCTGATCCCGGTGCCGGGACCGGTGGCCATAGAGTGGTCGCAGAAGCTGGCCATGAAGGAAGGCATCCTGACCGGCGTTTCCGGCGGCGCGACCTTCGCGGCCGCCATGCAGGTGGCCGGGAAGGCGAAGCCGGGCTCGGTGATCCTGTGCATGCTGCCCGACACGGGCGAGCGCTACCTCTCCTCTCCGCTGTTCGAGAACATCGAGGCGGAGATGACGGCAGAGGAGATCGCGCTGTCGCTGTCGACGCCGGGCTACCAGATGCCGAAGGCCTGAGAGCGGACCGCCGTCACTCGCGCGAGGCGAGGCAGGGGTCGAGCACGATCTGCCTGGGTCCGCGCCGCTCGTAGCCGCCGCCGAACTCGACCACTTCGCCCAGGGTCATTCCGTTGCGTTCGTAGGTCACGCAGAGCACCTGCATGCCGGGTTCCTCGCACATGACCAGGTAGACCAGAGCGCTGTCCTTTTCCACGACGGCCAGCCTGCCGCGGATGGTCATGCTGATACGGGCGCTGGTGCCGGGCGCTTTCTCCGCCCATCCGGCGACGGTCTCGCAGGTGGCCGGCCTGTCGGACCAGCCTTCGCCCTCGCGGAAGGGACTTTCGGGGTCGCAGCACGCCTGGGCGTGACTCGTGGGCAGCGAAGCGGCGAAGAGGGCCGCGCAGATCGCGGAACAGGCTGTCGTGATGCTGCGGGGGCCGGGCATGTGCGCCGGTTCATAGCATGGCCCGGCCAGCCTGTATCGCTGCATGTGGCGCGGGAACCATACGGCAGGTTCGGAGTTGGCCTCGTATGGCAAAGCAATCCATGCTTGAGAAAGTGCCGCCGGAGACCATAGGCCCGGCGAAAAGGCCAAGCGGACTGGTTTGGAAGGCGCTCGTGCTCGCTGCGGCGATCGCGGCGGTCATGCTAGTCTTCATCTACGCATCCGCCGACCTGCCGGACAGTTCGATCGAGCAGGCGCCGGTGACGACGCCGACCGAGAACGCGCCCGCGCCCCCGAACCGCTGACGGCGGCATTGACCTCGTGACGAAGCGAAAAGGGCGGCGGCGTGCCGCCGGCGCTCCTGACGGCGCGGATAAGCCGGCCGGCTAGCGCATCATCCGGCCAGGTTGACTCGCCTGGCCGGTAAGATGATGCGCCGGATCAATTGAGCATGATCCTGTCGGAAAAGCGGTATCCACTTTTCCGGATCATGCCCTAGGCGGGCCGCGGCATGGGCACGTCCAGGCCCTCGTCGGTGTACTGCTTCAGCTTGTTGCGGAGCGTGCGGATGGAGATGCCGAGGATGTTGGCCGCGTGCGTGCGGTTTCCGAGGCAGTGGTCCAGCGTTTCCAGGATGAGCGTGCGTTCCACCTCGGCGACTGTCTGGCCGACGAGGCCCCGGCTGGCGGCTTCCGCGCTCTGCAACGCCTGGGCGGCGAGGCTGCCGGCGGCGTCCGGCACGGGCATGCCATCGGGCGTGCGGATGGCCTCGGGTTCGATCTCCGCGCCGCTGGACAGCAGCACCGCCCGGTGAAGCGTGTTCTCAAGCTCGCGCACGTTGCCGGGCCAGCGGTTCGACAGGAGCTGGCGGCGGGCGGCGGCGGAGAGCGGACGGTTGGGCAGGCCGTTGGCGGCGGCGTATTTCCTGGCGAAGTGATCGGCCAGTTCCAGGATGTCGGCCGGGCGCTCGCGCAGGGGCGGCAGCTTCAGGTTCACGACGTTCAGGCGGTACAGCAGATCCTCGCGGAAGCTGCCCTCGCGCACGGCGGCGGCGAGATCGCGGTTGGACGTGGCGATGATGCGGATGTCCACCTGGATCGGCCTGGTGCCGCCGACACGGTCGATGACGCGCTCCTGGATAGCGCGCAGCAGCTTCGCCTGCAGGCGGGCGTCCATCTCGGAAATCTCGTCCAGCAGCAGGGTGCCGCCGCTGGCTTCCTCGAACTTGCCGATGCGGCGCGCCACCGCGCCGGTGAAGGCGCCTTTCTCGTGGCCGAACAGTTCGGATTCCAGCAGGTTTTCCGGAATGGCCGCGCAGTTCACGGAGATGAAGCTGCGCCCGGCGCGGGGGGACTTGGCGTGAACGTGGCGCGCCATGACCTCCTTGCCGGTGCCGGATTCGCCGGTGATGAGAATGCTGGCGTCGGATTTCGCCACCTGTTCCGCGAGCTTCAGGACCGCGGCCATTCTCTCGTCGCGCCAGATCAGCGAATGGCTGTCGGAGGCGACCGCTTCCAGCACGGCGGCGATCAGCTCGGGATCGGGGGGCAGCGGAATGTACTCCTTGGCGCCGGCCTGGATGGCGGTGACGGCGGCCCGCGCATCGTGGTCCACGCCGCAGGCGACAATGGGCAGATGGAAGTGTTCGGCGGCGAGCTGATCGACGAGGGAGGCGATGTCCATGCGCACGTCGATCATCACCAGGTCGGCGCCGCGCCCCGCCCGCAACTCGCCCAGCGCGTTCTCGATGGTGAGCGCGTGGGTCACCTTGGCGCCGCGCTCCATGGCGATCTTGGTCGCGGTTGTCAGTCCGCCGTTCAGGCTGCCGATCATCATCAGTCTCATTTCAGTCTCCCAGTCCCTGTATTGGCTTCGGCCGGCCAGGCCGCATGTCAGTTGCGATCACTCTTGATGATTTCGGTCATGGTCACGCCGAGATGGTCCTCGACGAGCACCACCTCGCCGCGCGCGACCAGGCGGTTGTTGACGAATATGTCGATGGCTTCGCCGACCTTGCGGTCGAGCTCGACCACGTCGCCGGTCGCCAGCTTGAGCAGGTGGCTGACTTCCATGTGCGTGCGGCCCAGAACCGCCGATACGTTCACCGGGATGTCGAACACGGCTTCCAGGTCGGCGGCGGTGTGATCCTCGCCTTCCACCTGCGGCATGCCGTCCGGCTGCGGAGGCTGCGCTCCGTCGGGACCGAAGTCCGTCAGTTCCATGTCCGTAGCCTTGGTTTCCTCGCTCATGCGAGCACTCCTTGAGGTTCGGCTTCAGCATCGGCTGCGCCATTGGAGGCGGGCTGCGCCGGCGCGGCGGGCTTGCGGCCAGCCGGTACGGCATGAATGTTCAGATGACGGTCGACGGCGTCGGCGACGAGACGGCTCATTTCCCCGAAATCCCGGGTGACGCCGCCATCGGCCCATTCGATGCGGCAGTCGCCGGACCTGGTTTCGGGATCGCCGAGCACAACGATGTTGCCGGTATAGCCGCGTTCCCGGGCAATGGCCGTGACGCGCTTCTGCATCTGCTCGGCGAGCGCATCGTTGACGCGGATGGCCAGGTGCGGCGCATCGCGCACATGCTCGATGCATTCGGCGAAGATGGAGGAGAGAACCTCGTCGGGATAGCGCTGCAGCAGCCCCGCGGCCAGCTTTTCCGCGGCCATGCGGGCGACCTTGAGTGCCTTGGCGGCCTCGGCGCGGCAGGTGGCGTCGATACCCTTGAGCAGCTTTTCCGCCGAGCCGGCGAGGCGTCCGGCGGCGGCGGCGAGCTCGGCGTCGAGGGACTTGCGCGCGGCGGCTTCGCCTTCGGCGCGTCCCTGCTCGAAGGCCTCCTTGCGGGCAAGGGCGAGGGTGTTCTCGAACTCCGCGCGCAGGCGGCGCTCGACCACAGCCTCGGGGGGCTCCGGCCGGGCGCGGCCGTTGCTGAAGCAGCGGTCGAATGTGAATTTCGCAGGCTCGCCCATGGTGTTCCTAATAGATCAGTTCGTCTTCGCCGCCGGACTTGGAGATGATGATGTCGCCCTTCGCGGCCATGTCCTTGGCCAGGCTGATCATCGCCGACTGCGCGTCGTCCACGTCCTTCAGCCGCACCGGCCCCAGCGCCTCGAGATCGTCGCGCAGGAGCTTGCGGGTGCGCTCGGTCATGTTGGAGAAGAAGAATTCGCGCACCGGCTCGGTGGCGCCCTTCATGGCCAGAACCAGCTTGTCCTGGTCGAACTTGCGGATCAGCGTCTGGGCGCTGCCGCGGTCAAGCTTGGTGAGGTCGTCGAAGGTGAACATCAGGTGCTTGATGCGCTCAGCCGCGTCCCAGTCGACTTCTTCCAGCTTGGAGAGGAAGCGGGTCTCGGTCTGGCGATCAAAGTTGTTGAAGACCTCCGCCATCAGTTCATGAGCGTCGCGCTTTTGGGTCTGCGACAGGTTGGAGATGAACTCGCTGCGCAAGGTGTGCTCGATTTTCTCCAGAACCTCGCGTTGCACCGATTCCATGCCGAGCAGGCGCTGCACCACTTCCATGGCGAAGTCCTCGGGCAGGATGGAGAGCACGCGCGCTGCGTGCTCGGTCGAGATTTTCGACAGCACCACGGCGACGGTCTGCGGATATTCGTTTTTCAGGTAGTTGGCGAGCACATTGGCCTGCACGTTGGAGAGTTTCTCCCACATGTTGCGGCCAGCGGGTCCGCGGATTTCCTCCATGATGTGCCTGAGGCGATCGGGCGGCAGGTATTCGGCCAGCAACCTCTCGGTGGAGAGGGCCGTTCCCATCAGGGCGCCGGCCAGGGTCATCTGGGAGACGAACTCGGTGAGCATCGTCTCGGTGAGTTCCTTCGTCACCGTGCCAAGGCGCGACATGGCGAGCGAGATGGTGATCACCTCGCTGTCGTCGAGTTCGCTCCAGATCGGGTTGCCATATTCGGCGCCGAGCGCCAGCAGCATGATCGCCGCCTTTTCCGGCCCGTCCAGTTCCTTCATCTGGGCGCGCGCGGCGATAACGGCCTCTTCCGGGCTCAGCTCTTCGGCAACCTTCTTCTTCACCGCGGCCATGGATCAGGCTCCCTGACGCTCTTCCTGGAGCCAGTTACGGATGATGGTGACCGCTTCCTCGGGGTTGTTCTGGACGATATCGCCCACGTCGCGGATGGCCGCCTGCTGCACCTCGCCGACGATCTTGGCGCTGGCGAGCGCTTTCGCGGCCGCGCTCGATATCTTCGGCCCCTCGATGGCGGGCACGGCGTCGGGTGGGGGCAGGGCGCCGCCCTCCGGCCCGGCAAGGGCGGGGGCGGGAACCGGGGGACGTTCGGGCGTGATGATGCGGCGAACGAGCGGGCGGACCACGAAGACGAGGACCATCAGCGAGATCAGCGCCACCATCGAAAGCTCGGCGATGCGGAAATATTCCGCCTTGCCCATTTCGTACCAGGAGCCTTCCTCGCCAATGCCGGCGCCGCCCGCGGTGTCCGCGAATTGCAGGTTGGCCACATGCACCTGGTCGCCGCGGGTCTTGTCGTAGCCGACGGCGGAGCGCACCAGGGCGGCGATCTGCTCGATCTGCTCGGGGTTGCGCTCCTGGTAGGCGATCTTTCCGTCGGCGGCCTGGGAATAGGTGCCATCGACCAGCACCGCCACGGACAGCCGCTTGATGCGGCCGCCCTCGGCCACCTCGGTCTTGGTGGTGCGGGAGATCTCGTAATTGACGATCTCCTCGCTCTTGCTGGCGCGGTCCTTCTCGCCCGTCGTCGACTGGTCCGCGTTGGCGGCGGGCAGTTCCTTGCCGACGGTAACGCCGTTGTCGCCCGTGGCGCTGGCGGAGGCGGAATTCTCCTCCCGGGTCTGGGTGGACCGGACCACCTGGCCGTTGGGATCGTAGATATCGGAGGTCTCGGTGATCTTGTTGTAGTCGAGCTCGGCGGTGACCCGGGCGCGCACGCGGCCCGGCCCGACGATGCGGGCGACGATCTCCTCGATGTCCTGCTGGGTGCGGCGCTCGAAGGTCAGGGTGCGCTCGTCGACGATGCCGCCGGTGACCTCCGCGGCGTCTCCCGCTCCGCTGGCGAGCAGCCTGCCGGTCTCGTCAACGATGGAGACCCGGCCGGGCTTCAGTTCCTCCACGGCGGAGGCGACCAGATGCTGGATCGCCTTGATCTGGCCGGACTCGAGGCTGCCGCGCACCTTCAGAACGATGGAGGCGGAGGGCTCGGCCGCGCGGGTCGAGAACAGCTTGCGCTGGGGCAGGACCAGATGGACGCGGGCGGTCTGCACCCGGTCGATGGCGCGGATGGTGCGCGCAAGTTCGCCTTCGAGGGCCCGCAACTGATTGATATTCTGTACGAAACTCGTGGAGCCGAGAGTCTCGCCCTTGTCGAAAATCTCGTAACCGACGGTGCCGCCGGCAGGCAGGCCGGACTGGGCCAGCTCCATGCGCAGGCGCAGCACGTTGTCCTTGGGGGCGAGGATGATGGCGCCTTCCTGGCGCATCTCGTAAGGCACGTTCATGCCTTCCAGCTTTTTGGCGACCTCCATGGAGTCCTGGAAGGTCAGGTCCGTGAACAGGACCGACATCTGCGGCGCGGAAAAGCGCACCATCAGGAAGATGAAGAAGCCGATGAGACCCAGCGCGACCGCGCCCATGGCCGCGAGGCGCGCCGCGCCGAGCGTCTTGACGAACTCGATGACGTTGTTCACCCGAAGACCCCGATTGCCCGTTTGCCGCCGTGGCGGCGAAGGTGAAGAAGCCGGCGCGGTTAACTCCGCGTTCACCATGTTCGCGCCGGTAGGCAAAAATTACCGGCCCAAGTCTAAACAGATGCTTAACCGGGTGCAGAAAACGGGACGGGCCGCCCGGACCCGCTGCGCGCATGCGTCCGCGCGGCGAGGCCCCTGGCGGCCGGCCTTACAGATGTGCTGCTGCCCTAACGGCTCAGGACGAACGGTAATCCTGGATCCGGGTCGCCCGGAGGCCGGGAAGCCCGTGCCGGTCGATGGAACGCTGCCAGCTCAGGAACTCGTCCACGGTAAGGGTGTAACGCTGGCAGGCTTCCTCGAGGCTCAAAAGGCCACCGCGCACGGCGGCAACCACCTCGGCCTTGCGCCGGATCACCCAGCGTTTGGTGTTGTTTGGCGGCAGATCGGCGATGGTAAGCGGACTACCGTCCGGTCCGATCACGTATCTGACACGCGGCCTGTACTGTTCGGTCATTGTACTCCCAACACGTCATGACCTGCCCGATAGCAGTCATACCGCGCCGCGCTTAAGATTTGCCTAAACGCGACGGTTAACCACTCGTAAGGCCGTGGGAGAGCGGGGTTTTTCCCGAAATCAGGGCTTATGGGGCGGCGTTGATGGAGGCGACGTCCGTCAGGCTGATGCGGCGGCTGCCGATCAGCAGGACCGGCTCGTCGCCGCTCATGTCGACGCCGTCGACGATGCCGCCCACCGTGGTGGTGGTGGCGACGGTGCCGCCGAGGCCGTCATCGGCGCGGATGGACAGGCTGTAGCGGCCATCGGGCGCCACGCCGCCGGCGGTGGTCTGGCCGTTCCAGGTGAAGGCGTGGGTGCCTTTCTCCACGGGAATTGTCTGGGTGAAGACCGGACGGCCGGCGGAGTCGGAAACGGTGAAGGTCGCGGACGGGCTGTCGGCGGCGATGGCGAAGTCCCAACTGGCGCTGCCGTTGGAAAGTTCGGTGCTGGTGCCCGAAACCGTGACGATCTTGCCGATGAAGCCGACCGCGCTGGTGATGGTCGCCGCCGCGTTGAGCTGGGCGATGCGCTCCAGGTTCTGGTTTATCTTCACCGTCTGCTCGACCTCCGAAAACTGCACCAGTTGCTGGGTGAACTGGTTGGTGTCGAGCGGATCGAGAGGGCTCTGGTTCTTGAGCTGGGTGGTGAGCAGGGACAGGAAGGTGTCGAGGTTGTCGGCAACGCCGGCGCGATCCCTCTCGGCGGCTCCGACCGAGGACAGCGCGGAAAACGGGTTGATCGCGACCATGACGTGACCCTCTCTATATCCTTATGTCGAGGCCGCCGGTGGCCGTATAGGCCCGGCCCTGCCAGACGGGTTCCTCCGCGGACTCGGCGGCGGGCTCGCCGCCGGCGCCGGACGAATTGCCGAAGCCGTTGTCACGGGCGTCCTGCTGGCCCGCGCCATGTTCCTTCAGCGAGAACTTCATGCCGCCCTGCGAGGTGTCGAGGCCGGCATCCTGCAACGCGCGCTCGAGCTGGCGGGCATCGCGCTGGAGGAGATCGAGGGTTTCGCTGCGTTCCACCACCAGATGGGTGTGCACGTGGCCCTCGCGGTTCACTTCAAGCCGCACCTCGATGCGTCCCAGTTCCGGGGGGTCGAGGCGAATGTCGAAGCGGCGGGCCCCTGTCTGGGCCTGCTGGGCGATGTGAACCGCGATGCCGTTGAGCGGCACCGGGTTCGCGCCCGGTGTTGGGGGCGGCGGCGCAGAGACGGTTTTCATCTGAACCGTCTGTGCTGCGCCGCCGGTTGCGCCGAGGGGGATGGTATCGGCGCTGGGGGATTCCTGGACAGTGACGATGGTCTGGGCCGTCAGCGGCTGAGGCGCGGCATGAACCAGAACCGGCCGGTTCAGCGGAGAGGGCGCGGGACGCTTGTCGCCGGCGCCGGCGGCAGGGTCGGGTCCGTCGGCGGCATCCTCGCCGTCGCCGTCGCCATTGGCATGCGCGGGCTTCGCCGCGGCTTCATGCAGAGCCTTCAGCGGGTCGGCGGGTGCC
>JBFWSL010000154.1:0-9587 GCA_050248375.1 Hyphomicrobiales bacterium | reverse complement strand
GCAGCTTGGAACCTTTTGGGCGGCGCGGCGTTATCGGGCCAGGAGTTGCTCGTTCGCACCGCACTTACGGGATGAGGCAACAAGAACAAGTGGGAGTTCTGACATGACGGGGATCCTTCCGAAAAGCATGACGATGCTTGCCGCCGCCGCCGCGGTGGCTTTGCCGCTGGGCGCTGCGCAGGCCGCCGATCTGGGCGGACCCAAATACACCTACAAGCCCGCGGCCGCTCCGGTCTCCAAGCCGGCGCCGAGCTGGGCGGGCTGGTATCTCGGCGGCCATCTCGGTGGCGTGGTCGATGGCGATGACGATTTCATCGGCGGCGCACACCTTGGGTACAACTGGCAGCCGGGCAATGTCGTCTACGGCATCGAAGGCGATATCAGCTTTGCCGACCGCATCGACTACCTGGCCAGCATCCGCGGCCGTCTCGGCCTGGCTCTCGGTCCGCGCGCCCTGCTCTACGGCACCGCAGGCGTGGCCTTCATCGATGCCGACCAGACCTTCGTGACGCCCGCCGGCGCCGTCTTCACCGACAGCCAGTCGGAAGTGGGCTTCGCGGGCGGCGGCGGCCTGGAGTTCAAGCTGGCCGACAACATCAGCGCCGGCGTCGAGGCCCTGTATTACGCCTTCGACGACGACAACCAGGTGAACGCATTCGCCCAGGACGATCTCGACTTCACCGTCGTGCGCGCGCGGCTGACCTATCACTTCGGCGGACCGCGCTACTAGCGGCTCCTCCACCCTCCCCCAGACGGAGAAAGGCGTGGGATCGCTCCCGCGCCTTTCTTTTTGTTTCCATGGACCCCTGAAGCCGGGGTTTCGAGATGGAAGCCCGCCAGGGAGAACCGGAACCCCGGCCAGCGCCCCGGGGATCCACGCCTCGGTATATGCGCGGGCGGACTAGTTCCTGGTCTTGTCCACCAGCGCGCGCTCGGCGATCCACGGCATCATGCCGCGCAGGCGCTTGCCCACTTCCTCGACCGCATGGGTCTCGCAGGCGGCGCGCATGGCCTTGAAGCTGGTCTGGTTGACGCGGTTCTCCAGCATCCAGTCCTTGGTGAACTTGCCGGTCTGGATGTCGCGCAGAACCTCGCGCATGGCCTGCTTGCTGGCCCCGCTGACCACCCGCGGACCCGAGACGTACTCGCCATACTCGGCCGTGTTGGAAACCGAGTAGTTCATGTTGGCGATGCCGCCTTCGTAGATCAGGTCCACGATCAGCTTCACCTCATGGATGCATTCGAAATAGGCCATCTCCGGCGCGTAGCCGGCTTCCACCAGCGTCTCGAAGCCGTTGCGCATCAGCTCGACCAGGCCGCCGCACAGCACCGCCTGCTCGCCGAACAGGTCGGTCTCGCATTCCTCGCGGAAGGTGGTCTCGATGATGCCCGCGCGGCCGCCGCCGATGGCCGCAGCGTATGACAGCGTCAGGTCATGGGCGTTGCCGGTGGAGTCCTGGGCGATGGCCATCAGGCAGGGGACGCCGGCGCCGCGCTTGTACTCCGCGCGCACCGTATGGCCGGGACCTTTCGGCGCCACCATGCACACGTCCATGTCCGCACGCGGCTCGATCAGGTTGAAATGCACGTTGAGGCCGTGCGCGAAGAACAGCGCCGTGCCCTGGCGCATGTTGCCCTTGAGATGATCGCGCCAGATGTCCGCCTGCAGTTCGTCGGGCGTCAGCATCATCACCACGTCGGCCCACTTGCCGGCCTCCGCGACACTCATCACCTTGATCTTCTCGCCGGACGCCTTCTTGGCCGAGCCGGAGCCCTCCCGCAGCGCCACGACCACGTCCTTGACGCCGGAATCGCGCAGGTTCAGCGCATGGGCATGGCCCTGCGAACCGTAGCCGACGACGGCCACCTTCTTCGACTTGATGAGGTTGAGATCGGCGTCGCGATCATAATAAACGCGCATTGATTGCCCCCTTGTACGCGCATCCTCCCGGGATGGGCTTCTTGGACTTGAACTGAGACGTTTCGGCCCGCTTTTTGGCCGTAGTTACTCCGATTAGCAAGCAATTAGCGACGGCAGGACACCCTGTCGCGCCTGGCGAACAGGCGGATTTCCGCCATTTCTTATTTCGTGACTCCCCGAAGGTCTCCCTCTATGTTCCCGGCCCACATTTCCGGGCGGAGAAATTGGGGGATATTCATGAAAAACATCGATCGCTGGTTCATCCTCATGGCCGTGATTTACGCGATACTGGGCATGTGTCTCGGTTTCGTCATGGGCGCCCGGGCCGACTACACCCATGTTCCGGTGCACGCCCACATGAATCTGGTGGGCTGGGTCGGCATGGCGATCTTCGGCCTGATCTACCGCGCCTGGCCGGAACTCCAGGGATCTCCGCTCGCCCGCCTCCATTTCCTCTTCATGGCCATCGGCGCGCCCGTGATGCTGGCCGGCATCCCGCTGGCCCATTCCGGCGGCTCGCCGCTCATCGCCATCGCCGGCTCGGTCCTGGTCATCGCCGGAACGGCCGCCTTCGCCTGGCTGTTCATCAAGCGGACGGCCTGACGGCAACCCTCCGCGTCACATCGAGTCACGGCCGCGCCGGATCGCGGCCACGCCGGTGCGCGCCACCTCGACGAGGCCGAGCGGCTGCATCAGCGTTATGAACTGTTCGATCTTGTTCAGCCGGCCGGTGATCTCGAACACGAAATGCTCGGTGGAGGCGTCGAGAACCTGCGCGCGGAAGGCTTCCGCCAGCCGCAGCGCCTCCACCCTCTTCTCGCCCTTGCCCGCCACCTTGACCAGCGCCAGCTCGCGCTCCAGCGGCGCGCCGGCCACGGTCAGGTCCGTGACGCCGTGCACCGGCACCAGCCGCTCGAGCTGATGCTTGATCTGCTCGATCACCATGGGCGTGCCCTTGGTGACGATGGTGATGCGCGACAGGTGGGCGGAATGTTCCGTCTCCGACACCGTCAGGGAGTCGATGTTGTAGCCGCGGCCCGAGAACAGGCCGATGACGCGCGCCAGCACGCCCGGCTCGTTGTCTACCAGCACGGAAAGCGTGTGGCTTTCGACCGTCTTGCTCTGCTCGGCCATGAAATAGGCCGAACCGGCCTGTGTGTCCTGTGCGTTCATGAGTTTTCGCCTCTGCGCCGGAACTGTCGTGCGCCGTGGATGGACAGGCCGGCTACACCAGAATCTTGCCTTCGTCGGACACGGCCGAGCCGATGTCCTCCTCGTCCGCGCCGTCGCCAAGCAGCATCTGGTTATGCGCCTGCCCGCTCGGGATCATCGGGAAGCAGTTGGCCAGCTTGTGAACGCGGCAGTCGAAGATCACCGGCTTGGGACAGGCGATCATCTCCTTGATGGCGTCGTCCAGCTCCGATGGCTTGTCCACGCGCATGCCCACCGCCTGATAGGCCTCCGCCAGCTTGACGAAGTCCGGCAGCGCGGCCGTATAGCTGTGCGAATAGCGCCCGCCATGCAGCAATTCCTGCCACTGGCGCACCATGCCCATATATTCGTTGTTGAGGATGAACACCTTGATCGGCAGGTCGTACTGCGCCGCGGTCGACATCTCCTGCATGTTCATCAGCACCGAGGCCTCGCCCGCGATGTCGATGACCAGCGACTTGGGATGCGCCTTCTGCACGCCGACGGCGGCCGGCAGGCCGTAGCCCATGGTGCCCAGCCCGCCCGAGGTCATCCAGCGGTTCGGTTCCTCGAAACGGTAGAACTGCGCCGCCCACATCTGGTGCTGGCCCACCTCGGTGGTGATGTAGGTGTCCTTGTCGCGCGTCAGCTCGTAAAGCCGCTGCAGCGCGTATTGCGGCATGATCACGTCCTTGCGGTTCTTGTAGCTCAGGCAATTCTTCGCCCGCCAGCCGTCGATCTGCTTCCACCAGGCCGTCAGCGCCGCCTTGTCGGGCATCGACGAACGCGCCTTCCAGACGTTGATGATCTCTTCCAGCACATGGGCCACGTCGCCGATGATCGGCACGTCCACATGCACGTTCTTGTTGATCGACGACGGGTCGATGTCGATGTGGATCTTCTTCGACCCCGGCGAGAAGGCGTCCAGCCGCCCGGTGATGCGGTCGTCGAAGCGCGCGCCCACGCACAGCATGACGTCGCAGTCATGCATGGCCAGGTTGGCCTCGTAGGTGCCGTGCATGCCGAGCATGCCCAGCCAGTTCTTGCCGCTCGCCGGATAGGCGCCGAGCCCCATCAGCGTGGAGGTGACGGGATAGTTGCTCATGCGCACGAACTCGCGCAGGAGCTGGCTGGCCACCGGTCCGGAGTTTATGACGCCGCCGCCCGAATAGATGACCGGCCGCTTCGCGTCCGCCAGCAGCTCGACCGCCTTGCGGATGGCGTCCTGATTGCCCGTGAGCTGCGGCCGGTAGGTCTTGTGCCGCACGTTCGAGGGCCCCGTATACTCGCCGGTGGCGAACTGGATGTCCTTGGGGATGTCCACCACGACCGGCCCCGGACGCCCGCTGCGCGCCACGTAGAAAGCCTCGTGCAGGATGCGTGGCAGGTCCGCGATGTCCTTCACCAGCCAGTTGTGCTTGGTGCAGGGCCGCGTGATGCCGACCGTGTCGCATTCCTGGAACGCGTCGTTGCCGATCAGGTGCGTGGGCACCTGCCCCGTGAGGCAGACGATCGGGATGGAATCCATCAGGGCGTCCGTCAGGCCGGTCACGGCGTTGGTGGCGCCGGGACCCGAGGTGACCAGAACCACGCCGACCTTGCCCGTGGAGCGCGCGTAACCTTCCGCGGCATGAACCGCGCCCTGCTCGTGGCGTACGAGAATGTGCTCGATGGCATTCTGCTGGTAGAGCTGATCGTAGATGGGCAGCACCGCACCGCCCGGATATCCGAACAGATGCTCGACGCCCTGATCGCTCAGCGCCCTCAGGACCATCTCGGCCCCTGTCATCATACGTGCCATGACATAACTCTCCGCTCAGGCCACCGATGTTGCCGGAACTGAATGAAAAAACAGGCAAACCCGCGGCTGCAGGCCACGGGCGCCCCTGACAGGCCGCGCACCATATGCCTCGTCGCCGTGGGGGTCAACTAGCATAAATCAATAAATGACAAAATATCCGCCTTCAATCTTTCTGAATCTTTCTCGGTGAACCATTTCCACGAAATCATGTTTCTTTTTGCCCATGTCGCCTGACGCTTGGCGTATTGCCGCGTCTCGGCCCTGACGCGGTCGGCCGCTGCCTCCATGGAGATTTTTCCCTGAACTCCGGCCATCAGAGGCGGCACGCCCAGGGCCCGCATTGCCGGCAGTTCCGGATCGAGCCGCTGGGCAGCCAGGGCCTCGACCTCCTCCAGCGCGCCACCGGCCATCATGGCGTCGAAACGGCGGTTGATGCGGTCGTGCAGAACCTCCCGGGGCGGGGAAATGACGATGCGGACCGCCCGGTCCTCCGGGATGAGCGGCGTTCCCGGCAGGGCCTGCCATTCGGCGAGAGAGCGGCCGGTGGCCTCGATCACCTCCAGCGCACGCACGATGCGCTGCGGGTCGCTGGGACGCAGGCGCGAGGCCATCTCCGGGTCGCGCCGGGCAAGCTCGCTGTGCAGTTCGCCCGGCCTGGCCGCCTGCGCCGCCGCGCGCCAGCGCCTGCGGATATCGCCGGGAATCTCCGGAACCGGCGAAAGCCCTTCCAGCAGCGCCTTGAAATAGAGCCCCGTGCCTCCCGCGAATACCGGCACCTGGCCGCCCGCTTCCGCCCCGCGGAGCTCCGCCGCCACGTCATCCAGCCAGCGCCCGACCGAATAGGGCTCGCGCGAGGGCAGGAAGCCGTAGAGGGCATGGGGCACCTCCCCGCGCTCATCCGCGCCGGGCTGGGCAGTCAGGATCGGCAGCTCCCGGTAGACCTGCATGGAGTCCGCGTTGATGACCACGCCGTTGACGGCGCGCGCCACTGCCGCCGCCACGGCGGACTTGCCGCTGGCGGTCGGCCCTGCAATAAGGATCGCGTGCGTTGCCTGCATGATTGCGTTGTAGGTTCCAGACGCCCCCGCGATCAATATCCCCCATTCGCCAGGCTGGCCCGATGACCCATTACCTCACCCTGATCGGAGCCCCGGGCAAGCTCACCCCGAAGCACGCCGCGGCCGCGGCCGGCCTCGTCGAACGTCCCGGCGAGGCGCGCTGGCTGTCGCCCGAGGAGGCCGTGGACATCCCCTTCGCGCCGGACCCGGACCGGGATCCCGCCGGCCTCGAGGAAACCCTGCGCGGCGCCTTCGCGGGCGAACCCATCGACCTGGCCATCGTCCCCGCCGCGCACCGGCGCAAGAAGCTGCTCGTCGCCGACATGGATTCGACCATGATCCGGCAGGAGTGCATCGACGAGATCGCCGACTTCGCCGGCCTGCGCGGCCATATCGCCGCGATCACCGAACGGGCCATGCGCGGCGAGATCGAGTTCGCTCCCGCCCTGCGGGAACGCGTGGGACTGCTCAAGGGCCTCGACGAAAGCGTGCTGCAGCGGGTCTTCGACGAGCGCGTCGAGCTTATGCCGGGGGGGCGCGAACTGGTCATGACCATGCGCGCCCACGGCGCTCTCGCCGTCCTCGTCTCGGGCGGCTTCACCTTCTTCACAGCCCGCGTGGCGGAGCGCACCGGCTTCGACGTCAACCGGGCCAACATACTGGAAGTGGCGGAAGGCAAGCTGACCGGCGCCGCGCGCGAGCCTATCCTCGGCCGGGAGGCGAAGCTGGAGGCGCTGGAGCATTTCCGCAAGCAGCGCGGCCTTGCCGTGGAGGATACGCTCGCCGTGGGCGACGGCGCCAACGATCTCGCCATGATTGAGGCGGCGGGCCTGGGCGTCGCCTACCACGCCAAGCCCGTGGTGGCCGCCTGCGCCCGCGCCCGGGTGGACCATGGCGACCTCACCGCCCTGCTCTACCTGCAGGGTTATGCCAGGGAGGAATTCAGCGCCGGTTAGCCGCCCACGGGAATGGCGACGAAGCGCACATCGCCCTTGCCGTCGGAAATGAACAGCAGCACGGACTTGCGGCCCGACGCCTTCAGCTTGTCCACCTTGGAGACGACCTCCTCGGGCGACTGCACTTCTTCCTGCGTGACCTCGACGATCACGTCGCCGGCGTTGATGCCCTTCTGCGCCGCCGTGCTGGACGGATCGACCTCGGTGATCACCACGCCCTTCACCTCCGCGCCGATCTTGAAGCGGGAGCGCAACTCGTCGGTCATCGCAGACAGCGACAAACCGAGCGCGGAGTATTTCTCGCCGCTGCTGTCCGGCCGCTTTTCCTCATCCTTTTGGGCCGGTTCGGCGGAGGCCTCCTTGTCCTGGTCGGGCTGCCGGCCCACCTGGACGCGGACGGTCAGGCGCTTGTCGTTGCGCAGCAACTCCACCTCGACAGACTTGCCGATCGGCGTCAGCGCCACGATGCGCGGCAGCCCGCGCATGTTCGCGACCTCCTGCCCGTCGAACTTCATGATCACGTCGCCGGTCTGGATGCCGGCCGCTTCCGCCGGGCCGGCGGCGGTGACGCTCGCCACC
Organism: Hyphomicrobiales bacterium; assembly: GCA_050248375.1. Classification (GTDB taxonomy): domain Bacteria; phylum Pseudomonadota; class Alphaproteobacteria; order Rhizobiales; family Methyloligellaceae; genus JAYZVT01. The sequence continues at coordinate 2,081 of JBFWSL010000154.1, read as the reverse complement.
AGCGCGCCCTTGGGCTCCTTCATGCCCAGGCTCTCCGCGATGCCGTCGGTCACGTTCTGGATGCGCACGCCGAGCCAGCCGCGGCGGACCTCGCCGAACTGGCGCAACTGGTCGATGACGTTGATCGCGGTGTTGGAGGGAACGGCGAAACCGATGCCGATGGAGCCGCCGGTCGGCGAGATGATCGCCGTGTTCACGCCGATGACCTCACCTTCCATGTTGAACAGCGGGCCGCCGGAGTTGCCCCGGTTGATGGCCGCGTCGGTCTGGATGAACTCGTCATAGGCGCCGGCGTTGATGTCGCGCTTCTTGGCCGAGATCACGCCCACGGTCAGCGTGCCGCCGAGGCCGAACGGGTTTCCGATGGCCATCACCCAGTCGCCCACGCGCATCTTCGCCGAGTCGCCGAACCTGACCGCCTTTAGCGGCTTCTCCGGCTTCACCTGCATGACCGCCAGGTCGGTCTGGCTGTCGCGCCCGAGCACCTTCTCCACTTTCAGCTTGGTGCCGTCGCTGAAGTTGACGATGATCTCGTCGGCGCTCTCGATGACGTGGTTGTTGGTCACGATGATGCCGTTCGGGTCGATGACGAAACCCGAGCCGAGCGAGTTCACCTGGCGCGGCTTGCCTTGCTGCTTGTTGAAGAAGTCCTCGAAGAATTCCTCAAAGGGCGACCCCTTCGGCACCTGCGGCAGGTCAAGCCCCTTGGACCCCTTCACGGTCTGCGAGGTGGCGATGTTGACCACCGCGTCGCCGAGCCCTTCGGCGATGTCCGCCACCGACACCGGACCCCGCGCCTCGGCGGGAGCGCGGCCCGCGTCGAACGCCACCCCGGCGGCCGCGGCCGCAAGCACGGCGGCGAATACCAGCGCCATGAGCCGGGCGGAAACCGCAGCCGGCGACTTTTTCCACGACAAGGACATGGTGACCTTAACTCCGCATTTTCCCCGGCGCCCCGCGCCGGCACGATTCTCCAGCCCCGCCGATCATAGCCGAACCCCGGCCCGGATTTCACGGGCAATTCCGCATCACGGCCAATTGACTGCTGCCGGGGCTAGCTTCTGACCAGCCAGACGATCACGACGCCCGCCGCGACCGCCACCGCGCCACTGGTACGCAGGGACGTTTCCGGCATCTGCGCCGCCATGGCCAGCATCCGCAGCCCGAGATGTGGAGCGAGCGCCCAGAGCAGGCCCTCGATGACCAGCACGAGGCCCAGCGCCGCCACGAAATCGTCCATCAGTTGGCGGTGCTCCGCGGCGGCGTCTGAGTGGCCGCCCCGCCTGCGGGAGGAGTTATCTGGCCCGCCGGGCTGTTGAAGTAGCGGAAAAACTCCGTGTTGGGAGACAGCAGCATTCGCGTGTCCTTGGACTTCAGCCCTTCCTCATAGGCCTGCATCGACCTGTAGAAGGCGAAGAAGTCGGCGTCCCTGCCGAAGGCCTTGGCGAAGATGTCGTTACGGGTCGCGTCGCCCTCGCCGCGCAGCTTCTCGCCGTCACGGGTGGCCTCCGCCTTGAGCACCGTCACCTGGCGGTCGGCGTTGGCGCGGATGCGCCGTGCCTGCTCCTCGCCTTGCGCGCGAAGCTCCGCCGCCTCGCGCTGGCGCTCCGTCTGCATGCGGCGGAAGATGGCCAGGCTGTTGGCTTCAGGCAGGTCCGCGCGCTTGATGCGCACGTCCACGATCTGGATGCCGAAGCCCTTCGCCTCGGTGTTCACCTGCTCGGTAATCAGGTTCATCAGTTCGTCGCGGCGGTCGCGCACCACCGCGGAGAAGGTCGCCGCGCCCAGCACGCGCCGCAACGACGCGTCGAGGATGGAGCCCAGCCGCGAACGGGCCACCCGCTCGTCGCGCACCGCCTGGAAGAACAGCAGCGGATCGACGATGCGGTAGCGCGAGAAGGCGTCCACCACGAGCCGCTTCTGGTCCGAGGCGATCACTTCCTGCGGAGTCGAATCCAGGTCGAGGATGCGCTTGTCGAAGAACTCCACCGTCTGGATGAACGGGATCTTCCAGTTCAGGCCAGGCTGGTTGATGACGCGCTTGGGCTTGCCGAACTCGAGCACCAGCGCCTGCTGGGTTT
>JBFWSL010000153.1:0-9671 GCA_050248375.1 Hyphomicrobiales bacterium | reverse complement strand
TAGCCCGGATGGAGCGAAGCGCAATCCGGGAGCGGGAAGGACGGCGGTTCCCGGATTGCACCCCTCGGGCCGGCCGGAGGCCGGACCCGGGGGCTCCATCCGGGCTACGGGCCGCGGGACAGGAGAGGACACGAAACCCCGGCGAAGGCCGGGGTCCAGCGACATGCGCCGGCGACGGCGAACCGCCATGGACCCCGGGCCTTCGCCGCGCCGCAAGGGTCTGGCTATTACAATACTACGCCCTTGTATGGCCGCTTCGCACCCGATAGATGTTTCCTTCCCGTTTGCGCGATAAACGCGGTTGCCTCGACCGCGACGCGTGCCGATCACAGCCTTTGACCGAAGGGCGGGCTCGGGCACGACGCAAAAAGGAGACGCCATGCCGCCGCGCCGCTCACTGCTGTCACTCACCGCCATTTTGCTCATCCTGTCCGCCGGGCCGGCTTTTGCCGATTGGAAGTATCTGGCGCCCGGAAACGGCGACCAGAATGTCCATCGCGCGTTCGCCTTTGCCGAAAAGAGCGACGACCGGCTGGAGTTTGCCTGCAACGCCAATCGGCGCGACCTTTTCTTTTCTTCGGCGCAGACCGTTTCGAAGCCGGACCTCGACAGATTGAAAGCGGGCGAACCGACCATCCTGATCCATATCGAGGGGGTGGGCGTGGTGCCGCTCGACGCCCAGGATGCCTATCAGAGGAACGGCCGGCTTATCTTTGTCACCGCCGTGAAGCCTGCCCTCATCACCGATCTTGGCAAGGCCAGCCAGCCCATCGCCGCAGGCATGCGGGCCGGCGGCGAAATCATCCGGCAGGGCGTATTCCCGACGCAGGGCCTGCAAGCCGCTTTGGGGGCCCTGGCGGCCGGCTGCGGATTCTGAGCCGGGACCGCACCGGGAGAGATCACGCAGGCTCTGTTGCCGGTGAATGGGCGATGGTCCCCTGACCGGCGGGACGCATGGCCGTCCATGCCTGCCGCAAGCTACTGGCGGCCGTCGCCGTCTTTCCACAGATCGAAGAAGTGATGCACCGGCCCGGAGCCGGAGCCGATGCCGAGCCGGTCGGCGGCCTTCAGCGCGCCGGTGAGGAATTCCTTGGCCGCGCCCACCGCCTGCGGCAGTGCCATGCCCCGGGCGAGCCCCGCCGCGATGGCCGAGGACAGCGTGCAGCCGGTGCCGTGCACGTTGCGGGTGTTCACCCGCGGCGCGGCGTAACGGTGAAACCCGCCGCCGTCATGGAGTATGTCCACCGCCTCGCTGCCCGTCCCGTGTCCGCCCTTCACCAGCACCGCGCGCGCGCCCAAAGCCGACAGGGCCTTCGCCTGCTCGCGCATTGCGTCTTCGTCGGCGGCCGGGTCCGTTCCGAGCAACCTCGCGGCTTCCGCCAGGTTCGGCGTGATGACCGCCGCCAGCGGGAACAGGTCCCGCAGCGCCGTCTCCGCCCCGCCCGCCAGCAGCGGATCGCCGCTCGCCGCCACCATGACGGGATCGAGCACCACGGGGATGTCCGGCCAGGGCTTCAGGCCACCGGCCACGGCCCCGGCGGCCTCCGCCGTGCCGAGCATGCCGATCTTGATGGCGCGCACGTCGAGATCGCCCAGCACGGCATCCATCTGCGCGCGGATGAAGCCGCCCGGAACCGCATGGATCGCCGTGACGCCCTTCGTGTTCTGCGCCGTCAGCGCGGCGAGCACGCTGGCGCCATAGACGCCGAGCGCGGAGAAGGTCTTCAGGTCGGCCTGGATGCCGGCGCCGCCGGAGGAGTCCGATCCCGCGACGGTCAGCGCGATGGGGATCATGCCGCGCCCGCTTCGGCGATGCGCCTGAGCGCGTCCGGCACCTCCGCCAGGCTGTCGAGATGGGCCAGCGCCGGCAGCTCCCTCGCCGGCGTCTGGGTGTAGCCGTAGGTGACCAGCACCAGCGGCACGCCCGCCGCCCGCGCCGCATGGGCGTCGGCGCCGCTGTCGCCGATCATCACGGCGTCGCCGGGGATGACGCCAAGCATGCCCAGCGCGGCGCGCAGGGGCGCGGGATCGGGCTTTTTCGGATAGCCGCTGTCGCCGCCGACCACGGCGCCGAACAGGCCGTCCACCCCGAGCGCGGCGAGGATGTCGCGGGAAATCGCCTCCGGCTTGTTGGTGCACAGCCCGAGCCTGACGCCGCCGGCGGTGAGCCGGTCCAGCAGCTCCCTGGCGCCGGGATAGAGCTTCGTCTCGACCGTGGCGCGCGGCGCGTAGAGCTCCATGAAGCGGCCGGCGAGGATCGACACCTCGCGCGGATCGGCCGGCAGGCCCAGCGCGCCGAGCGTGCGTTCCACCAGCTTCGGGATGCCGCCGCCCACCATGCGCTGCACTTCGTCGAGCGGAAAGTCGCGCCAGCCCTCCTCGATGCCGAGCATGTTCAGGGCCGAGGCGATGTCGGGCGCGCTGTGCACCAGCGTGCCGTCCAGGTCGAACACCACCGCGTGAGGCCACCCTGCCCCGGGCCGGCTGTTGCTGTCGTTCATGGCTTGCGCCGCGATCAGGCCGCCGCCCGCGCCGCGTCGGCGCCCGCGCGGATGGCGGCGATGTTCTCGCCATAGCGCCCGTCGCCGAACACGGCCGAGCCGGCGACCAGCACGTTGGCTCCGGCGGCGGCCACCTCGCGGGCGGTCCGCGGATTGACGCCGCCGTCCACCTCCAGGTCGATGGCCCGCGAGCCGATCATCTTGCGGATGCGCGCGATCTTCTCCAGTTGCGACGGCAGGAAGGACTGGCCGCCGAAGCCGGGATTGACGGTCATGACCAGGATGAGATCGACCTTGTCGAGCACATATTCGATGACGCTTTCGGGCGTGGAGGGATTGAGCGAGACGCCCGCCTTCTTGCCCAGCCCCCGGATGACCTGCAGCGAGCGGTCGAGATGCCTGTCGGCCTCCGCGTGCACGGTGATGACGTCGGCGCCCGCCTTGGCGAACGCCTCCAGATAGGGCGCGGCGGGGTCGATCATCAGGTGCACGTCGAGCGGCTTCTTGGTGTGCGGGCGGATGGCCTGCACCACGCAGGGGCCGATGGTCAGGTTGGGCACGAAATGCCCGTCCATCACGTCCACATGCACCCAGTCGCATCCCGCCTCGTCGATGGCGCGGACTTCCTCGCCCAGGCGGGCGAAATCGGCGGACAGGATGGACGGGGCGATCAGCACGTTGCGCGGCATGGCGGGCTCCTCATGCGGCCTCAAGCCAGCCCTGTCCTACTGCGGACCGGACCGGCGGACAAGGCAAAGCAGGCCGTTTGGTTGAGGAAAACCGGCAATCCTATCTGCGCCCCTTGGCGCGGCCCCTTGCCTTGGCCGCGGGCCTTCCCTTTGCCCGGCCCGCCGCCTTCTTCGCCGGCGCCTTGCGCGCCAGCTTGCGGGCGACGGCGGCCACGGCCTTGGCGGTGATGCCGAAATGCTCGAACAGTTGCTCCGCCGGGGCCGACGCGCCGAAGCCGGACATGCCGACGAAGGCGCCGCCTTCCAGCCACTTGTCCCAGCCCATGCGCACGCCCGCCTCGACCGCCACCCGCGGCGCGGCGCCGAGCACCTTGCGCCGGTAGGCCGGCGGCTGCGCCTCGAACAGCTCCCAGCATGGCATGGAGACCACCGCGGCCCGGGTCCCCTTCCTCGCCAGCATCTCCGCCGCTTCCAGCGCCAGCGGCACTTCCGAGCCGGTGGCCAGCAGCGTCACGTCGCGGCCGCCCCTGGGCTCGACCGCCACATAGGCCCCGCGCGCGCACTTGTTCTCCTCGCCATGCCTGGTGCGGAAGGTGGGCAGGTTCTGACGCGTCAGCGCCAGGATGGACGGCGATTCCGGCGTGGTCAGCGCCAGCTCCCAGCATTCCGCGCATTCCACCGCGTCGGCGGGTCGGTAGACGTTCAGGTTCGGGATCGCCCGCAGCGCCGCCAGATGCTCCACCGGCTGGTGCGTGGGGCCGTCCTCCCCAAGCCCGATGGAGTCATGCGTCATCACGTATATGACGCGCTTGCCCATCAGCGCCGACAGCCGGATCGAGGGGCGGCAGTAGTCGGTGAACACCAGGAAGGTGCCGCCATAGGGCACGACGCCGCCATGCAGCGCCATGCCGTTCATGGCCGCCGCCATGCCGTGCTCGCGCACGCCGTAATAGATGTAGGAGCCCGAGAAGTCCTTCGCCGAGACCGCGGGCTGGCCCTTGATCATGGTGCCGTTGGAGCCGGTGAGGTCGGCCGAGCCGCCAATCAGAGACGGCAGCGCCGGGATCAGCTTCTCCAGCGTCTTCTGCGAGGACACGCGGGTGGCGAGCTTCGGCTTCTCGGCGGAGAAGGCCTTCTTCGCCGCCGACACCGCCTTCGCGATGGACTTCGCCATCGCCTTGTCGACCGGATCGCCGAGCCGCGCCAGCCCGGCCTTGCCGAGCTTCGCCGCCGCGCGCTTGTGCCAGGCCTGATACGCGCCGCGATGCCGCGAGCCCGCCTCGCGCCAGGCGGTCAGCACGCTGTCGGGCACCTCGAAGGGCTTATGGGGCCAGCCGAGCCTGCCGCGCGCGCCCGCGATCTCGTCGGGGCCGAGCGGCGAACCGTGCGTCGAGGCCGTGCCCTGCTTGTTGGGGGCGCCATAGCCGATGATGGTGCGGCAGGCGATCAGCGACGGCTGGTCGGTGACGTTGCGTGCGTTGCGGATGGCGAGCTCGACCGCCTCCATGTCGTGGCCGTCGCAGCGCGCCACGTGCCAGCCGCTCGCCTCGAAGCGCCTGGCCTGGTCGTCGGAGACCGACAGGTCCGTCGAGCCGTCGATGGAAATGTGGTTGTCGTCGAACAGCACGATCAGCTTGCCGAGCTTCAGGTGGCCGGCCAGCGAGATCGCCTCGTGGCTGATGCCTTCCATCAGGCAGCCGTCGCCCGCGATGGCGTAGGTGAAGTGGTCGCAGATCTCGCCACCGTGCCGCGCGCCGAGCAGCCGCTCGGCCATGGCCATGCCGACCGCGTTGGCGATCCCCTGCCCCAGCGGACCGGTCGTCGTCTCGATGCCGGCCGCGTGGCCGTATTCCGGATGTCCGGCCGTCTTCGAGCCGAGCTGGCGGAAGTCCCGGAGCTGCCCGATGGTCATGCCCGGATAGCCGGTGAGGTAGAGCAGCGAATAGAGCAGCATGGAGCCGTGGCCGGCCGAGAGCACGAAGCGGTCGCGGTCGGGCCAGTCCGGATTAGCGGCGTCGAACTTCAGGAAGCGCGTGAACAGCACTGTCGCCACGTCGGCCATGCCCATGGGCATTCCGGGGTGGCCGGAATTGGCCTTCTGCACCGCGTCCATGGACAGGGCGCGGATGGCATTCGCCATGTCCCTTGCAAGGGTGCCGGTACCGCCACCGGGCCCGGGCTGATTGGAACCGTCCGCCATTTGTGTCTCCAGTTGCATCGGCTTGTGCCTGCCCGCCATTCGCGGACCCTAGACCGCCAGCTCTCCCATCGCCGCCTTGATCATGTGATAGGCGACAATCAGTTGCGTGAGCGCCAGCGGATGGCTGACCCGGCTTTCCCCCGCCGCGTCGATCCGCCCGACCTGATCGCGCAGATGCCGGGCCTCGGGAATGAGGCGCCACAGCGTCTCCTCGATCTGCTCGGCCCTTTCTTCCGATATCGCGCCGGCAATTTCCAGCATGTCTACGGGTTTTCCATCGTCATCTCGCGTCAGCCTGAGCGCGACGCCGTCCCCGCCCACCTCCTGCACCACCGCCTCGAAATCGGGATGGGGCAGCGTGGAGCGCAGAATATGGCGCATATCCAGCCGCGTATCGGACCGGTCGGCGCCCTCCGGCCGGCCCGACTGGATGACGATATCGGCGAATTTTCTCTGTGGATGAATGAATGCGGGACTGTCCATGCGCCGGCGCTCCAGCGATTCCAGCACCTCGTCGCGGGTGTAGCCGCGCTGGGTGGTATCCCGGTAGACTTTCCAGCGGATGCGCAAGTCCTCGTCGGGCTCCAGGTAGATTTTCACGTCGAAGCAGTTGCGCATTTCCCGGCTGGAATAGCCGAGCAGGCCTTCCGCGATGACGAAATCCCGCGGCCGCACATAGTCGGAGCGCGCGAAGGTGCCGTCTTCATGGTTGTAGACCGGCTTCAGGATCGGCTCGCCCCGCCTGAGCAGATGCAGGTGCTGGTTGAGGATATCCAGGTAGTTGCTGCGCGGGTCGACCGCCGACATGCCGCGCTCGAGCCGTTCGTTGCGGTCGTAGATGTGGTAGTCGTCCATGGCGATGACCGTGCAGCGGTCCGCGCCCAGGATCTTGGCCACGCCTTCGGTCAGCGTCGTCTTTCCCGACGCCGAATCCCCGACGATGCCGAGAATGATCGGACGCTCGCTGCGGATGGCCATGAATTGCGCTTCCCCTCAAGCCGCGAATACTTGTCCGGCGGTGTCGTTCCACCACAAACTACAACCGTTTCGGGGTCAATGGGGCCGAATGACCCGGGAATCGCGGGAATAAGGATTATTCCGTGCGGGCGAAGGCGCGGCGCAGAAAAGCCGGCAAATAGACCTCCACCACGGTCATTTTCTGGTCGAAACCGGGATAGCGGACGCGCAGGCGGTCGAATCGCACCTTCAGCGCCGGGCTGGCCAGCAGCAGCAGCGCGACAGCCGCCACCATGAAGATGGTTCCGGCGGGCAGCGGCAGGGGCAGCGAAAGCGCGGCCGCCACAAGGCACAGCAGGGCCAGGGCATAAAGCGCGATCTGTCTCAATTCAGGCTCCGCTTTCTGGGGGAATCGGGCCGGAAACGGGCCCATGAGCCGGTCCCCGCGTCCGGGCAGCCCCTTCTATATGGGAAGCGGGCCCCGACAGACAACACCACCGATTAGCGCGAGGTTCCTGACAATCCCTGAATCCGGGGGTCGAGCGCGTCCCTGAGCGCGTCGCCCAGCAGGTTCACCGCCAGCACGATGACGAACAGCAGCGCGCCCGGCAGCAGCGTGATCCACCAGCTTCCCGACAGCAGCAGTTCGAATCCGGACCGGATCAGCGCCCCGAGCGAGGGCTGCGTCACCGGCATGCCCAGCCCGAGGAAGGAGAGCGCCGCCTCCGACATGATGGCATGGCCCACCTGCACCGTGGCCAGCACCAGCACCGGCGAGGCGATGTTGGGGAGGATATGGCGCAGCAGTATGGCCGGGCCGCTCAGCCCCAGCGCCCTGCCGGCGAGCACGTAATCCTTCTGCTTCTCCGCGAGCACCGAACCGCGCACGGCGCGCGCGAAATGCGGCCACTCGGCGAGCCCGATGACCAGCACCAGCATGGGGATGGCCAGGTCGCCGAAGCGGCCGCCGCCGAAGGCCGAGCGCATGATGGCCAGCGCGACGATGGCCAGCATCAGCGTCGACAGCGAAAGCTGGATGTCGGCGAGCCGCATGACGAGGCTGTCCACCCGCCCGCCGCGGTAGCCCGCCAGCAGCCCCGCCGCCACGCCGACGATCAACTGGATGGCCACCGCCAGCAGCCCGATGAGCAGCGAGATGCCCGCGCCATAGAGCATGGCGCTGAGCATGTCGCGTCCCTGCGCGTCCGTGCCCAGCGGGAAACGCGCGTCGCCACCGGCCTGCCAGGCGGGCGGCATTTCCGCGTCGAGGATGTCCAGCGATTGCAGGTCGAACGGGTCCTGCGGCGCGTAGAGCGGCGCCAGCGCGCTCGCCAGCATCAGCAGCACGATCGCCGCCAGCGACGCCATGGCGGTGCGGTCGCCGCGCAGACGGCGAAGCCACGCCCCTCCGGACCCGGAACCGGGGGTCATGCGCGCGGCTCCGAGAACGTCACCCTCGGGTCGAGCAGCAGGTAGGCCACGTCCACCAGGGTGTTCACGGCGACGAAGAGCGCGCCCGTGAAGACGATATAGGCGATGATCAGGGGCGTGTCGGTGCGCGCGACCGCGTCCAGGAACAGGAACCCCATGCCCGGCCACTGGAACACCGTCTCGGTCAGTACGGTGTAGGCGAGCAGCGCCCCGAATTGCAGCCCGCCCAGCGTGACCAGCGGAATGGCCGCGTTGCGCAGCGCATGGGACAGCCACACCGTCACTGGCGGAGCGCCCTTGGCGCGCGCCGTGCGCACATAGTCCTGCGACAGCGCCTCCAGCATCTGGGCCCGCACCAGCCGCAGGAACAGCGGCACCATGATCGAGGAGAGCGTCAGCGCGGGCAGCAGCAGATGCGCCAGCCCGTCCGGCGTGAGGAAGCCGGTGTCCCAGCTTCCCAGCGCCACCGTCTCCCCGCGCCCGTAGGACGGCAGCCAGCCCAGCTCCACCGAGAACAGCGCGATCAGCAGGATGCCGGTGAGAAATACCGGCATGGACAGGCCCGCCACGCTCACTCCCATCAGCAGCCGCGCCAGCCCGCCGCGCGGACGCACCGCGCAATAGATGCCGCCCGGCAGCGATATGGCGGCGACGACCAGCGCCGCCGACAGCACCAGTTCGAAGGTCGCCGGGAACTTGCCGAGGATCACCTCCAGCGCCGGACGCTTGAAGGTGTAGGACATGCCGAGGTCGCCCCGCGCCGCGTCCCCCAGGAAACGCAGATACTGCACGATCCAGGGATCGTTGAGCCCCAGCCGCTCGCGCAACGCATGCCGCGCCGTCTCCGACGCCGCCTCCCCCACCAGTTCCCGCGCGGGATCGCCTAGCCCTTCCCGCACCAGGAAGCCCACCAGCGCGATGCACAGCATCACGAAGACGGCCTGGCCCAGCCGGGAGATCAGGAAATGCACGACCGCCAATGCGCCCCCCGATTGGCCAGATGCAGGATCACAAAGCGTTTACAGGGCGTTAGCCCTGCAAACACTGTGTCGTGACGGCCATTGAAACAGCCGCCCCCGACACCACATACCGCAACGTTAGCCAATAGGGAGGGGCGTGAACAACGAGAAGAAAAGGAGCACCCCCATGCGATCGTTGATCATTCTGCCCGCGTTTCTTGCATCCTTCGCCGGAGCCATCCTGGTCGCCATCTGGGCCCTGACCGCCGACCTCGGCCCGGCGACCCCGCACGCGGCCCTCACCGGAACAGCCCCCGAGAGCCACCGCTCCGTCGCCGTGGACGAGGCGCAGTTCTAGACGGACCCCGGCTTTCGCCGGGGTTTCGCCAGGCCGCGGACACAGGAGGGATGCGAAACCCCGGCGAAAGCCGGGGTCCAGGGATGAACGCAACGGATCCCAAACGGCATGGACCCCGGGTCAAGCCCGGGGTTTCGCCAGGCTGTGAGACGGAAGAGGGTACGAAACCCCGGCTTCAGGCCGGGGTCCAGCCAGTAGCCCGCACAAAAAAAAGCGAAACCCGCAGCGAAGGCCGGGGTCCAAGCAAGAAGCGCAACCGGGCCCCCCAAGCAGCATGGACCCCGGGTCAAGCCCGGGGTTTCGCCAGGCTGTGAGACGGAAGAGGGTACGAAACCCCGGCTTCAGGCCGGGGTCCAGCCAGTAGCCCGCACAAAAAAAGCGAAACCCGCAGCGCAGGCCGGGGTCCAGCGAAAGCCGGAGCCGGAGGCCATAGGGCGTTGCCGGGTTTCTTCTTGGCTCGGAAATTGTCCTACCGTCATGATCATCGGAATTTGCGATCCCTCGCCGTCGCCCAGGGGCTGGCCGTGGAGAGACTGATGGAGCGTGGCGCATTCCTCTACATCATGACCAACCGGC
>JBFWSL010000152.1:0-9677 GCA_050248375.1 Hyphomicrobiales bacterium | reverse complement strand
CATTCACGTGCCGCGCGCCGACGTGGTGATCGAGGCCATCGTGGAGCGGCTCGACATCAAGCAGAAAGTCTTCAAGTCGCTGGAGAACCGCCTGAAGCCGGGCGCCATACTGGCGACGAACACGTCGTCGCTGGCCATTGCCGACATCGCCGAGCCGCTGTCGGATCCGGGCCGGCTGATCGGGCTGCACTTCTTCAACCCCGTCGCCAGCCTGCCGCTGGTGGAAGTGGTGCGCGGCGCGAAGTCGCGCGAGGAGGAGGTGCGCAAGGGCGCGGCCTTCGTCACCGCAATCAAGAAGTTTCCGCTGATCTGCAAGGACGGTCCGGGTTTCCTGGTCAACCGCGTGCTGGTGCCCTACATGGCCGAGGCGGTGCGGCGCTACCAGGAAGGCACGCCGCGGGAAAAGGTGGACCAGGCGGCGCTCAAGTTCGGCATGCCCATGGGGCCGCTGGAGCTGGCCGACGTGGTCGGCCTCGATATTTCCGCCACGGTCGCGCGCGAGCTTGGCGCGGTGCCGGAAGGGCAGGAGACCGAGCTCGACCGGCTGGTCAAGGCCGGCAAGCTGGGCAAGAAGTCCGGTGAAGGCATTTACAAGTGGGACAAGGGCAAGCCGGTGCGCGAGGAAGCGAAATACGACGAGGAAGACCTTGCCAGGCTGGGGCGGGAACTGGTGAAGCCCATGCTCGACGAATGCGAGCGCTGTCTCGCCGACCAGGTGGTGGAGAGCGCCGACCATGTGGACGCGGGCGTGATCTTCGGAACCGGCTTCGCGCCCTTCCGCGGCGGGCCATTGCATTATCTCGCCAGGGAACGCGGCAAGAGCGCCGCGCAGGCGGCTTGAGGGAGCGCGCGATGGCGGGCAACACGATGCGTCGGGTAGCGGTAATAGGTGGCGTGCGGATTCCCTTTTGCCGCTCCTATACCGGTTATGCGGATCTGACCAACCTGGACATGATGATCACGGCGCTGAACGGTCTCGCCGACCGCTTCGGGCTGGACGGCGTGCATATCGACGAGGTGATGGGCGGCGCGGTGGTCACCCACGCCAAGGACTGGAACCTGGCGCGCGAGGCGGTGATCGGGTCGAAGCTGGCGCCGTCGTCGCCGGGCACGACCATGATGCAGGCCTGCGGCACCAGCCTGGTGGCGGGTCTCAATATCGCCGGACGCATCGCCTCGGGCGAACTCGAATGCGGCATCGCCATGGGCAGCGATACGATCAGCGACGCGCCGGTGGTGTTCCAGCGCAAGTTCGCCCAGCGGCTGGTGAAGCTGAGCCGGGCACGCAGCCTCGGCGAGAAGCTCGCGGTGTTCAAGGGAATGTCGCCGGGGGAGCTGGCCCCGCAGGCTCCCAGCACGGCGGAGCCGCGCACCGGTCTTTCCATGGGCGAGCATGCGGAGCTGATGGCCAAGCAGTGGGACATTGGCCGCAAGGAGCAGGACCAGCTCGCCTACGAGAGTCACAAGAAGGCCGCGGCCGCCTATGAAGAAGGTTTCATGGACGACCTGCTGGTGCCCTGCAACGGCGTCTTCCGGGACAACAACCTGAGGCCCGACATCGACCTGCAGGCGATGGCCGAGCTGAAGCCGGCCTTCGACCGGTCCTCGGGCAAGGGGACGCTGACGGCGGCCAATTCGACGCCGCTGACCGACGGAGCGGCCACCGCGCTGCTGGCCAGCGAGGACTGGGCGAAGAAGCGCGGATTGCCGATCCAGGCCTACCTGACCATGGGCCAGACGGCGGCGCTGGACTTCGTGGCGGGGGAGGGACTTTTGATGGCTCCGACCGTTGCCGTTAGTAATCTTTTGACGCGGGCGGGGCTCGACCTGCAGGATTTTGACTACTATGAGATTCACGAGGCCTTCGCCGCCCAGGTGCTGTGCACGTTGAAGGCTTGGGAATCCGCGGATTATTGCAGGCGGGTTCTTGGCCGCGACAAGCCGCTGGGCGCGATTGACCGGAAGAAAATGAACATAAAGGGCTCGAGCATAGCTTTTGGCCATCCTTTTGCCGCGACTGGCGCCAGAATAGTGGGCGCGCTGGCGAAGATTCTGTCGGCCAACGGCGGAGGGCGCGGGCTGATTTCGATCTGTACCGCGGGCGGAATGGGGGTCGCGGCAATCCTGGAGGGTGCCGCGAGTGTGTCAGACGGGGGCAAGGATTAACGGTTTGTTCAATGAGCCGTACGTATATGACAGGACTGAGAAGCCGTCCCGAGGTCGGGCATGACCTCCGGCACGGAGGAGTGCATCCCATGCGAAACCCGTTTTTTGCCCTTTCCCTGGCTGCCGTGTTCTGGCCGTTGGCGGCGGCCGACGCCGCGGAGGAAAACTCCTTTGGCACCTGGCTGACCGATGACCAGAAGGCCAAGGTCGAGCTTTATCCCTGCGGAGACGCCATCTGCAGCAAGATCGTGTGGCTGAAGGATCCGGTGGACGAGCGCGGCAAACCCTACCGGGATGAACTCAACCCCGATCCCAAGCTGAAGGGCCGGCCGATCATCGGCATGGATATCCTCCAGAACACCAAGAAAATCGGCGACAAGGCCTGGACAGGGGAGATTTACAGCCCCGAGGACGGCAAGGCCTATTACCTGAAGCACATTTCGCTGGCTTCCGCGAAGCAGGTGGAAATCCGCGGCTGCCTGTCCAGCGGCTGGCCGTGCCGCACGAAATACTGGACCCGGACCGAGACGCCCGCGGCGCCGATGGTGGCCTCGAAGCCGGCCCCGGCGCCCGCTCCTGTCGCTGCCGCGGCCACGCCGAGGCCCGCCGCCACGCCGGCCGCGCCGCCCAGGGCCTATGCCGCCGCGCCGCAGGCGGCCGAGCCCGCGCCGCAGCCCCAGCGCGAGGCCGCGCTGACCCGGCCCGAACCGCAGCAGGCCCCGGCCTACACACCGCCTCCCGCGCGCGCTCCGCAGCGCCAGGCCGCGGTGACGCCGCCTCCGGCCCAGACCTATTCGCCGCCCGCTCCGCAGGCCCGCAGGCCGCCCCCGGAGACGACGGCGGCCATCCCGCGGCCGGCCCCGCGCCCGATGGCGACCGACCGGGGCTACCACGTGCAGGTGCTCGCGCGGCAGACGCAGCGTGACGCGCTGCAGGCCTACAGCGAGATGCAGCAGCGCTATCCGCATCTGCTGGGAAGCATTTCCCCGAACGTGCAGATGGCCGACCTCGGCTCCAAGGGCGTGTGGTACCGGGTGCGCGTCGGGCCGATCGGCGAGCAGTCGCTGGCCGTCAACTTCTGCAACCGGCTGAAGTCGGAAGGCGCGGACTGCATTGTCCGCGAGCCCTGAGCGGCGCCTCCGTCAAAATTTAGTGCATCAATCAGCGGCAGGAGAGGGTTCCTCTTCCTGCCGCAGTTCTTTCTTGGACAGCTTGCCGATCATGGTCTTGGGCAGCACGTCCCGGAACTCGATCTCGGCCGGCATCTCGATCTTCGAGATCTTCGGCTTTAGGAACTCGAACAGCTCTTCCTCGCTCGCCTTGCCATTCTTGCGCAGCTTCACGAAAGCCTTGGGCGCCTCGCCGCGGTATTCGTCGGGAATGCCGATGACGGTCACTTCCTCCACGGCGGGGTGCTCGTAGAGAGCCTCCTCGATGCGGCGCGGATAGACCTTGAAGCCCGACGCGTTGATCATGTCCTTCAGGCGGTCAACGATGTAGGTGAAGCCTTCCGAATCCATGTAGCCGACGTCGCCGGTGCGGAAAAACCTGCCGGTGAAAGCATCCGCCGTTTCCTCCGGCTTCTCCCAGTAGCCGGGCATGACCTGCGGTCCGGCGATACAGATCTCTCCGTTTTCCTTCAGCGGCATTTCCTTTTCCGGGTCGTCGATGGAGCGGATGGAGATGACCGTTCCGGGCAGGGGCAGGCCGATGGAGCCTTCGCGGACGGGGCCCTGCGGCGGGTTGCAGGTGGCGACCGGAGAGGTCTCGCTCAGGCCGTAGCCTTCCACGAGCTTGCAGCCGGTGAGCGTCTCGAAGGCGCGTTTCACCTCGATGGGGAGGGCCGCGCCGCCGGAGATGCAGAACTTCAGCGTGGTCAGGTCGTAGCGGCCGAGGTCCGGCGAATTGATCATGGCGTTGTACATGGTGGGCACGCCCGGCAGCATGGTCGCCTTGTGGCTGTCGATGAGCTGCAGGGCTTCCTTCAGCTCGAAGCGCGGCATCAGGATCAGCAGCGAGCCCTTGGATACGCCGAAGTTCAGGACGGCGGTCATGGCGAAGACGTGGAAGAAGGGCAGCACCGCCATGATGCGTTCCTGGCCGGGAGAGAGGACCTCCGCCCAGTCGAGCACCTGCTGCACGTTGACGCTGAGATTGGCGTGGGTGAGCATGGCGCCCTTGGGGGTGCCGGTGGTGCCGCCGGTGTATTGCAGGACGGCGATGTCCTTGCCGGGGTCGATGGCGGGGGGCTTGAAGGGCGCATCGGACTCCATGAGGGTGCGACCGTCGAGAATCTTCGCGGCGGCGGGCGAACGCGACACTTTCGCGACGTCACCGGACTTGAACAGCCGGAACAGCAGCGACTTGAGGCCGGGCAGCAGTTCGGCGAAAGGGCAGACGATGGCCTTTTCGAGGCTTCCCTCCTGGAGCAGCGGTTCGACCTTCCTGAAGGTCATGACGAGGTCGAGGGTGACCATGATCCCGGTGCCGCTGTCCCTGATCTGGTGGCGCAGTTCCTCGACCGTGTAGAGCGGGTTGAAGTTCACCACCGTCCCGCCGGCCTTCAGAATGGCGAAATAGAAGACGATGTAGGTGGGCGTGTTGGGCAGCAGCAGGCCCACGCGGGATCCCTTGCCGACGCCCATGGCCTGCAGCGCGGCGGCGGTCCGGTCGGCCATGCGGCCAATCTCGCCATAGGTCAGGGTGCGGCCCAGGAAGCTGGTGCAAGGCTGACCGGCGAAGCGGGAGGCCGAATCATCCAGGATTTCGGAGAGAATGCGCGGCTTGTAGGTCTTGTCCCAGGGGATTCCCTGCGGATAGGCCCCCAGCCACGGATATTGCTGCGGTGCGGCGTTTGGTCCGGTTTTGGGCATTTTGGTAAGCGGCCTCCCGCATGGCCTCATTTTTGCTGCCGTTTTTATGATCATATCACGAAACAAGAATTGAAGTGGGGCATGATTTTGGGGACAAATAGCCAGAATCCCTTGCATTTTTGCCATTGTGCGCCCACATGGCTTGCGAGGCCGTCGGGGGAGGCTGAAGGTAGCGGTTGCCGGTTCGCGTGGCGGTATGCTTGTAAGTGGCCACCGGCCAGCTAGACTCTGCGGGTTTTTAAGACTAATGGGACGCGCGGCTTGCTCTTGAAGTGCGCCTGATTTAGCGGTTCCCCTTGAAGAAGGATCAGCCCCGGGACAGCCGGGGCAGGGAGAGCGATATGGAAGAAGTGGCGACCAAGATTATCGATATCCTCAAGAAGAACATGAAGGATCCGTCCAAGCCCGTCAGCCTTGAGACGCCGCTGAGCGATCTCGGCATCGAGTCCCTGGACCTGGCGGTTATCGTGTTCGATATCGAGGATACATTCGGGATCGAGATTCCCTATAATGCGAATGAAGAGGTCGAGGATTTCTCGACCGTTGGGTCCGTGGTCGAGAAGGTGAAGTCCCTGATCGCGGAATCGAAGGCATCGGGCGCCGCTGCCTGATCCCGCTAGGGCTTTTTTCCGCCAACAGGCTGGGCAACTCTGAACATGTCGAATTCCAATGGGCGCAGGCGCGTCGTCGTAACCGGTACGGGCGTTGTCACGCCTCTGGGCACGGGCGTCGAAAAATTCTGGGGAGCCATGCAGACGGGCTCCTGCGGCATCCGCCCGATCCAGAACTTCTCGACCGAGGACCTGTACATCACCATCGCGGGTGAGGTGCCGGACTTCGATCCGCGCGAGCGCCTGCAGAGCAAGCAGTTCCTGCTTGCCGACCGCTATTCGCAGTTCGCGGGCTGCGCGGCCGCGGAGGCCGTGGCGCAGTCCGGGCTGGAAGTTCCGCTCAAGGGCGACAAGCGCTACCGCGCCGCTTCGATCATCGGATCGGGCGTGGGCGGCCTGACGACGCTGGAATTCTCCTACAAGATGCTCTTCAAGGAGAACAAGCGCGCTACCCACCCGCTCACCCTGCTGAAGTCCATCGGCTCTTCCGCCGCCGCGCATGTCAGCATCGAATATGGCATCACCGGCCCGACCTTCGGCATCGTCAGCGCCTGCTCGACCGCGGCCCATTCCATCGGCACGGTCTACCGCATGATCCGCGAGAATGTGGTCGATCTGGGCATCGCCGGCGCTTCGGAAGCCTCCCTCAACTGGGGCGCCCAGCGCGCCTGGCAGGCGATGCGCGTGCTCAGCCCCGACGGGTTGCGTCCCTTCGCCAAGAACCGCAACGGCACCGTTCTGGCCGAAGGCGCCGGCATCCTGGTGCTGGAGGAATTCGAGCACGCCAAGGCGCGCGGCGCGAACATCCTTGCCGAGCTGGTCGGCTACGGCACCACTTCGGACGCCGCCGACATGGTCAACCCCTCCATCGACGGGGCGACGACGGCCATGCAGATGGCGCTCGACGACGCCCGGCTGGCGCCCGGCGACGTCCAGTACATCAACGCGCACGGTACCGCGACAGCGGTGAACGACATCAACGAGACGCGCGCCATCAAGCGCGTGTTCGGCAAGCACGCCGAGGGCATTTCCATCTCCTCGACCAAGTCCATGCACGGGCATTGCCTGGGCGCGGGCGGTGGCATCGAGGCGGTGGCGTCGATCCGCGCCCTCAAGGAGAACATCGCTCCTCCTACCATCGGACTGGAAGAGCCGGATCCCGAGTGCGATCTCGACTACACGCCGAAAGCGCCGCGCAAGCGCGAGCTGACATACGCCATGTCGAACTCCTTCGCTTTCGGCGGCCTCAACGCCGTGTTGCTGTTCGGCCCGAACCCGGCCTGATCCGGGCGGGACCGTGAGACAGTTGCGAATCACGGCCGGCGGCGTTTCGCTCACCGTCGAACTTCTCGATACACCGACAGCCCAGGCCCTGTGGGACGCCGCGCCCTTCAAGGCGCGCGCGCAGACCTGGGGCGAGGAAGTCTACTTCTCCACGCCCGTCAGCCTGGAGCGGGAGGCGGATGCGCGCGACGTGGTCATCCCGGGCGAAATCGCCTTCTGGACCGACGGCGATGCCATCGCTATCGGTTACGGGCGCACGCCCGTGTCGCGCGGCGACGAAACGCGTCTGGCTAGCCCCGCCAATATCTGGGGCCGCGCCGTGGAAGACGTGAAGATCATGGCCAGTGTGCGCTCCGGTGAGACCATCGCCGTGGAGCGGATGTAGCCGCGGCGCCAGGTTGTCCAGATGACTCCGGACCCCGGCCTTCTCTGCGGGTTTCGAGGTTGAGATGAGATATGACCCCGGCCTGCGCCGGGGTTTCGAGCTTGAGGCTTGTGAAGGAATTCCGAAACCCGATGCGCCTGCCCCGCCGCGCACTGTCATCGTTTCGAGATAGAGGTTTGTGAGGAAATTCCGAAACCCCGGGCTTGACCCGGGGTCGAGATTTCGCGGTCCGGATGGTGTCCCGGAGGTGGACCCCGGCCTTCGCTGCGGGTTTCGCAGGTCTCTCCGCCGGGCCGTGCGCCAGGCCGGGCCCTACAGCAGTCCCAACCCACGGAAGCTGGCGTGGCCCTCGCGGCCGACGATGACGTGGTCGTGGACCACGATGCCGAGCTTCCTGGCCGCCTCGACGATCTGGCGGGTCATCTCGATGTCCGCCTGGGACGGCGAGGGGTCGCCGGAGGGGTGGTTGTGCAGCAGTATTCCCTCGGAAGATATCGCATTGAACAAGAAGGAATTCTTGCTAAGTCGAGAAATCGCTGGGGTATGGGTTTGGGGCCGGTAGTCTGTGATCCAACGTGTTCTTCATCCTCGACAACGTCTAGTCATTCTGAGGATGCGGTGAGCACGTTGGGTCACCAACAACTCTACACCATTCGAGCGAAATGCTCAAAAGCTGGATGCTTCGAGCTCTGTAATGGCTGACTGGTTCGTTCGAAAGGTTTGTGATCGTCGGCAAACGACCAGGTTCGATTGATCCCAGCGATCGAGCTCCTCGATCGGATAGGCGTGCCCCCCCGGTACTTGCCCGCGATGCACCTTCTTTTGCGTGCCCGTCGCTCTCAGGACCAGCTTACGAATTTGATCGACATTGTTGGGATGGACCGTCGTGTCGCGATCGCCGTGAAAAACAATAGTCGGGACAGGAAGCCGGTCACCGGGAATGACCATGTCATCGGACCTGCCGCCTTGCCGCATGGCGACAAACGCGGAGGGGAGATCAATGGCGGCCCCGCAGGCGAGGCCGGAATGCACACCAATTGCCGCGTACAGATCGTTGTGCGTTGCTCCCATGATGGCGGCAGCGGCGCCTCCGGCCGACAGTCCACCAACGTAGACTCGCTTTGGATCAACCGAATAGTCGCGCATGATCTGGCGCGTGATACCCGCGATCAGCGAAGGCTCGCCGCTGTCCCGCTGCTGGTCGGCCGTACGAAACCAGTTCCAGCATTTCGCGTGGTTGGCGTCGCTGCGCTGTGCAGGATAGACCACGAAGCATGTCTGCTCTTCTGCGATGAAATTCATCCTTGTGCCGGCCGCGAAATCGTCCGGCGACTGGGTGCAGCCGTGCAGCATGACGACCAAGGGAAGTGGTTGCCCCTTCTGATAATGGCTGGGGATGAAGAGCCTGTAGGCACGGCTTCCCGCCGCGTTACTATAGGTCCCTTCGATGAACCTTGCGCCCTCGGGCACGATGTCGCGTATGGACGGCGGGGCGCGCTTGACCCCATCCCGCAAAGAGAATCCCGGGCGCATCTGCGCGCGGTCGAGCAGCGGGCGAAGCACGGACGGCTGGGCGGGTGTGGCCCGCCCGAGGTGCGGACTATCCGGCCCATCGAAAGGATCGGCCTTCGCGTCAATGGTTGGCGGCTCGCGTTCTAGAAGAGCGGTGCGCCCGCTCGTGCGCGGTGGCGTGCTCTCACCGCGCAGCATGCGCTGAAGGAGCGCCGTGGCCTCGGCGAGTTGGCCCTCGCGCGTGAGGCGTGTGGCTTCGCGAATTGCATCTTGGTTGAGCATCGTCTTCACCTCATCCTGTCGGCGAGAGCGGCCTTTACCAGGGGACTGGCGTGCAATGCTCCCAGCACCGAGACCGAGGCAATGGTCGCGCGAGCGAGTTCGGGCGTGACATCGTGGCCGATGCTTGCAAGCCCTAGAACATTGATGTGCAACATCTCACCGGCTCGCCGCGCCGCTTCGAGTTGCTCGCGGCTGTAATCCCGCAGGCCGAGGTCCAGACTTTTCCGGGCGTAGGATTGCTTGACGACGTCGGCGTGACGTTCGAGCTGGTTGCGGATCGCCGTCCGAATGAAATCGGTCCGGTTCGAGTAGAACCCTTCCCGCACCATAAGATCGACGTGACCCAAGTCGACATAACCCAGATTGATCGTAATTTTTTCGGTCTCGGGGGGCTTCGACCGGAGTTCGCGGACATTGTCGGGCATAGCGCTTCCATCCAATAACCATCTGGTCGGATGGTATATGGATGTCAGGAGGCGACTTTCAAGGCCACTTGGGTCACGGACAAAACTCAATGGGAGCATAACCAGTCCGCTTCGGGCGCATCGGGACCAAAGCGTTCCT
>JBFWSL010000151.1:0-9745 GCA_050248375.1 Hyphomicrobiales bacterium | reverse complement strand
AAGGACATCGTCGCCCGCTTCAAGGAGAAGGGCATCGAGCCGGAAGGCTACGTGCTCTACACCTACGCCACCATCCAGGCCTGGAAGCAGGCGGTGGAGAAGGCCGGTTCGCTCGACGCCAAGAAGGTCATCGCCGCCCTGAACACGACCGAGTTCGACACCGTCATCGGCAAGTTCAAGTTCGACAAGAAGGGCGACCCGAACCTGCCGCCCTATGCCTTCTACGAGTGGAAAGGCGGCACCTACGATCAGATCGACTGATCGCAGCTTTCGCCTGAACGCGATGTGGGCCCGCCCTTCTGGGGGGCGGGCCTTTTCCATGGCCGCCAACGCACACATGGACCGTCTCTCCCCGCCGTGGCATGGTCGCCGGCGATCCTTCAAAACCGGCTCCCGCGCGCACCCATGCCCCGTACCGGCCCCGCCAACCTCATCACCGACGTGCCCGGCCTGCGCGTGGGCAATGCCCATGACGGGAAGCTGCGCTCCGGCGTAACCGTGGTTCTGCCCGACGGGCCCGGCCATGCCATGACCGCCGCCATCGACGTGCGCGGCGGCGCCACAGGCACCCGCGAGAGCCACGCGCTGGAGCCCGAGGGCTCCATCGACGACATCCACGGCCTGGTGATCTCCGGCGGCTCCGCCTTCGGCCTCGACGCCGCCACCGGTGTCCAGGCCTGGCTCCGGGAGCGCGGCATAGGCTTCCCCGTGGCCACCGCCCGCGTACCCATCGTGCCCCAGGCGATCCTGTTCGACCTGCTCAACGGCGGCGACAAGTCCTGGCAGAAACAGACTCCCTATCAGGGTCTTGCGCTGGCGGCCTGCGACGCGGCTTCAACCGCCTTCGCACTCGGCACCGCCGGGGCGGGCTATGGCGCCACCACCGTCAACCTGAAGGGCGGCCTCGGCAGCGCCAGCGAGATCACGCCGGACGGCGTCATCGCCGGCGCGCTGGTGGCCGTCAATGCCGTCGGTTCCGTTACCATCGGCGAGGGCCCGCACTTCTGGGCCGCGCCGCTGGAATACGGCTGCGAGTTCGGCGGGCTCGGCTGGCCCCGCGCATCCTCGGCCGTGGACATCTCGGTTCGCATGAAACCCGGACCGCCGTCGCAGTCCACCACCCTCGCCGTGGTCGCCACCGACCTGAAGCTCGACAAGGCGCATCTGCGGCGGGTGGCCGTCATGGCTCATGCGGGCCTGGCGCGCGCCATCTACCCCATCAACACGCCGCTGGACGGCGACGTGGTCTTCGCCATCTCCACCGGCCGCCGGGAAGGCCCTTGCAACTCCGCCATCCTGTCGCAGCTCGGCGCCTCCTGCGCCAATGCGCTCGCCCGCGCCGTCGCCCGCGCCATCTACGAAGCGACCCCCTTCGAGGGCGCCCCTGCCGGGCTGCCCGCCTGGCGCGACCGCTTCGGCACATCCGGAACGGGACCATGAGACGCACGCTGCCGGGCATCGCTCTTGCCCTGCTGATGCAGGCCGTCGCCATCAGCGCCTTCGCCGGCGACTTCGCGGAGCGCGTCATCCTCGGCTTCTCGCCGGACGGGAAGTATTTCGCCTTTGAGCAATACGGCGTACAGGATGGGTCCGGCTTTCCCTATGCGGACATTTTCGTCATCGACACCGCCACCGATAGCTGGGTCGAGGGGTCGCCCGTGCGCGTCCTGCTGAAGGACGAAAAGGCGGAGGTCAAATGGGCCCGGCGCGATGCCATCGCCCAGGCGGCCACCGTGCTGAAGAAATCGCTGATCACCCATCCCGGCCGCGTGCTGGCAAGCAACCCCGCCTTCGAGCTGAGCGCCGACCCCCACGCGGTCACCGTCAACGCCAGCCGCGTGCTCACCGCCCGGGAGCCCTGGACCTTCCGCCTCGAGCCCCTCGCCTTCCCCGCCACCGGCCATTGCGTGAGCTTCAGCCCCGAGGGCAGCGCCGGGTTCCGCCTGACCGCGGCCCCGCCCGACGGCGAGCCGGTCGAGATGCATGCCGATGCGGGCCTGCCGGAAAGCCGGGGCTGCCCGCTGCGCTATGCCATCTCCGACGTGATCGTGCACGAGCCGGCCCAGGGCAGGCGCGTCTTCGCGGTCATTCTCGCCGGCTACCGGGTCGGCTTCGAGGGACCGGACCTGCGCTATCTGGCCGTCACCTGGCAGGCGCCCTGACCGTGGCCCCTCCGCGTCCCGATTGCGGGCCGCCACCCCGAGCGGCTATGGTGGGCCACGGAACGGGGCGCCTCCCGCGCGGGGAGGCTTTTGAGGGAAAGTCATGAAGGGAGATACCCTGAACACGGCCGTCGGCGTGGTGCTCGCCATCCTGTTCGCGGGCGTCATCGGCGTGTCCATCGCCGCCGTCCTGCTCGCCGACTACATGGCCCCCGGCCGCATCATGAGCGAGCATGTGCGCCAGAGCCTGCAGCTCACCGCCGTCGCCGGCGTCATCGCCGGGCTCGCCTCCTGGGCCCTGCAGATCTTCGCCGCCCGGCGCGGCTTCGCCATCCGCTTCCTCTACGGGCTGGTCGTCTTCGCCCTGCTCTTCTGCGCCCTCGGCGGCATGCTCGACGTGCTCCGCAACTACCTGGCCAGCCCCAACACCACCGACGTCAGCCTCGGCGGGCTCTACTGGACCTCCCTGGGCGGCTTCTACAACTTCGTGTTCTTCCTGCTCAGCTCGCTGAACGTCGCCATCCTCGGCCTGTTGCTGGCCGCGGGCCTGATCCTCGCCGTGGTCGGCCCCCGCGAGGCCGATTAGGCCATCCACACCTGCGTTCCGCAGGCGGATTGAGGCCCCGGCCCCTTCCTGATAGACCAGCCCTGCCCACCGCAGGAGCCGAGCCCGCCCATGATCCCGCGCTACACCCGCCCCGAAATGGCCGCCATCTGGGAGCCGCAGACCCGCTTCTCCATCTGGCTGGAGATCGAGTCCCACGCCTGCGACGCCATGGCGAAACTGGGCATCATCCCGAAAGCCGCGGCCAAGGCCGTGCGCGAGAAGGGCGGCTTCGACGTGGACCGCATCGACGAGATCGAGCGCGAGGTGAAGCACGACGTCATCGCCTTCCTGACGAGCCTCTCCGAGCATGTGGGCCCCGAGGCGCGCTTCGTGCATCAGGGCATGACCTCGTCGGACGTGCTCGACACCTGCTTCAACGTGCAGCTCGTGCGCGCCGCCGACATCCTGCTCACCGATCTGGACGCCCTGCTGAAGGCGCTGAAGCGCCGGGCGAAGGAGCACAGGAAGACCGTCTGCATCGGCCGCAGCCACGGCATCCATGCCGAGCCCACCACCTTCGGCCTGAAGATGGCCCAGGCCTGGGCCGAGTTCTCCCGCGCCCGCGAGCGCCTCGTCGCCGCGCGCAAAGAGGTCGCCACCTGCGCCATCTCCGGCCCCGTGGGCACCTTCGCCACCATCGACCCCCGCGTGGAGGCGCATGTGGCGAAGAAGATGGGCCTCGTCCCCGAGCCGGTCTCCACCCAGGTCATCCCGCGCGACCGCCACGCCATGTATTTCGCCACGCTGGCCGTCATCGCCTCCTCGGTCGAGCGGCTGGCCGTCGAGGTCCGCCACCTCCAGCGCACGGAAGTGCTGGAGGCGGAGGAATATTTCTCGCCCGGCCAGAAGGGCTCGTCGGCGATGCCCCACAAGCGCAATCCCGTCCTGTCGGAAAACCTCACTGGCCTCGCACGCATGGTACGCGCCTATGCGCTGCCGGCCATGGAGAACGTGGCCCTGTGGCACGAGCGCGACATCTCCCACTCCTCGGTGGAGCGCATGATCGGCCCCGACGCCACCGTGACGCTGGACTTCGCGCTCGCCCGCCTCACCGGCCTCATCGACAAGCTGCTGGTTTACCCCGAGCGCATGAAGGCCAACCTCGACCGCCTCGGCGGCCTCGTGCATTCACAGCGCGTCATGCTGGCGCTGACCCAGGCGGGCGTGTCGCGCGAGGACGCCTACCGGCTGGTCCAGCGCAACGCCATGAAGGTCTGGGAAAAGGGCGCCGACTTCCTCACCGAGCTGCTCGCCGACAAGGAGATGCGCAAGGCGCTCCCCGAGAAGGACATCCGCGCCATGTTCGACCTCGGCTACCACACGAAGCATGTGGATACGATCTTCAAGAGGGTGTTCGGGTAGGGGGGTGAATCTAAAGAGCCAGCCGCGCAAAACGATGCAGCAGGGCTAGTACCATCTCTAGTCGTTGGGTAGGGCCACAGAAACAGCGATTGCTGCACCAATTGGTCCGGATCGCCTTTCCAACAGCGTGAATACTAACTCTTTCATATCATCGTCGAACCTCTGACCCGACTTGCATCGCAGCAATAGATCGGCAACCCAACTGTCCAATCGCCAATTGCTCGACTTTCCGCCACGACGGATCATATCGAGCGATGGGCTGCGACCATTCTGTAGCGTCTTTAAGACTCTGTGAATCTCGTTGGTCGTGAAGACCCTACACCCAAGCTTGACACTTTTAACTAATCGCTTGGATCGGAGAGGATATTTGATCCTGACCGGAACCGTGGGGGGGTTGTAAAACATGTAGTAGACGGATTCGCCGAATTTCTCATTTAGATGATTTATCGATGTGACCTGTTCGCTGGCTGCCTTCAGCGACCCGTAAATGCAAGTCTGGTCAAACACAAAATCCCGATTCAAGACTGCAAGAGGCGATCGCGAATCTCTGTTCAGAAAAGTGTTCATCCCATACCGAAATCCTTCGCGATCGTCGTCGAGCACCTCGTTGTTCTTCGGAAACAATCGCTTCGTCTGAAGCAATCCGATCTTTTGCGCAATCATCTGTCGCCCCCGGTAAACGAAGACGAGGACCGCAATATCCGCAGTCTCCCAATGATAAAGCCGCCGGAGCCCCCCAATGTTGTGTATGTCCATTTCGACTACGGTACCCGACTGTAGCCGTTTAGGGGGTGAGAAGGGGATCAATGCATCGACCACTGCGTCGTCTAACGTTGTTTCTCGAATATTCGGAACAGTAACAATGCGTTCGGCGGCGACCCTGTTTGCCTCTGCAAATGCGCGTCGAAAGTACTCAATTGCGTCATTTGGAATTACCGGCCAAGGATTCAAGTTCTCCCCCATCCCCATCCTGCATATGCACAATCATAGCTCATAAACCCTCGCAGTTCGAGAGCAGTCGCCTGCGCCATTTGATAGTAATAGGCAGGCTAGCCGGAGATTAGCCGGGAGTCGGTCGGGATTATATAACTCTGTACCCCCTACCGCTCCCCCACCACCGGCAGCAGCTTGCCCAGGTCCTGCGCGCAGAACACGTCCTTGAGCGCGAGTAGCGGCCGCTTGGGCGCGGCGAGCAGCACGGTCTCCTTCGGCATCTTCTTCTCGCCCGGCCTGCACGCGGGCGTCTTCGGGCAGGACTCGCCCTCGAGACAGCTCCGGCAGCCGGGCTTGCCGTCCTCGCCGGTGGAGGTGACCTCGATCTTCGAGGTCAGCGTGTTGTAGTCGTAGCGGCGCACATACTGGCTGACATTGTGATAGTGCTCCTCGGTGTAGCCGATCAGGAACCAGCCGCCGTCCTGCTGGCGGAAGCGGAAACCGATGGACCAGCGCCATGCCGAGCCGCCATAGTGGTGCAGCAGCAGCGTGCCGCGCTCGATGGTCAGGTTCTCCAGCGGATCGCCGAACACGCCGCCCTCGTCCGCCCGCGCCGGCAACTGGTTCTCCTGCGCGGCGAGGGTAAAGCCACCGCCCGGCTTGCCCAGCAGGATAACGAGGATGCGCGGCGCGGCCCCGGACTCGAAGGCGTCCGCCTTGCAGCCGCGCCGATGCGTGGCTTTCTCCCCCGCCTCCAGCACGGCGGCCACGTCATCGATGCTGTCCCTGTTCAGGTCGCCCGCCGTGCGCATGGCGACGGTCCATCCCGGCGGCAGGAAGGCGTCCAGCGCCGCGCCCTCTTTCGCGATGGCCGGATAGGCATAGTCCGGCGCGGCGGCGGCTCGCATGGGACCCGCCATCAGAACCGCCAGCATCAGCATCGCCATCCGAAGCCACATTGCCATCTTCCCTTCTTCCCTTCGTATCCGCCTTCGTCCTAGCCGAGGGAGCCGTCCGTAATACATCCTACAGTCTGGACCCCGGCCTTCGCCGGGGTTTCGGGAGTTGTGGGCAAACAAGAATAGCCCCAAGCGAATGCACCAGACCCCGGCCGGAAACCTGTCCTCGACTAGGCAAGACCCCGGCCTTCGCCGGGGTTTCGGGTGTGTCGGGGGGAAATAGGGATCGAAACCCCGGCGAAGGCCGGGGTCCAGTTCCAACCAATATCGGCAGCGCGACTAGGACCGATCCCCTGCCACCGCCGCCGCCACCGATTTCAGCGCCCCCGAGAGCAGGCCTGCGTCGGAGCTGACCGTGACCACTGTCCAGCCGGCCTTCACCAGCGGCCTGGCATAGTCGATGTCGTTGGCGAAGATGGCCGGGATCACCGCGTGCTCCCTGCACTTGTCCAGCACGAGGGCTATCGCCTCCACGACCTCCGGACGGCGGATGTCGCGCTCCCCCGTCAGCGCGATCGCCAGGTCGTTGGGGCCGACCAGAACCAGGTCGAGCCCGTCCACGGCCAGGATGGAGTCGAGAGCGTCCAGCGCCTCGCGCGTCTCGATCTGCGCGCCCGCCACGGTCAGCGCGCCCGAGGCGGCGAAATACTCTTCGTCCGCGAGGAACTTGCCGCGGTATGGCCCCCAGCTCCGGCGGCCCCGCGGGGGATATTTGCAGGCCTGCACGATGCGCTCGGCGTCGCCGGCCGTGCACACCATCGGGCACAGCACCCCATGCGCGCCCGCGTCCAGCGCCTGGCCGATCAGCCCGGCGTCGATGGCGCGCGGCCGCACAAGCGCGGGCAGGCCCGCGGCGCGGGCCGCGACCAGGCAGTTCACAAGATCGTCAGAACCGCCGATGCCATGTTGCTGGTCGATGAGGACCGCGCCAAGGCCCGCCTCCCCCATCAGCTCGATCACATAAGGCGAGCCGAGCGTGGCCCAGCCCATGAGCAGCGTGCGCCGCTCCGCCCGTGCCTGCGCGAAGGGGTTGCTGGCCATCAGGGCCGCACGGCTATTTCTTTTGGGATTCGATCTGCGCGACCGCCTCGCCCATCAGCTCCTCCATGGTGCGGCGGATCTGGTGGTCGGACTGGTCCACGCCCTTTTCGTCGAAGTCCTTGCGGACCTTGCGGAAAACATCCTCGTCGCCGGGCTCCTGCAGGTCGGAAAGCACCACGTCCTTGGCGTAGGTTTCCGCCGCCTCGCCGGTGAGCCCCATCTTCTCGGCGGCCCAGCGGCCCAGCAGCTTGTTGCGCCGCGCCGTCGCCTTGAACTTCAGTTCCTCGTCATGGGCGAACTTCGATTCATAGGCATTCTTGCGGTCGTCGAACGACGTCATACGTGACCTCCATCTGGCGCCCGCGCCTGCCCGTCGGAGCGGCGTCGGCACATTCGCGCATTTTCGCGTCCCGGGCAGGATTACTCTGCGGCAGGGCCCAAATCAACCGCGCAAAAGCACGCGGATAAGCCCGAATCGGGCGATTGTCTCGAATCCCCTCATCGGCTAGCTTCAGGCCCTGATCGAAGGCGATTCCAGCGATGACAAGGGCACTTGCGATCCGGGCCGCAACCCTCGATTGACAGAGGGGCCGCACGGGAGTTTACCCGTTGTCAGCGCCAAGTCCCGGACACACGGCGCCCGGGCGTACTAACGGAAAGGACCGCGTCATGAACCGACGCCGCCGCGTTTACGAGGGGAAGGCGAAGATTCTCTACGAAGGTCCCGAGCCCGGGACCCTGGTCCAGCATTTCAAGGACGACGCCACCGCCTTCAACAACAAGAAGCGCGACCGTATCGAGGGCAAGGGCGTCCTCAACAACCGCATCTCGGAATACCTGTTCGTCAAGCTGAGCGAGATGGGCGTGCCGACCCATTTCCTCAAGCGCCTGAACATGCGCGAGCAGCTCATCCGCGAGGTCGAGATCATCCCCGTGGAGGTGGTGGTCCGCAACGTCGCCGCCGGCTCGCTCTCCACGCGCCTCGGTATCGACGAGGGCACCGTGCTGCCCCGCTCCATCATCGAGTTCTACTACAAGTCCGACGAACTGGGCGACCCGATGGTGTCGGAGGAGCACATCACCGCCTTCGGCTGGGCCAACCCGCAGGAGATCGACGAGATGATGGCGCTGTCGCTGCGCATCAACGATTTCCTCTCCGGCCTGTTCCTCGGCATCGGCATACGCCTGGTGGACTTCAAGTGCGAGTTCGGCCGCCTCTACGAGAACGACCAGCTCCGCATCGTGCTGGCCGACGAGATCAGCCCCGACTGCTGCCGGCTGTGGGACATCGACACCAACGACAAGATGGACAAGGACCGTTTCCGCCGCGACCTCGGCGGCCTCGTGGAGGCCTACCAGGAAGTGGCCCGCCGCCTGGGCATCTTCACCGAGAACCGCCCGACGCCCGGCAAGGGCCCGGTGCTGGTGCGCTCGAAATAACCCGGGAGGAGCGCAAGGCATGAAGGCGCGCATCAAGGTCACCCTCAAGCCCGGCGTCCTCGACCCGCAGGGCAAGGCCATCGCCAACGCGCTCGGCTCGCTCGGCTTCTCGGGCGTGAGCGAAGTGCGCCAAGGCAAGTATATCGAGCTGGACCTCGCCGAGAAGGACCCCGCGAAGGCCGGCAAGACGGTGGAGAAGATGTGCGAGGACCTGCTCGCCAACACCGTCATCGAGAACTACAGCTACGAGCTGGAGACGGCATGAAAGCCTCCGTCATCGTCTTCCCCGGCTCCAACTGCGACCGCGACGTGGCGGTCAGCCTGGAAAAGGCCATGGGCAAGCCGCCCCGCATGGTCTGGCACGGCGACGCCGAGGTGCCCGACAGCGACCTCATCGTCCTGCCCGGCGGATTTTCCTACGGCGACTACCTGCGCGCCGGCGCCATGGCCGCCCACTCGCCCGTAATGCGCGACGTGGTGAAAAAGGCCAGGGCCGGCACGCCCGTTCTCGGCATCTGCAACGGCTTCCAGATCCTGGCCGAGTCCGGCCTTCTGCCCGGCGTGCTCATGCGCAACGCCACGCTGAAATTCTGCTGCCGCGACGTGCATCTGCGGGTGGAGCGCGACGACACCCTCTTCACCCGCCGCTACGCCAGGGACAGCGTCATCCGCATCCCCATCGCCCATGCCGACGGCAACTATTTCGCCGACGAGGCCACCCTCGACCGGCTCGAGGGCGAGAACCGCGTCGCTTTCCGCTACTGCACGCCGTCCGGAGACATCGCACCCGAAGCCAACCCGAATGGCTCGCGCCGCAACATCGCCGGCGTCTATGACGAGACCGGCCGCGTGCTCGGCCTGATGCCCCATCCCGAACGGCTGGCCGACGCGGCGCTCGGAGGCGTCGACGGCAAGCCCATGTTCGACGGCCTTGTGGAGGCCCTCGCCGCATGAGCGCCGGTCGCAGCGGGCAAGCCGTCGCCATCACCCCCGAACTGGCCGCCGAGCACGGCCTGACGGGCGAGGAGTATGAGCGCCTGCTCGGCTTGCTCGGCCGCGCGCCCAGCATCACCGAGCTCGGCATCTTCTCGGTCATGTGGTCGGAGCACTGCTCCTACAAATCCTCCCGGGTCTGGCTGAAGACCCTGCCGACCACCGGCCCGCAGGTCATCCAGGGGCCCGGCGAGAATGCGGGCGTCGTGGACCTCGGAGACGGCGACGCCGCCGTGTTCAAGATGGAG
>JBFWSL010000150.1:0-9755 GCA_050248375.1 Hyphomicrobiales bacterium | reverse complement strand
GCTGGCGGCGGCGCGATGCACCATGAGGCGCGCGGCGTCGAGGGCAATCGACATGTCCGCCATCATCCACTGCAGTCCCTGGAACTCGCAGATCGGCCGGCTGAACTGCTCGCGCATGCGCGTATAGTCGAGAGCGTGTTCGTAGGCGCCCGCCGCGATGCCGAGCGCGACCGTGGCCGCGCCCACGCGCTGGCTGTTGTAGGCATTCATCAGGCCGGCGAAGCCGCGGCGCACGCCTTCGGGAGGCAGCACCAGGCGGTCCTCGCCAAGGGTCAGGTCATGGAATTCCAGCCGCGTCTCCGGGATGCCGCGCAGGCCCATGGTCGGTTCCCGGTCGCCAATGACAAGGCCTTCGTCCTGGTCGCGGATGGCGATGAAGCCTGCGATGCCCTTGTCGTCGCCATTCTCCACCAGGCGGGCGAAGATCAGGTGAAGCTTGGAGACCCCGCCTCCCGTGATCCAGTGCTTGGCGCCGTTCAGGACGTATTTGTCGCCCCGCTTCTCGGCCGTGGTGGTGAGGTCGGTGAGGGCGCTGCCGGCGCCGGGCTCGGTCATGCAGATGGCCGGCTTGTCGCCCGCGATCACCATCTCCGAGGCCATTTTCTTCTGCGCGT
This sequence comes from Hyphomicrobiales bacterium, assembly GCA_050248375.1. Classification (GTDB taxonomy): domain Bacteria; phylum Pseudomonadota; class Alphaproteobacteria; order Rhizobiales; family Methyloligellaceae; genus JAYZVT01. The sequence goes on along the minus strand of JBFWSL010000150.1, from coordinate 9,141 downwards.
CGCTGCCATAGGCGTGGATCGCCCCGATCGCGCCCATGTTGGTCTCCACCACGATGCGGGCGGTAATGGCGCATTTGCGGGCCATCTCCTCGATGACGAGAACGGCATCGAGATAGTCGCGGCCCTGTCCGCCCCATGCTTCCGGAATGGTCATGCCGGTGAAGCCCGCCCGTGCAAGCTTCTCGACGATGTCCCAGGGATACTGCTGGCTTTCGTCGATCTCCACCGCGCGCTTGGGGAGCTCCGCTTCCGCGAAGGCGCGAGCCCTCAGTTGCAGGTCCTTGCGCTTTGCATCCAGCTCGAACATTTCTTTCCTCGCCTTGATTTTCGTTGGTTTCCCACACACTAGCCCATCAGGGCGATGGCTGCACCCGGCAAGAATGCCACGCCTGAAAGACGAAGGCCGCCCGCAGGCGGCCCGTTTTGCAGGTGGGTGGCCATGCCGCCGGTCAATGCGTCATGATGGGTTTGAGCGACTTTGCGTGCTGCACCCATTTCTCGACCTGGCTGAGGCCCGGAAGCTGGCGTACGAGCTTGCGCTTGGCGTTCGCGGCGACGATGGCCTGGTGCAGGTGATCGGCGCGCCGGGTGCGCAATTCCTTGACCGTGTCCACGCCGGCGGCCTCCAGAAGCTCGGAATATTCCTCGCCGACGCCCTTTACGCGCATGAGATCGGCCATGTTGGTCCATTTCAGGATCAGGCCCTCGTCCACGCCGGCGGCGGCCGCGAGCGTCTTGCGGCCCTGCTTGGAAGCGCCCTTGTCGAGCAGGTGATGGGTGCGCTTGATGCCGGCTTTGACAAGGCGGGCGGCATATTTGGGGCCGATGCCTTCGATATCCATGATGGGATAGCTCATGCGCGCACCTCCTCTCGCCGCGGCTTCCGCTTGGCGCGACCGCAGGTATTTAAGGTAACCCTGTTTCGCGGACAAGAAAATTAGGGTCGTATGCGCATTCGTCCTTGGCCGGCGTATCGCGCATTGCGCGATTTGTGCCGTGGCGGATACAGTGCGCCGGATTGTGCGACCGCCGCAAACGGGGAGGCTCTGGATGAGCGAAGAAGGCACCATCTTCATCGGCAAGAGCGTCAAGCCGGAAGTGCTCCTGCTGAAACTCGCCAACCGCCATGGATTGATTACCGGCGCCACCGGCACCGGCAAGACCGTTTCGCTCCAGATCCTGGCGGAGGGCTTCTCGGATGCGGGCGTGCCCGTCTTCTGCGCCGACGTGAAGGGGGATCTCTCCGGTCTCGCCGCCAAGGGCGTCTCCAAGGATTTTCTCGAGGAGCGCGCCAAGAAGATCGACCTGAAGGATTACGAGTACGACGCCTATCCGGTGGTCTTCTGGGATCTGTTCGGCGAGCAGGGCCACCCGATCCGCACGACCGTGAGCGAGATGGGACCGCTTCTGCTGTCGCGCCTCATGGACCTTAACGAGACCCAGGAAGGCGTGCTCAATATCGCATTCCGCGTGGCCGATGACGAGGGCCTGCTCATCCTCGACCTGAAGGATTTGCGCGCCCTGATCGCCAACATCGCCGAGCGCGCCGACCAGTTGACCAAGGAATATGGCAACGTCTCGAAGGCCTCGGTCGGTTCCATCCAGCGCCGCCTTCTGGTGCTGGAGGAGCAGGGGGGCAACCATTTCTTCGGGGAGCCTGCGCTCGACATTACCGACCTCATGCGCACCGCCGGCAAGGGCCGCGGCTATATCAATATCCTCGCCGCCGACAAGCTGATGCAGAGCCCGCGCCTCTACGCGACCTTCCTGCTCTGGCTTCTGTCCGAATTGTTCGAGGAACTGCCGGAAGTGGGCGATCCGGAGAAGCCCAAGCTGGTGTTCTTCTTCGACGAAGCGCATCTGCTGTTCGACGAGGCCCCGAAGGCGCTGCTCGAGAAGGTGGAGCAGGTGGTGCGGCTCATCCGCTCCAAGGGCGTTGGTGTTTATTTCGTGACGCAGAATCCGCTCGACGTGCCGGACACCGTTTCCAGCCAGCTCGGCAACCGCGTCCAGCATGCCCTGCGCGCCTTCACGCCGCGCGAGCAGAAAGCGGTGAAGGCGGCCGCCGAAACCTTCCGTCCCAATCCGGAGTTCAAGACCGCCGATGTGATCATGCAACTGGGCGTGGGCGAGGCGCTCGTCTCCACGCTGGAGAAAAAGGGCGCGCCGAGCATCGTTCAGCGCACGCTCGTCCGCCCGCCGTCCTCCCGCCTTGGACCGCTCGACAAGGACGAGCGCAAGGAGGTGATCCGTTCGAGCCCCGTGCGTGGCGTCTATGATGAAGTGGTGGACCGGGAGTCCGCCTACGAGATGCTTCAGAAGCGCAGCGAGCAGCGCGTGGAAGACGAGAGCCGCGAGCGCGGTTCGGCGAGCCGGCAGGAAAGCGAGCGGCGCGGCGAGTTCACCATTCCGAAGATGCCGAAGTCGTCCGGCGGCACGAAAAAGACCACCCGTAGCGGCGGCTATCAGCGCGAGGGTGTGACGGAGGCGCTGGCCAAGTCGGTGGCGCGGTCCGTCGGATCGGCGCTGGGGCGCGCAATCATCCGCGGCGTGCTGGGCGGCGTGAAGCGCGGGTAGGGCCCGAGTCCAGAATCTTCAGGTGGCATGTGGCGGGGCGCCGTGTTCTACGGACCCCGCCACACTGCGCCAGGCCGGTGAAGGCCTAGCGTCCCCCGTTACCGTTTTTCTCCCACCACTGGGCGAATTGCTCGAAGAGGGCCGCGCGCACTTCCGGGGTGATCTGCTGCTGGCGCCCCTTCTGCTTCAGAAAGTCCTCGAACGCGGTTTTCATCTCCTCGCCCTCGGTATCCGTCCCGCGCTGTTGCGAAGCGGGCGCGGCGGCGGTTTTCGCGGCGTTGGCGTCGATCCATTCCTGCGCCGCCTTGAAGCGCGTCCAGCCCTTCACGTTGGCGGCGAGGTTGATCTCCTTCCACTTCACGTGACGCGCCGGGTCATGGAACTTCTCGATGTTGTCGAAGAAGATTTTCACGAAGTTGGCGACCTTGCGGTAGCGCTCGGTATTTTCCGGCCACGCATAGACCGCGAGCAGCGTGCTGTTGGCGACCGTGGCGACCGTCTGTCCTTCCGCGATAAGGTCGGGATAGAACTCATGCTTCAGCAGCGCGGGGAGATATATGTCCTGCACCTTGTTGAAGTCGTGGTTGGGAAGCGTCTCCGGGCTCAGCGGAACGAAGTGGAAGCCGTCGGCCGCCTTGAAGCCCTTGAAGGCTGCGTGCGGCGCGCCGGCGAAACGGATGATCGCCGAAATCTCCCCGTTCCGGAGTTTTTCGTTGGCGAGCGCCTGGTCGAAATAGACCGGCTCCACCTTGATGCCGAGCGCATTGAAGATGTTCTCCGCGCCGATGGCCGTGGAGCTGTTCTTCTTGAAGAAGTTCACCTTCTTCCCTTCCAGGTCGGCGTAGGTCTTGATGTCGGTCTTGGCCAGCACCTGGAATTCCGAGTTCATCAGCTTCGCGATGTAGTGGACGCGATACTCGATGTCGCCGAACAGGGCGGGATCCTTGGCCTTCAGCTTGGCCATCTGGTCCTGGTCCACGACGCCCATGTCGACGCCGCGCAGGAACAGGATATCGAGCAGGTTCTGTCCGCCTCCGCGGCCCAGGATGGGCAGCACGCGCAGCGTGTTCTCCTTGGTGTCGTCGAGGACGTTACGGATGTCCTCGGCGAATTGCGTGTAGGGGCTGGTCGTTCCCGAGGCGGCGATGGTTACCGTGCTGAGGTTCGCCTCGTATTTCTTCTGCTGGTAGCGCGCCCCGTCCGAGTGGGCGCGATTGTCGAATGCCGTGGAGCCGCTGGTCAGCACGAATGCTAGGCCGTAAAGCAGCACCAGGATCGGCCTGAAAATGGGTGCTCGTGTCATGATCTCCCTCGCTCGACACGTCAGCGCCCCCCGGCGAATTGCCAATCTGCTCCTTGGGATGGGCGAAACTGTGGTCGCCAAGAGGCAAATTCAGGGGGGCGTTTGCCCAATTGCTTTTTCCTTGCTGGCCATGTTTCGGGGTGAGAGAGTGGGAACCCGGTGCCGCAACCCTCGGCGGTATCAGTGAAACCTCTGGGAGGCATAAGATGGCGATCTTGTTGCGTGGTCTGCGGGGCGAGCCGGTGAAGCGGCTGCAGGAGAAGCTCGGCGTGGAGGCCGATGGGGTATTCGGTCCGGGTACTGAAAAGGCTCTCAAGGACTATCAGAAATCCAAGGGACTGGCCGTGGACGGCATCGCGGGGCCCGACACCTTCGCTTCCATGGGTCTGATCGAGCTTATCCTGCTCCAGCGCGGCTCGCGCGGCGACACCGTCAAGAAGCTCCAGGAAGCGCTCAAGATCGGTGCCGATGGCAAGTTCGGTCCAGGCACCGAGAAGGCGGTCAAGGAGTTCCAGCAGAAGAACGGCCTGAAAGTGGACGGCCTCGCAGGTCCGCAGACGCTCGCCAAGCTGAATCTCTTCGGCATCACCAGCAAGTCCATCGCCGCCTCGGTCACCGAGGCCGGCCAGAACGTCTGGGATACCATCGAGGAAGCCGCCGACGGCGCGCTGAAGAAGGTGAAGTCCTTCTTCGGGATGTAGTCCGCGCGGCCGGAGTCAAGGCAATATTCGCATGAGGGCGGGGCCGTGGCTCCGCCCTTCGTATTTAGGCCTTCTTGATGCGGGTCAATGCCAGGACCCGCCGGGCATGGGAAAGGCGGGGCTGGATTGTACCGCAGGGAGTTTGTTCGCATGACCCGATCAACCGCCGCGAAGACCGCACGCCTGTGTGTGGCGGGAATTGCAGCCGTCCTTTGCGCTGCCGGGTGGGCGGCCGCAACCGCTCCGGCGCGGGCGGCGAGCCCTGAAGCAATGGAAGGGCTGGCGATCGCCAGGAAGCATTGCGCGCGCTGCCATGCCGTCGGTGTGACGGGAGCGAGCCCCCATGCGGAGGCGCCCCCGTTCCGGGAGTTCGCCGCCAAGTGGCCGCTGGAGAATCTGGAGGAAGCCCTCGCGGATGGCATCGTGACCGGCCATCAGGACATGCCGGCCTTCGTCTTCGAGCCGCCGGAGATTGCCGCGCTGATTGCGCATCTGGAGGAGGTGGGCAAGGCCGGACGCAAGACCCCCAAATGAAAAAAGGCGGAGCCGCGGCTCCGCCTTTTCCGTATTCCGTCGCGGACGGTTCAGCTTGCCGCCTCGAACAGCTCGGCCACGTAATCCCAGTTGATGAGATTGTCGACCCACGCCTCCAGATACTTCGGGCGGGCGTTGCGGTAGTCGATGTAGTAGGAGTGCTCCCACACGTCGCAGCCGAGGATCGGCGTGCCGCCGTGCACCAGCGGGTTCTCGCCATTCGGCGTCTTCATCACTTCCAGCTTGCCGTCCTTGACCGCCAGCCAGCACCAGCCCGAGCCGAACTGCGTCTTGCCGGCGTCGATGAAGGCGTCGCGGAACTTGTCGTAGCCGCCCAGATCGGCCTCGATCTTCTTCTGCAGCGAGCCAGGCAGCTTCTTGCCGCCGCCGCCGGGCTTCATCCACTGCCAGAAGTGAATGTGGTTGTAGTGCTGGCCGGCGTTGTTGAAGAGGCCGGCGTTCTTGCCGTAGGCACCCTTGACCACTTCTTCAAGGCTTTTGCCTTCCAGACCCGAGCCCTTCAGCAGGGTGTTGCCGGTGTCCACATAGGCCTGATGGTGCTTGTCGTGATGGAATTCGAGCGTCTCCGCCGACATGTAGGGCTTCAGCGCGTCATAGGCATAGGGAAGTTCGGGGAGTTTGAAGGTCACGGGTTCACCTCGTCGAATTGCGGGACGGCCCGGCAGCATATGACGCCGGATACTCTCCCGTACGGAAAATCTCAGGACAGGGGCCGGAACCGCAGGCATTGACTGTGACGGCGGAACAGCCCGCAACAAAGCTATGGCCGGGGTTTAACCCCGCCCGCAGTTAACATCAAGTGGCGCCCGGGGTTCCGTTTTTCAGGAAAAGCCGCCGTTCTGCATGGCCACCATGCAGTAGAGCATCGGCAGGGACAGCATGGTATTGGCCCGCGACACCAGCATGGCCTTCCGCGATGCCGCCGCTTTCTCCTCCTCCGGGACGGGCACGATGCCCAGCGCCTTTTTCTGCAGGGGCCAGATCACGAACCAGACGTTGAACCACATGATCATGGCCAGCCACATGCCGATGCCGATCGGGGTGCTGGCGCCGCCGTCGGTGAGGCCGAGCGCGAGCGCGTGGCCGATATAGCCGTTCATCCAGGCCAGCAGCAGCCCGGTCACCAGCGTCGCCTTGGCGGCCCAGCGGAAATACCACAGCGCCGTGGGGGCGATCACCTTGCCAATGGCCGGCTTCTGCGCATCGGGAATGTTCGGCATGCCCGGGATCTGCACGAAGTTGAAGTACCAGAGCAGCCCCAGCCACATGACGCCCGAGACCACATGCAGCCAGCGCATGAGGAAAGCGCCCCACGCGTGATCGACATGGAGGCCCGTGCCGAGCAGCAGGCGCACGGCAACGAACAGGATGGCCGTCAGCACGAGACTGCCTATGACCGTAAGCTTCAGGCTGCCGAGGATTCCCTGCATCGCGTGCTCCCCCCCCTGCGGCTGCAAGCCGGTGCCGTCGTCAGCAGAACGCCTGTATGCCGGTCTGGGCACGGCCGAGCACCAGCGCGTGGATATCGTGCGTCCCCTCGTAAGTGTTCACCGTCTCCAGGTTCAGCATGTGCCGGATGACATGGTACTCGTCCACGATGCCGTTGCCGCCATGCATGTCGCGTGCGGTGCGCGCCACGTCCAGCGCTTTGCCGCAGTTGTTGCGCTTCATCATGGAAATGGCTTCCGGCGCGCAGCGCCCGGCATCGAACAGGCGGCTGAGCTGCAACGCGCCGTGCAGGCCGAGCGTGATCTCCGTCTGCATGTCGGCGAGCTTCTTCTGGATGAGCTGGTTGGCGGCAAGCGGCCGTCCGAACTGGGAGCGGTCCAGCACGTACTGCCGCGCCGCGTGCCAGCAGAACTCGGCCGCGCCGATGACGCCCCAGGCGATGCCGAAGCGCGCCCGGTTGAGGCAGTTGAAGGGGCCGCTGAGACCCTCCGCGCCCGGCAGCAGCGCGTCGTCGGGCACGAAGCAGTCGTCGAGCACGATCTCGCCGGTCATGGACGTGCGCAGCGAGAACTTGCCTTCGATCTTCGGCGTGGAGAAACCCTCGGCGCCGCGCTCGACGAGGAAGCCGCGGATGCGGCCGTCCTCGGTCTTCGCCCAGACCACGCAGACATCGGCGGCCGGAGCGTTCGAAATCCAGGTCTTGGAGCCCTTGAGGACGTAGCCACCCTTGGTCTTCACCGCCCGCGTCTTCATGCCGCCGGGGTCGGAGCCGTGGTCGGGCTCGGTCAGCCCGAAGCAGCCGACCATCTCGCCACTCGCGAGCCTGGAAAGGTATTTCTTCTTCTGTGCCTCCGAGCCATAGGCATGGATGGGATAAATGACGAGGCTGTTCTGCACGCTCATGGTGGACCGGTAGCCGGAATCCACCCGCTCGATCTCACGCGCGATCAGGCCATAGGCCACGTAACCCAGACCCGACCCGCCATGCTCTTCCGGCAGCGTGGCGCCGAGAAAGCCGAGTTCTCCAAGCTCCGAGATGACGCTGCGGTCGAATTTCTCGTCGCGGAAGGACTCCAGCACGCGCGGTTGCAGCTTTTCCTGGGCATAGCGCCGGGCGGCGTCGCGGATCATCCGTTCGTCTTCGGTGAGCAGGCCTTCCAGATCGAGCGGATCGGCCCAGTTGAAGCGGGATTCCGATGCCTTGGACGGCTGCTTGAGAGCGGGCTCTGACATGGGGTTTCTCTCCGGCGTGTTCTTTGAATTGGCCCCATTATGACACGTCGCGGATGACTGCAATACGCCTGATCTCAGGTCCCGGCCCTGCCGGTGACCATCAGCGCGAAGGCATAGGATAACGCCACTTCCTTCAGGCGGTCGAAGCGGCCGGAGGCCCCCGCGTGGCCCGCGTCCATGTTGGTCTTGAGCAGGGTGAGGTTGCCGTCCGTCCTGAGCGCCCTCAGCCGCGCGACCCACTTGGCCGGCTCCCAGTAGGTCACCCGCGGGTCCGTAAGCCCGGCCAGGGCGAGGATGTGCGGATAGGCCTGCGCCTTCACGTTGTCATAGGGCGAGTAGGCCGCGATGGTCCGGTACGCCTCCGCGCTCTCGATCGGGTTGCCCCATTCCGGCCACTCCGGCGGCGTCAGCGGCAGCGTGTCGTCCAGCATGGTGGTGAGCACGTCCACGAAGGGCACCTCGGCGATGATGCCCCTGAACAGGCCCGGCGCCATGTTCGCCACCGCGCCCATGAGCATGCCGCCGGCGCTGCCCCCATGCGCCACGATGTTGCCCCGCGCCGTGAACTTCTCTCTGGCCAGGTATTCGCCACAGGAGATGAAATCCCTGAATGTGTTGGTCTTGAAAACACCGCGTCCCTGCCGGTACCAGCGGTAGCCCTTGTCCTTGCCGCCGCGGATATGGGCGATGGCGTAGACGAAGCCCCGGTCCACAAGGCTCAGGCAGTTGGTGGAGAAAGAGGCCGGGATGGCCATGCCGTAGGAGCCGTAGCCGTAGAGCAGCAGCGGCGCCGAGCCGTCCAGCGGCGTCGACTTGCGGTAGAGCAGGGAGACCGGAACCGTCTCCCCGTCATGGGCGGGAGCGAGGACCCGCCGCGTCACATAGTCGTCCGGGTCGTGTCCCGACGGCACTTCCTGCGTCTTGCGCAGGACCCGCTTCCGGCTCGGGATGTCGTAGTCGTAGACTTGTGCCGGTGTCGTCATGGACGAATAGGTGAAGCGGATTTGCTGCGTGTCGAACTCGTAGCCATGCGACAGGCCGAGCGCATAGGCCTCTTCGTCGAAGGCTACGCTGTGTTCTTCGCCGTCGCTCCAGTTGCGGATGACGATGCGCGGCAGTCCGTTCTCGCGCTCCAGCCGCACCAGGTAGTCGGCGTAGCAGACCATGTCGAGGATCAGGCGGCCGGGCTTGTGGGGCTCGATCTCGGTCCAGTTGTCGGGCGAGGGGGCATCGACGGGAGCCGATACGATCTTGAAGTCCTCCGCGCCGTCCTTGTTGGTCAGGATGACCAGTCTGCCGCCGTGATGGTCCACCGAGTATTCG
>JBFWSL010000149.1:0-9789 GCA_050248375.1 Hyphomicrobiales bacterium | reverse complement strand
CACGGCGCCGAGCATGGTCGCCGCTATCGGGCAGATTCTCGTGCTCGATCTGGTGTTCTCGATCGACAGCATCATTACCGCTGTCGGCATGACCAACCACGTGCCGATCATGATACTGGCGGTTCTTGTCACCGTCGGCGTGATGCTTCTGGCGGCGACACCGCTGGCCAACTTCATCCAACGGAACCCGACCGTGGTAATGCTGGCGCTGGGCTTCCTGCTCCTCATCGGCACGATGCTCGTGGCGGAAGGCTTCGGGGCTCATGTTCCCAAAGGCTACGTCTACGCGGCGATGGCGTTCTCCGCCTTCATCGAGGGCTTGAACATGCTGAGACGGAGACGCCGCCATCGGCAGGCCGGGGGCAAGCAACATGCCTGATCGCGAAAGGGAGACCGAAAGTCCGCCCACGGCTTCGTGTGCCCGGGACTCAATCGAGCATGGATAGGGCGGCGGAAGTCCACCTCTCGTCCTGCCCGCCGCCGGCCTCAACTGTAATGATCGCCGCGAGATCGTTCGCCTCGCCATAGGCTAGGCCGTCATCCTTGCCGAGGACCATCATGGCGGTGGCATGGGCATCCGCCATCATGCAGCTATGGTCAAAGACCGTCACGGCGTAGATCCCATTGGCAATCGGATAGCCGCTGCGTGGATCGACTATGTGCGTATAACGGCGGCCCTGGACCGTGTACCGCTTCTGGCTCGAGCCGGCGGTTGCCATGGCCAGGCCATGCAATGCGACTACGGTTGACGGATACCGCCCGGCACCGGTCGGGCGCTCAAGCAGCACCCACCAGGGCTGTCCGTCCGGCTTGACCCCTTCGCCGCGCAACTCGCCGCCAATTTCAACGAGGATGTTGCGAAATCCAGAGGCTTTCAGCAGCTCCGCCACGCGGTCAACGGCGAAGCCCTTGGCGATGCCGGACAGGTCCAGAGTCACAGTGCCGTCGCGCACGAGGCTTGATGTCTCGCGCGAAAAGCGCAGATGGCGGTACCCGCTTCGCGTCAGCGCCGCCTCGATCTCGGCGGGGCAAGGCAACCGGCTTCTACTCCCCGAGGGACCGAACCCCCACAGATCGACGAGGCGCCCGGCGGCGGGATCGTAGGCACCACCGGACAGATCCGCGACCGAGAGCGCCGCAGCCAGCACCTGACGGAATTCCGGCTTCAGCCAGTGCCTTGACCCCGGCGCGGTCACATTGAAACGGGAAATATCGGAGGCCGCATCCCAGGTGCTCATCTGCCGGATGACGGTGGCAAGCTCGGCCTCGATTTCCGGCCGCATTGCCTCCAGATCGCTGTCGCGCATGACAGACGCCCTGACACTCCAGGTCGTCCCCATGGTGTCACCGCCAATCGTCCGGACGCGCGCGCCGCGATAGCTGAAATAGGCCGCGGGGGTATGCACGGGCAGCAGAACCCGCCTCACCGCCGTCTCTTCCACGCCGGACTCGCCGAACGCGGAACAACTTGCCGCTTTCACTGCGGCAGCACCTCAAGCGTCGCCGAATAGGAAGCGCGGCGCGGACGGTCCTTGACGACAACGCTGTTACCGCTTGCTGACGCCGTGATCCAGTACATCCCCGGCTCGGCCCAGGTAAACGCGAACCCGCCATCGGCATCGGTGGTCGTCTCGCCGGTCTCTGGGGCATTCCGGTAGCGGCTGCCACCGCGCACCCAGGTCACCTTCACGTTGGATGCTGGCCTGCCGTCGAGCATAAGCCGGAAGGAAGCCTGCTCGTCCGCATAGAGATCGTTGGGGTGGGTCACAGGCACCAGCTCAAGGCCGTCGCCGGACGGCTTCAGCCCGGAAGGCTTGCCCATGGTGACGAAGGTCTCGACCCTTTGATGGGTCTCGGTAATTTTCACATCCTTCGCCTCGGCCGGTATTTCCTTCTTGAGAGATTCTTCATCTCCGAATGCCCTGCCGTTCTCTCCATTGACAGTGAAACGTGCCGCCAGCGCGGAAGAGACCACGGCAATGCGATAGGTGCCCGCCTGCTCCAGGGGAATATCGAATGTGGTCCTGTAACGGCCGACATTGCCGAATTTCGGCGCGATGGAAGCTCCATCCGGCGCCGTAATGGATACATCCGGCGCCGGCCTGCGGTTACGCCGCCGCATGGCGGAAAGCTCTTCGGGTTGGCCGCCCACATTGCCCAGAAGCATGGCGTTGTGATCGAAGTAGAACAAATCGTTCGAGCGCGCGGCGTCGATTGTCACCCAGGCATTCCTGGAAGAAAGCACCGTGGTGGATGGAAGCAGCCATGATCGATGGGCATCGGCCACTTGCGAAACGGCAAGGCTGAGTGGCAAGGCAAGCAGGAATGATTTCAGGGTCGGCTTCATCGATGGAACCTCGCGCGCTAGGGCTTGATATTCAGAGTGACACGGCCGAGCTCAGCAGCGCCGTTGGCTTCACCTGCGGTCTCAGATGACACTGGCCACTGGAACGGAATGCGGACGACCTCGCGGCCCCCCACCTCGCGCGCGGCCTCCACAACCAGGACATATTCGCCCGGCTTCAGCGCTTCGACCGCATCGTGCGTCTTCGACGTGTCGAGATCATGGGTGCCCGGCGCCCGCGTTGCGCTGCTCAACCCGTCGACCGGCATGTCGAGATTGCGGCCCGAGCGGCGCCACCAGAGGCGCATGTCCTTCAGCCAGGAATTGCCCCTCTTCTCCGGCAGCGTGAAGTCGTACCAGACACCCAGGTCGGCCGCGTGGGAGCCATCTCGGGTCTCTATCCAGGATGTGACATAGGGACGGTGATATTCCGCCACCTTGAGCTTGGGGATTTCGATGGTCACGGAAAGCTCGGCCGCTGCCGCCGGAGCAGCGAGCGCTCCGCCAATTCCGACCGTGAGAATTCTTCGCATATAAGCCACCTCGTTAATGAACAAACAGAACCAGGATCGCCGCGGGTATCGCAACGCCGGCAGCAACCATCGGCCATGTCAGCGGACGGCGCGCCGATTGCAGCTTCAGCAGGAGCAGGCCGGTGATGCTGAACACCACGCAGCCAATGGCGAAAACATCGATGAAGAGCGACCAGGCAAGCCCCGTGTTGCGGCCCTTGTGGAGATCGTTCAGGTAGGAGATCAGTCCGCGGCTCGTATTCTCGAACTCCACGTCGCCGCTCGCACGGTCTATGGTCAGCCAGGCATCGCCGCCGGCGCGAGGCATGGCGACATAGATTTCCTGTGCCGACCATTCCGGCCTGCCGGCCATGGCGTCTACGTGGAATGTTTTGTCGAGCCACGTACCAATAGCCTCGGGGAGTGCCCCGCCATTTCCCGTGCCCTCCACGAGGCGCAGAAGCTCTGGCGGCAACGTCGCGGTGCGCGATGTTATGGCCGGGCTCGCCTCGATGCGGGAGGCATGGTTGAGAGTGATGCCAGTGACAGCGAAGAGCAGCATGCCCACGAGGGAGATCGCGGCGCTGATCCAGTGCCAGCGATGCAGATGCCTCAGCCAGAATGTGCGGTCGCCGGGAAACGAAATCACGTTTTTCTCCTGCCGCTGCCGGCGAGCGCGGCCCGGCCGATAGCGCGGATGTCAGGATGAACCTGCAAGCCGAGCCAGTGAGCGGCCTCTTCATGGAAGTTCGGCGGCGCCACCGATAGCGAGTGGCCGAACCAGTACGCCGCCCTGCCGACATCGTCGGCAGCGAGCAAGAGACGTCCCAGGTGGAAGCGACCCCGGTAGCATCCGCGTATGGCGGCGCGGAAATACCAGCGCATGGCCGATGACTGCCTGACGCGACAGGCCCAGCCTTCCTCCCTATAGCGGCCGAGCATGTTCATGGCCTTCGCGTTTCCTCGTCTGGAGGAGCGCAGGAAAAGAGGCAGCGCAGCGGCCGGGTCCGCCGCCATGCCTTCGCCCTTCCGCATCAGGTCGGCGAGATTGAACAGCGCCCAGGCATGACCGCGCTCCGCCGCCTTGCGGTACCAGCGCGCCGCCTCGACGGCGTCGGCGGCCACACCCCAGCCGCGCTCATGACAGCGGCCAACCATGTTGATGGCGTCCAGGTCGCCTTCGTCCGCAGCGCGGCGGAAGCACTGGCAAGCCCCGACCGGGTCCCGCTCCGCCCCGTGGCCGGCAAGCAGAAGATGGCCGAGAACCAGTTGCGCGCCAAGGTTGCCCGCCTCCGCCTCGTTTCTCGCCCATTGCGCCACATAGGTAGCCGAATAGCGCAGCTCCGGATGAATCCGGGCGAGCACGCGCGCGGAACTGACAGCTCCGGTCCCATATTCCGCCATGGTTCTACCGCTCCGCGCAGCGCGCCGCCCGCATGAGCGTTGAACCTCGTGCCCTTGTGGTGCCCGTTGAATAACCGGGCCGATCAGGGGCTTCGAGGATTTGGCCAATTCCGGCGGTAAAGAGATTATCTGGAACGGTCATCAGCATAGTCCTGGACTCGCCATGCCGAGGGAACCGTGCGGCTCCCCCGGCATGTCACCTTGGTCAACCAAACTCAGAAGCGCCGTCCGACCGAGGCAATCACCGCGCGGCCGGACGCCGGGACCGCTCGTGATGTCCACAGCGAGTCGTAATACAGCTCGTCGGTGATGTTGTAGACGTTGAGCGCAGCCTTCCAGCCCTTGTCCTTCGGCTGGTAGGAAAGCATCGCATCCCAGACGAAGGAATCCGGCACCACCGCCGTGTTGTCGTTGTTGAGGAAGATCTCGCTGTTGTAGGTCACGCCGGTGCCGACCAGGAGCTCGTAGTCATGCACCCGGGGCAGCACGAAGGACGTGATGTCGTATGTCATCCACATCGACGCCGAGTGGGCGGGCACGATCGGCACGGTATTGCCGATGAGCTGGGGCGCCGGAGTCGAGACGCCGCCGGCGGTGGTGTAGGCATCGCGGATCTCGGCGTCGAGATAGGTGTACCCGGCGAAGACCGTCCAACGGTCGGTGAGCTCTCCGGTCAGGCCGACCTCGAAGCCGCGGACGCGCTGCTTCTGTTCGCGGCCTCGGGTGCCATCGGCGACGATGGTTCCGGTGACCGGATCGACCTGAACGGCGTTATCCTTGTCCACCTGGAAGATGGCGCCCGACAGGCCCAGCCTGCCGCCGCGCAGGCTCACCTTGCCGCCGAGTTCGAAGGTCTCGGTGATTTCGGGATCGAGAACGGCGGTGGTTGCATTGGCGAAGTCGTCCCCGACGATGTAGCTGCCCTGCGGGCTGCCCGCCCGCGACCAGGAGAAATAGTAGGTCTGCAACTCCGTCGGCTCCCAGATCAGGGATGCTTTCGGGTTCACGAGGTCGGAATCGACGGAGGTGATCGCGCCGTTATTCACGGTCCTCACCGAGTGGTTGTCCCAGCGCACCCCGCCCAGCACCGACCAGTAGTCGTTGAACCAGACGCGGTCGTTGATGAAGAGGCCGACGGTATCGGAGTCGGACTCACGCAGCGAGTTCGAGGGAGCCCATGTGAAGTTCACCGCCGGCGACGGATTCGAATAATCGGCGGGGGGCCGTCCAGGCGTGTAACTGAAGCCCTGCCGCTTGGTGTGCTCGGCGACATAGTCAACACCCGTCGTGACCTCGTGCCGCAGCCGGGACGTGTTGAACCGCGCCAGCAATGTGGTGAGGTTCTGGAATCCCCAACCTTCGAGATCGTAGGGGCCCGGACCTCCGCGGTTCACGCTTGGAATGGTCGCCGGATTGCCGTCGAAGAAGGCCGTGACACAGGCCGCCGACGTGCAGCCGCCCGCCTGCGTCGCCATGAAGAACCGCTCGTACCAGGCGTACCGGGTATCGTTGTAGAGCGTGAGGTGATCGTTGATCTCGCGCTTGAACTTGGACGTGACGCTGTCGTGCCTGGTGTCATCCCGGTCCGAGGTGAAGCCATAGAAGGTACTGCGCGGAATGCCGTTCTCGCTGCCCGGCTTGTTGTACCTGCCGCCGACGGCGAGCAGCGGTATGCCGTAGTCGGTCACCCGGTTGTCTTCCTGGTGCAGATAGGAAAGCGTCCACTCGGTGTCCGTGCCCAGTCCGAAACCGAGCGCCGTGGCCAGGCCCCAGCGTTCGGACCCGACCAGATCGCGATCGACCTTGTCCTCGTTGTGGTACATGGCATTCACGCGAATGGCTGCGATCTCGTTGATCTTCCGGTTGGTGTCGATCGTCGTGCGGTAGAGCGGGCCGCTGCCGCCGGAAAAATCCACGTCGGTGGAGTTGGCAAGGAAGGGCAGCTTGGACTGCACGTTGACGGCGCCGCCTCCGGTGCCACTGCCGAAGATCGACGATGAGGGACCCTTCAATACCTGGACGCTCTCGTAATTGAAGCTGTCGCGGGTGTAGATGCCGAAGTCTCTCAGGCCGTCTGTGTACTGGTCTGCCTTCGCCTGGATGCCGCGGATGCGGAACTGGTCGCCGTTGGGCGGACCGCCCTCCCCCGTTGCAAGCGTGATGCCCGGAACGCCCCGCAATACCTGCTGAAGGGTCTGTGCGTTCTTCTGCTCGAGTATCTCCTGCGGCACCACGTTGATGATCTGCGGGGTATCCTGAATGGAGCCGGGGACCCGGCCCATCCCGGTTCCCGCCTGCAATGTGTTGCCACTTGCGGGTGTGAGTCCGTTGCCGGTCTCGCCAGTGTCTTCCGTTGCCACTCCTTCCGCGCCCGTAACCGTGATCGAAGACAGCGGGACGGAAGCTTCCTGCGCATAGGCAGCGGTAAACCCGCCGGCAATGGCAATGGCGGACGTGCAGCCAAAAGACTTCTTCAAGGTGCTTGCAAACGGAAATCCGCGCGAGCCGGAAAATGCCTCGCCCCCGTTGGGCATCGGGCTCAGTCTCATGGTCTTGGTCTCCACTTCCAATTCAGGTCACGACAATTCGACCCGCACCGGAACAGACCGTGGCGACCGCGCGGAGCAGGTCGCGTTCAGCTAAAGTCACGCCGTGTCCAAATACAAACTCGTCTGTTTTCACAATAAAATTCAGGCACCTGCTGTTGCTTGCGCGCAACAGCTTCCGATCCTGCGCAAGGAGCCCGGGCTGCATGGCCGGCCAGGATCTGAATTCCGGCGCAGGCTGACGGTTATGTTGTCAGAATGAGATCAGATGCCTTCTCGCCGATCATCATGGTCGGCGCATTGGTGTTGCCACCGGGGATAGTAGGCATGATGGACGCATCGGCCACACGCAGGCCGGAGAGGCCGCGCACCCGCAACGACTCGTCCGTTACGGCCATGTCATCGCCACCCATGCGGCAGGTGCTAGTGGGGTGAAACTCCGTCGTCACCGCATTGCGTATCCAGGCCTTGATCGCATCGTCGGATTCGACGCCGGAACCTGGCTCTATCTCACCGCCGTCAAATTCCCTGAACGCGTCCTGGGCCAGAATTTTCCGGCCGATATGGATCGCCCGGCATAACAGCTCGAGGTCGCGTTCATCAGACAGGTAGTTGGGCTGGATGACCGGCGAGTGCCGCGGATCGGGCGATGCCAGCTCGATCCAGCCGCGACTGTGCGGTCTCAGCAGGCTAATACGGACGGCGTAGCCATGTCCGTCCGTCGAGTTACCATCGAACAGATAAGCGAATGGCATGCGAGGCTTCATCCGGTTGCTCAGCACCGGCAGCAGATGCGCCTGCAGATCGGGCACGGTCACGTCCGGCGCGCTGCGGATGAAGGCGGCAGCCTCCTGCGGAAAGATCGAGGCTGGCCCGGTGCCGAACAGCAGCGCTCTCGCGAGATGGAACAGCAGCCGGTCGAGCGGAAGAATGCCGTATAGCGTGGCCGGCCTCGTGCAGGCCGTACGGATCGATATATCGAGGTGGTCCTGCAGGTCGCGGCCCACCCCGGGCAGGTCGTGCCTCACCTCGACGCCTGCCCGCCGCAGATGGCCGGCGGGCCCGATGCCGGATAGCAACAACACCTGCGGCGAGTTGACCGCTCCCGCGCAAAGAACGATTTCCCGGGATGCAAGCATGACTTGCTCCCTCCCGCCATGCCGATAGACGACGCCGGTCGCGCGCTTGCCCTCCAGAATGACCCGCGTGACATGCGCGTTGGTGACAATCTTCAAATTTGGACGGCGTATGGCGGGGTCCAGATAGGCGCGCGCGGCACTCCAGCGCCGCCCGTTCCTGATGTTGGTGTCATAGCGGCCAAACCCTTCCTGGACAGCTCCGTTGAAGTCCTCCGTGGCCTGATATCCCGCCTCCCTACCGGCTTGCAGATAGGCGGCCAGGATCGGGTCCCGCGACCTTGGGCGCCGCACATGGAGCTCCCCGCCGGTCCCGTGAAATTCGTTCGCTCCACTTTCGTAGTCTTCACCGCGCCTGAAATAGGGCAATAGCTCGCGATAGCTCCAGCCTCGGTTTCCGAGCGCTGCCCATCTGTCATAGTCGCTGGGGTGGCCGCGCACGTAGAGCATGCCGGCGAGCACCGAGCTGCCCCCGAGCATCTTTCCCCTCGGCCATTCGATGCGGCGGCCATCCAGTCCGGACTGGGGCTCCGTGACGTAGTTCCAGTCGTCCCGGCGGCGGCGGAGCAGTTTGCCTGCAATGATCGGCACCCGGTAGAGCGGATTGGCGCCGGAGCCGCCGGCTTCCAGCAGCGTGACACGGTTTGCCGGATTCGCGCTCAACCGGTTGGCGAGCACGCAGCCCGCCGAGCCGGCCCCCACGATGATGTAGTCGAACTGTTCCGGCATCGGCCTCCGCCGCTTCTCCCGGTCAGGCGTCCCTGTCCGGATGGAAGGGATAATCCCAGGCATCCCCGCCAATAAGCTTGGATATACCGGAATAGTCGGTCTCCGCGTCGCCGCTGTCGCAGAAATGGGAGAAGATCGCGAAGGCGTGTGCCGCCAGCGGGGTGCAGGCCCGGGCCGACAGAGCCGCTTCCTGGGAAAGCATCAGGTCCTTGCGCATCATCGCCGCGCTGAACCCGGGCTTGTAGCCGTTGTTCGACGGGACCCCGTCGATAAATCCAGGCAACGGGCAATAATTGTTCAAAGCCCAGTTCTGGCCCGATGCGTTGGTGATTATCTCGTAGGTCCGCTTCAGGTCGAGGCCGAGACGCTTCGCCATCATCAGGGTTTCCGCAGCGGCGATCATGGAAATGCCAAGAGACATGTTGTTGCAGATCTTGACGCCGATGCCGCTGCCCTGTTCGCCGGCATAGAGGAGCTTCTGGCCCATGACGTCCAGAACAGGCCGCGCCCGCTCAAAGGCCGCCTCGGTGCCGCCAACAATGAAGTTCAGCTTGCCCACGCGCGCCGCCATGACGCCCCCGGTGACCGGAGCGTCGATCATCTCCAGGCCAGCCTGTCTGGCCGCCGCTCCCACTTCGCGGGACGTATCGACATCGATGGTCGAGGAATCGATCAGCAGCGTTCCCGGCTTCGCGTTGGCGATCAGGCCCTCGTCCCCGAAATAGACCGCCCTTACATGGGCGCCGGCGGGGAGCATGGTGATTACGATCTCACAGCCCTCGGCCGCATCGGCCACGGATTTGGCCTCCACCGCCCCGAGCCTGACCGCGTTCCTGCGGGACTTCTCCGAAACGTCAAATGCGCTGATGCCGTGACCGGCCTTCAACAACTGCTCGGCCATTGGCGTGCCCATGTTGCCGAGTCCAACAAAACCGATCTGCATGATCTTCTCCGATTGATACTTTTCTGGAACTGGCCGCCAGCTCAGATGCCCGGCGCAGGCGTCCCGCGGTTAATGAGCACCGTCTTCGAGCAGGTGAAGTGATTGAGCATGCTGTCGAGGGCGTATTCCTTGCCCAGGCCGCTCATCTTCAGTCCGCCGTAGGAGACATTGGACC
>JBFWSL010000148.1:0-9822 GCA_050248375.1 Hyphomicrobiales bacterium | reverse complement strand
TGGCGGTGGCGGGCACGGATGCGAACTTCTGCACCCCGGGCGTTCATATCGGCCTGTTCTGTTCGACGCCGATGGTTGCCATCAGCCGCAACGTTCCCCGCAAGCGCATCATGGAAATGCTGCTGCTGGGCGAGATGGTCGATGCCAGGGAGGCCGAGGCATGGGGACTGGTCAACCGGGTGGTGCCGAAGGACCGGGTCATGGACACGGCCATGCAAATGGCCGAGACCATCGCGTCCAAGTCCTCCGACGTGATCGCCATCGGCAAGGAAGCCTTCTACAGGCAGATCGAGAAACCAGTGGCGGAAGCCTATCACTACGCCGCGGAGGTGATGGTGACCAACATGATGCACCGGGACTCGGAGGAAGGCATCGGAGCCTTTCTCGACAAGCGCAAGCCGGAATGGGGCGACAGGTAAGTTCATGCACGGCCCACGCGTGGCAGACCACGAGCATTACAGCAATGACTACATCCGGGACATCCTGCGCGAGAACAAGGTGATCGCAATGGTGGGCGCGAGCCCGAACACCGTCCGGCCCAGCTACTTCGCCATGAAATACCTGCTCGAGAAGGGCTTCACCGTGATCCCGGTCAATCCAGGGCACGCGGGCGGGGAAATCCTTGGACAGAAGGTCTATGCAACCCTGAAGGACATTCCCCAGCGCGTGGACATCGTGGACATTTTCCGCAACTCCGAGGCGGCCCTGGGCATCACCAGGGACGCCATCGCCATCGGCGCCCGGGTGGTGTGGATGCAGTTAGGCGTACGCAACGACGAGGCGGCTCGCCTCGCCGAGGAAGCCGGGCTGAAAGTGGTGATGAACCGTTGCCCGAAGATCGAATACGGGCGGCTCTCGGGGGAGATCGGCTGGGCAGGGGTGAATTCCCGGACCCTTTCCAACAAGCGCCCGAAACTCGCCGCCAAGGGTGTGCAGCACAGGGTTCTGGACAAGTCCTGAAGACCAAATTCAAAACCAAGACGTTGCTTTCGTGAGGGAGAAAACATGACCGAACAAAACGGGCAGCCCGGATTCGAGACCCTGGCGGTTCACGCCGGCGCGCAGCCGGATCCCGCCACGGGAGCGCGGGCGACGCCAATCTACCAGACCACATCCTATGTGTTCGACGACGTGGACCATGCCGCCGCGCTCTTCAACCTGGAGACCTTCGGCAACATCTATACACGCATCATGAACCCGACGCAGGCGGTGCTGGAGGAGAAGCTCGCCGCCCTGGAGGGCGGGACCGCGGCTCTCGCTCTGGCCTCGGGTCACGCGGCGCAGCTCATCGTGTTTCATACCCTGCTTGAGCCTGGCGACGAGTTCGTCGCGGGCCGCCAGCTCTATGGCGGGTCGATCAATCAGTTCAACCATTCCTTCAAGAAGTGCGGATGGAAGGTCTCCTGGGCGGACGCCACGGACCCGGCTGCAGTCGAGAAGGCCGTCACGCAAAAGACCAAGGCGATCTTCGTCGAGTCCCTTGCCAACCCGGGCGGGGTCGTCATCGACCTGGAAGCGGTCTCGAAGATCGCCAGGAAGGCAGGCGTGCCGCTGATCGTCGACAACACGCTCGCTACACCCTACCTGTGCCAGCCGAAGGAACATGGCGCCGACATCATCGTACACTCGCTGACCAAGTTCCTCGGTGGCCACGGCAACTCGGTCGGCGGAGCCATCGTGGATTGCGGGACGTTCAACTGGCTTGGCAACGAGAAGTATCCGACCCTGTCGGCGCCCTGCGAGAGCTATCATGGCATGAGGCTGGCCGAGACGTTCGGCAACTTCGCCTTCGCGATCGCCTGCCGGGTTCTGGCCCTGCGCGACTTCGGACCGTGCATTTCTCCGTTCAACGCCTTTCTGATCAATACCGGCATCGAGACCTTGCCCTTGCGCATGCGCCAGCACTGCGAGAACGCGCTTGCCGTCGCGCAGTGGCTTGAAAAGCACCCCAAGGTGGCGTGGGTGAACTATGCCGGCCTGCCCGGAAACAAGTTCAACAAGCTGGCGAAGAAATACTGTGCCAAGGGCGCCGGCGCGGTTTTCACTTTCGGCCTCAAGGGCGGTTACGAGGCGGGCGTGGGACTGGTGTCCAAGGTCAATCTGTTCAGCCACCTCGCCAATATCGGCGATGTGCGCAGCCTGATCATCCATCCCGCGTCCACGACCCATCGCCAGCTTACCGACGAACAGAGAAAACTTGCGGGCGCAGGCGAGGACGTGGTGCGGCTTTCGATCGGCATCGAGAACAAGGACGATATCATCGCGGACCTGGAGCAGGCGCTGGCGCAGGTCTGATCCTCGGGTTCAGACCATCCGCCGGAGCGACAGCAGCGCCGCCAGCAGCAGGACGACGGCTCCGGCCTGATGCGTCACGCCGAGCACTACCGGCACCTGCGCCAGCAGGGTCCATATGCCAAGCCCCGCCTGTGCGAGTGTAATGCCCGCAACGATGAAGGTGCCGGTGTCGCGCCTGAGCCAAACGGCTTGCAGCACCGCCCAGACGACGATGACATAGGCGATGACGCGGTGATCGAATTGTACGGTCAGCGCGTTCTCGAACAGATTGAGATACCATGGCGTCATGGCGCCAAGACCCGGCGGGATCAACTCGCCTTCCATCAGCGGCCAGGTGTTGTATCCCATGCCGGCGTCGATCCCCGCGACGAAGGCGCCGGCGATGATCTGCAGGAAAACGAGCGCTGCCAGGCCGCCGGCAGACAGGCGCTGTGCCTGCGTAACGTCCGCCGCGCCCCGGACGCCGGGACGCAGCCCGATGGCGACCCAGAAAATATAGGCGATGATGGCGACCGCGAGCCCGAGATGGGCGGCGAGCCGGTACTGGCTCACATCCACCCGGTCGACGAGGCCGCTCGAGACCATGTACCAGCCCAGGGCCCCTTGTGCGCCGCCGAGCACGAACATCGCGACAAGCTTCGGCATGAGCGCCCTGTCGATCAGGCCCTTGCGCCAGAACCACAGGAAGGGCAGCAGGAAGGCGAAGCCGATCATGCGGCCAAGGAAGCGGTGGGCCCACTCCCACCAGTAGATGAACTTGAAGGCATCCAGCGACATGCCCTTGTTCACGAGCTGGTATTCCGGAATCTGGCGGTAGGCGTCGAATGCCTTCTGCCAGTCGGTCTCGTTCAAGGGGGGAACGGTGCCGACGAAGAGCTGCCATTCGGTAATGGAGAGACCGGAGTCCGTCAGGCGTGTGGCCCCGCCGAGAAGGATCATGGCGAAGATCATGGCGCAGAGCAGGTAAAGCCAGACGCGAACGGGTGCGGTGCGGTCGGCCGCTCCCATGCCTGTGCTCCTGGATACGTTCATGATCCGGTGTTCCCGCGTGCAATTGGCCGCAGGTGTTAAAGCTTTGCCCACAGGCCGCAATATGCCTTATTGCCCCACCGGAAGGCCTCCCTTCGATCATGGCGAGGAGATTTGCGCGTGAAGGCGCGGGTGCGGAAACTCATTGGCACGCTGGTGCTGCTGGTGTCGCTCGGCATCTATCTGCCGTTCACCGCCATTGTCGCCTCGGGCCGGCTTGCCGAGACCCATATCCTGCTACAGATGCTGTTCTTCCTGGTGGCCGGACTGATCTGGGTGTTTCCGGCGGCTTTTCTCGTGCGCTGGATGCAACGGCCTGACTCCAGCGAGGAATAGCTGTTACGCCGCGTTAACCTGGCGGAATCCGTTCCATAGCGCGAAAGGCACCCCGCTCAGGTAGGCGCGGGTAATGTCGAGCGCTTGGTAGTCGCCATTCAGCGATACGCGCGGCAATGCCGTCAGGTGCTCCGCGTGGCTGTCATAAAGAACGCCCTTGCGGGTGGTGACCGCCGTCAGGAAGCCGAGCTTGCGCGCCATGTCAAATTCGCGCGCGCCGGCGCTCTGCGCATCGCCATAGGGGTAGGCCAGGTGCCGCGGCCGCAAGCCTGTCTTCTTCTCCAGCCGGCGCATGCCCTCTTCCATCTCGATACGCATGCGCGCGGCCGAGAGCCTGCCAAAAGCATAATGGGCAATGCCGTGCGCCCCGATGGTAACCAGGGGATGTTTTGCAAGGCGTGCGATCTCGTCCCAGGTCATGATGGCGTCCAGGCAGACGGCGCGCAGGTCGATTCCGGCGCGTCCGGCGAGATCGCGGATGGCCTTTCGCTGGGCATCCTCGCCCGCGCCGC
This sequence comes from Hyphomicrobiales bacterium, assembly GCA_050248375.1. Classification (GTDB taxonomy): domain Bacteria; phylum Pseudomonadota; class Alphaproteobacteria; order Rhizobiales; family Methyloligellaceae; genus JAYZVT01. The sequence goes on along the minus strand of JBFWSL010000148.1, from coordinate 5,650 downwards.
GTAGCCGCCAGTACAAACGTTCGAAAGCGTCGTTCTTCTCCGACACCGTCGCGGATGGACAGCGGATCATCTCCTTGCCGAGGCGCAACTCGATGACGTCATTGCGGGAGACGGCTTGCTCGAGCGCGACCCACCACAGCTCTCCCTTTCCTTCCGGAAAGTCGGTGGGGATGAAGATTGTGAAGGGCGCCTTGTGCTTCCGGAACACCGGCCAGGCATGCTGCAGGTTGTCCCGGTAGCCGTCGTCCAGGGTGAAGCAGACGAAACGGCCCTCGCCCGCGGGACTGGTCAGCCGCCGGTGCGCCTCGTCGAGGGAAACGACATCAAGGCCCTCCGCGCGCACCTGGGCAATCACGGCATCGAGGAATTCGGGTGTCACCTCAAGGATGCGATTGGGCGCGAAGTCCGCGGGCATGGCGGGCCGCACGCGATGCAGGGTGAAAATGAGCCCCTTGCCGGCGGCGAACGGTTCAAGCAGCCGGCAGGCGCCGGAATAGTAGAGGGCCCTTAGTCCAGCCTTAACAATGTTGGGCCCAAGATAGCTCATTGCGACAACCGGAAAGGATCCTTGCAGTCTGCGGCCGGAAGACCGTCTTGATCGGCACCAACGCCGCGTGGCCAGACGAATCCAGCCGAACATGGCGCAGTTTGCAGTCCTTCCCTTGAAAAAGAGTTTCAACCGGTCCGCCGGGCTTCCGGCAGGGCCAAGAAAAGCGAGATTTCCTGAATGATCTACGGGTCTGGCGATAACCTGGCGTGCGACATCGGGCTGCCGGGATTGGACGGCGAGGGATCCCTGACCATCAGGAGTTCGGCCGGCCCCATCCGTGTAACCGTCACCTCTTCATTCGAAGCGCTGCGGCCCAATTGGCTCGCACTGCAGCAGGCAGCCGCATGCAGCTATTCCCAGAGCTATTATTGGGCGGAAGGCTGGCAGCGGCTGGTGGGCCTGCGGAAAGGGCATGCGACCGTGCTTGTTCACGGCGCCACCACGAACCGCGAGACGCTGTTTATCCTCCCCTTCGACCTGGCGAAGGTGACCGGCCAACGGGTGATCGGATTTATCGGTCAGGAGCACGCCAACTACAATTCCGGCCTGTTTCATCCGGATCTCATGAGGAAGCTGACCCGCTCGGACATCGACGCCATTCTGTGCACTGCCGCCGACCTGATGGGCGGAGCCGACGCCGCGATCTTCGAGCATCAGCCGAAATGGCTAGGCGACACGCTGAATCCGCTGGCGTTGATGCCCCACAGTCCTTCCGCCAACTCGGGCTACGCAGTGGTCCTGCAGCGCGATTTCGAGGCGCTCTATCGGACCCGGCTCAGCAAGCGGCGGCGCAAGGCACACAATCGCAGCGAAAAGCATCTCGAAACCCTGGGACACATCGAACTGGCCGAGGCGCGCGACGCGACGGAAGCTGCCGCGTGGCTTGACATCTGTTTCGCGCAAAAGCGCCAACGCTTTCTCGCCAAAGGCATCCGGGACAGTTTCGAGGACCCCTGCTACCGCGACTTCTACAAAGAGATGGCGGCTATCGACACGATCGAGCACGGCCGCCTGCGGGTCTCCTGTCTCAAGGTGGCGGGTGAAGTGGCGGCCACGATCGGCTGTGCGGTGCTGCGCGACCGTCAATACGAAATCCTGTCATCCATCGCACCGGGTCCGATCCAGTCGCATTCCCCGGGTCAGATCATGGAGCGTGATCATCTGCGAAAGGCCTGCGCGGAGGGCTTCGCCGTGGAAGATTTCGGAATCGGCGCGGGACCGCACAAGGACGTCTGGTGCGACCGGGTGATCGAACTGTTCGACTCTCACCTGCCGCTGAGCCCGAAGGGGCACGCCCTGTGCGCCTACGAAGCGCTCAAGAACACCAGCAAACGGCTGATCAAGACGAACCCGGTTCTCTGGTCCGCCTATCAGGCGGCCCGGAAGCAACTGCGCGGTTCGCGATAGAGCCCTTGGCAACCCGTCGAGCCCCGAGCGGCCTCAGCCAGCGGTTGCCGGCTGGGCCTCGGCATGGGTCATCGCGCGAGCGCGGCGCGGCGCCACTTCCCGCCTCCAATTCAGCACGGGGCAGTTGCCTCCCGCTATTTCCGCAAGATGCTCGGCCGCCTGTGCGCCCGCCTCTCCCGGTATCACATCTTCCGTGACCAGGACGACACCGGCCGCTCCCCTGTTCATGCCGCCGAGCACCCGCCGCGCTGCCGTGGACGTGCAGTGAACAACGATCATGTCGTAGGTATTGGCCAATGCCCGCAGAATGCGCGAGAACTGGGCGCTGTCATTGCCTGCGAAGAAATCCGTCCCCAGCGAGCCGGCGGGGATAACCTGCAGGGAGCTCTCGGGATCGGCGTTGACCACATCGCTGAAGCTGGCCGCTCCGGAGATCAGCTCGCCAAGCCCGGGAGCCGAAGGCAGTCCGAGGGCGCCGGCTACATCGGGGCCTCGCGTCGAGAGATCGAGCAGGACGACGCCCGCCCCTGCCCTGCCCAGCGCACGGGCGAGGGATACGGCTTCCGCCGCCGCGCCCAGTTGCTGGTTCTCGGGGATAACAAAGACCTTTCCGTCGCCGGCGACATCGCGCTGATCGAGCAAAGTCCTGACTATGCCGGTCGAAGCCGGTGTCGCCATGCGGCCAAGGGCGCCCGGAAGGGTGAACTCCCGCCTGCGGCCAGGCAGGGCCGCCTCGGCACCGCTGTTGTTCAGAGGCCTGGGCCGGGGAGCCGGTCCCGGTGCGGGCCGGTAGTGCTGTGCCGGGGCCCGAAGCGGCACACCGGTGCGTGCCGCGACCAGGGCGCGAAGCGTGGTGACACCAATGGCGACGAGGCCAGCGGCCGTGCCGGCGAGAAGCGACACCGGCCCCTTGAGCGGGAAGGATGGGGTCGTCTCTATGCGCGCGCGGGAAATTATGGTCGCGCTCGCCGGCACAGCGGAAGCGTCACGGCGCGCACTCGCGTCGCGGTAGCGAGCCATGTAGGATTCCAGCAGGTCGCGATTGGCCTTGGCTTCCCGTTCGAATGCGCGAAGTTTTATCTGATCCTCTCCGGCCTGTGACGAACGGCCCTTCAGCTCGTTCAGGCTGTTGCGCAGGGACTCTTCCCGCGCCCCGGCGATCTGGGCCTCGTTTTCGAGCCCACGCACGACCTTTTGCGCCTCGATACGTATCTGCCGGGTGAGGTCCGACGACTCGGACTGAAGCTGCTGCATGCGTGGATGGGATGGCATCAGGGTCGCCGACAGCTCGGCGATTTCGCGCTTCACCCGGACCTGTTGCTCCAGGAGGCGCTGTATGAGCGGCGAACGCATGACGTCGGACGCGGCCTCGACGTCTCCCTTCTCCTGCAGCATCTTCTTGATCAGGCTGGCGCGCGCCTCGGCCTCTGTGCGTTGCGCCTTGGCGAGGATGAGCTGGCTGTTCAGCTCGGAAAGCTGCTGGGTATCGAGCGTCACGTTATTGGTGCTGGAGTAGATGCCGCTGGTCTTGCGAAACTCCTCCACATTGGCCTCGGCCGTCTGCACCTTGTCCCGAAGCGCCTCGATCTGCGCTCCCAGCCAGTCGCTGGCGTCGCGGGTCTGGCGCAGGCGCTCCTTCTGCTGCCATTCGAGATAGACCTCGGCCAGGCGATTGGCCACGTCGGCAGCGACCTTGGGGTCGTGCGACTGGAAGGCGACCGCTATGACGCGCGACTTCGAGACCTGATGCACCGAAAGCCGATCCGCGAAAGCGTCAAGCACCCTCGCCTCGCGGAGGGCTTCGGCGCTGAGGCTGCCGTGACGCAGGAAGCCGGTCAGCTTGCCGAAGAATCCCGGTTCCGCGTGGAACTCGGGATTGTCCTCAAGTTTCAGGTCCGTGATGACCCGTTGCGCCAGATCCCGGGACAGAAGCACCTGCACCTGACTGGCCACCGCCTCTTGGTCGAGCTGGGAGCGGCTGTCCTGCTGGGAGGTCTCCACGGTGGGCCTCAGGAAGGCCGGGTCCTCATGCTCGATGAGAATCGACGCCTGCGACGTGTAGAGCGGCGTGACGAATGAGAGAGCCAGATAGGTGCCCGAAGCAACGGCCAGGGCCACCGCCACATACATCCAGCGGCGGCTGGCTATTGCCCTCCATGCCGCACCAAGATCAATGTCGTCGCCGTAATGGGGGGAATTGCTGGCAAACATGGACTACTCACTGGCTACCGGACGCTGGAACTGTTCGCAGGCTAACGATTCCTGGTAACCAAAGCTTTAAGCGCGACGCCGCTTTGGGACGCGGACTCAGGCTTTGTTAACCATCGCCACCTAACAGTTAAGGTGATGAAAAACGCCCCCGCGCCAGCGAGTCGCCATATGCTGCGCCGCCTGCCACAGGTTCTTTTTGTTGCCCTGCTGGCGGCTGGCTGTACGACTCAGCATGCCAGGCAGGCCGCCATGCCGGCCGGCCAGTCGGTGTATCTGCGCGGCCAGTTGCCAGCAGCCCCCCAGCCTGTAGCGGTCCAGCAGGGCCCGATGCCGGTGGCCCAGCCAGCCGTTCTGGCGCCGGGGTCGCACGTTCCCCAGCCGGTCTACCGGCCGGCCTCAGCCGAGGTGCCTGCGCAATCGCCCGGCGGCGTGCCGTACAGGCTCGATTCCGGCGATGTGCTCAGGGTTGTCGTGTTCGGCCAGGACACCCTCTCCAACGATTACTCCATCGACGGCGGAGGCTTTATTTCCATGCCGCTGATCGGGCCCGTCCCGGCGCGGGGCCAGACGACCTTCGCGCTGGAGGACAGGATCGCCTCCATGCTGAAGCAGAAATACGTCAAGGACCCGAAGGTGACTGTCGAGGTGCGGACCTATCGGCCGTTCTTCATCCTCGGCGAGGTCCGCCGGCCTGGACAGTTTCCCTATGTAAACGGCATGACCGTGCAGACGGCAGTGGCGATCGCCGGCGGCTATACCGAGCGGGCCCGGGAATCCAGGATGAAGATCACCCGCAAGGCCGGCGGCGTGCCCCAGACCTTCATGGTGCCGCAGGACTTCCCCGTGCAGCCCGGCGACACGGTCTATATCACCGAGCGGCTTTTCTGATCCCCGCACAAGGGCTAATCCTTTGGCGGTGAGCCACACATTCCGAATCCTGCATTGCCTTCGGGCTCCCGTCGGGGGGCTGTTCCGCCATGTCTGCGATCTGGCGGAGCAGCAGCGCGCCCGGGGGCACGACGTTGGAGTCGTATGCGACTCGCTGACCGGAGACGCGGCGTCCTCACCCCGCCTGCGCCGGCTCCGGGACATTGCCAACCTGGGCGTCACCCAGCTTCCCATGAGCCGGTTCCCGGGCCCCAGGGATGTCTTCACGGCGCGGGCGGTGCGCCGGCTGGCGCAATCTCTCCGGGCCGGAATTCTTCACGGACATGGCGCCAAGGGCGGAGCTTTCGCGCGGCTGGCGGGAAAGAAGCTGAACGCGAGATCGAAGGTGGTGGGCGTGTTCTACACGCCTCACGGCGGCAGTCTTCACTATGGTCCCGCCACGCTGCAAGGGCGCGTTTTCCTTGGTCTTGAGCGCAAGCTCGCCCGCCATACCTCGGGCCTTATCTTCGAGAGCAACTACAGTCAGGGACTTTTCCGCGAACGGGTCATGGACCCTCCGTGCGAGGTTCGCGTCATTCCCAATGGACTGAGGCC
>JBFWSL010000147.1:0-9835 GCA_050248375.1 Hyphomicrobiales bacterium | reverse complement strand
CGCCGCCCTGGCCGCGGGCCTCACCCTTACCGGGCGCTCCTGGCGCAACTACCGCGACAGCTACCGGCAGCGCCGGGGCATGAGCCTTGTCCACGACGTCCATGACTGGCTGGGCGGCTATCCCTATGAGGCGATCTCGGCGGACGAGGTGCGGCAATTCTTCGAAGCGCGCGGATTCACGCTGCTTCGATGCAACGCCAGGCCGACCGGACTGGGCCTGCTGGGATCGGGTTGCGACGAGTTCGTCTTCCGCAAGCCCGCAGCCTGACCGGACGACAGGAAGACGCCGTGAGCAGCACGCCGGTTGATCGCGAGAACGAAGAGCGGGGCCTTCCGCCGGGCGCCGGCCCCCTGATCGTCATCGGATCGCTCGACGTGGGCGGAGCCGAGTTTCACGTCACGCGCATCGCGCCGCGCCTGAAGGCGCTGGGATGGTCGCCGGCGGTATGCTGCCTCAACCGCCGCGGAGCGCTCGCCGCGTCGCTGGAGGCGGAAGGCATCGAGGTCATCGACCCGCCGCTGGAGCGGCTGATGTCCTCGCCCTTCGCCCTGGTCAAGGGCTTCGCCATGACCGTATCGGGCATACGCCTGTTCGGCCTGCTGCTCGCGCGGCGGCCGCGCATCGCCCATTTCTTCCTGCCCCAGGCCTATCTGGTCGGCGGCCTGGTGTCCGTGCTCGCGCGGGTGCCCGTCCGCGTCATGAGCCGGCGCAGCCTCAACGTCTACAAGGCGCGGCACGAATTCGCCTGGAGGCTGGAGCTGCGCCTGCACCGGCATATGACCGCGCTGCTGGGCAACTCCCGCGCCGTGGTCCGGCAACTGGTCGAGGAGGAAGGCTGCGATCCCGCCCGCACCGGCCTCATCTACAACGGCATCGACATCGCCGGTTACGGCGACCGCGTCCTGGGAGCCGCGCTCCGGCGCGAACTCGGACTGGGCGGCGACGCCTTCGTCATGCTCATCGTCGCCAACCTCATCGCCTACAAGGGACATATGGACCTGCTCGAGGGCCTTGCCGCCATCAGGGAGCGGCTTCCCGGGGGATGGGCGCTGCTGTGCGCCGGACGCGACGACGGATGCGGAGACGAACTGCGCCGCCGTGTGTCCGGGCTGGGGCTCGATGGCCATGTGCATTTTCTCGGCCAGCGCGAGGACGTGGCCGCGCTCTACGCCGCTGCCGACATCGGCCTGCTGTGCTCTCACCAGGAAGGCTTCTCCAACGCCATCATCGAGGGCATGGCCTCGTCCATACCGATGATCGTCACCGATGTCGGCGGCAACGCCGAGGCCATCAGGCATGGCGACACCGGCATCGTGGTTCCCCCCTCCGACCCGCGCGCGCTGGGCTCCGCCATCCTCGGCCTGGTCAACAGCTCGCCGAGCCAGCGCAGGGAAATGGGCGCGCGCGCGCGTGCGAGGGCGCAGGAACTGTTTTCGCTGGAGGCCTGCGTCGCCGCTTACGACAGGCTCTATCGCTCCCTGCTCTCCCGCGGCCCCGGCTCTCGCTGATCCGCCCCCGGCGCGCTGAAGGCGAGCGCGAGCCCAAGCACCGCCCACAGCATGCGCTGGTAAAGCAGTTCGTGGAACAGCGACATCACCACCGCGGAACCGAGCGCCAGCAGGGCCGAGACCGCCATGGCGCGCGTCATGTCCGGCCCGGGCGGACACCGCCCGGCCCGCCAGAAGCGCAGCCCCAGCAGCAGCACGAGCACCGAGAATGCGCCCAGGCCCAGCACGCCGGTCTCGGCGGCGAGCCACAGCGGCGTGTTGTGGATCTGGACCGCGGGCGCGGCCGCCTCCGCCCTCTTCTGGGAGACCATGTGGGTTCCCAGGCCCGCGCCCGTGAGCGGCCGCGACTTCCACTGCTCGAGCGCCAGCCGGTATGACTTCGCACGGGCGTCGACCGTAAGGGTCTGCACCCCGGCGCTTTTGGTCTGGGCGGCCATCCGCGGCGCCAGCACCGCGGCCGCCTTCTCGACCACGTTGAGGCTGTTCCAACCGCTTATCATCTGCGGCCCGAGCCAGAGCACGGACGCGACGGCGACGATCAGGACCAGGGTTCCCGGACGGACAGAGCGCCACACCGCCGCCGCGCCAAGCAGCAGCGGCAGCGCGGCAAGCCCCGCGACCGAACGGGTGAACAGGACCATCGCCGCCAGTATCGCCGGCACGGCGATTGCCGCCACGCCGCCGGCCCGGTCCCGGACAGGACCGTTGAAGCCAAGCGCCAGGGCAAGGCCTATCAGCATCTGCATCGCCATCGCGTTGGCGTTGTCGGCCCAGCCCTGCAGGCGCGGACCGCTCCGCACGGTCCAGTCGAACGGCCCCGCCAGGCTGACCATATAGGCGGCGAACGCCGATATCTGCGCGAGGAACAGGCCCGCGCCGAAGGCCGCCACCGCGGCGGCGCCCCCCGCCGACGCCAGCGCCATACCGAAGCCGGCATAGGCGAGCAGCACGAACCAGCCGGTGAACTTGACCAGCGCCCAGCCGTTCCACGCGCCGATCTGCGCATGACCGATGAACAGCGCCAGCGTCAGCGCGGCGGTGCAGGCGGCTGCGGCCAGCAGCAACGGCGCGCCCGCCGTCCGGTACAGCATCTGGCGGCGGCGCCACGCATACAGTCCGGCGAAGGGCATCGCGGCGAGCAGCAGCGGATCGGCGGCGGAAATGCGGGTCGCGGTCCCCCCGAACTCCAGGGTGATCTGAAACGGCAGCGCCAGGCCAAGCAGCGCGGCCGCCACGATGGCGGCTTTCGCCTGGGGGGTGCGCCGGCGCGCGGAGGGCTTTGGCGGCTTTGCTGGCATCGGATCGGCTGGAAAGGCTGCGGTATCGCTCAGAAGACCACTGATTCCCTGTCCTGTCATGAGAAGAACGGGGCCCTGGGGCGGTGGCGAACCGGGCCGCCGGGGCTTGTCCTGGCGCCGCAGCCGAATTGATTCTCCGTGTGTCCTGTATTATGCCCTCGGGGGCATCCGCCACCACGTTCCGCGCACTCCGCCCCGCGATCCAGGCCCGCCCATGCGCCGCCATGCAGCAGCTTCGACACAGGCGCCGCCACAGGCACCTGCCGCCCTGATCATCCCGGCATTGACGGTTCTGACCTTGGCCATGGCCCTGTGCGCCCTGGCGCCCCGGGGCGCCTATCTGTGGGCGGTGGCGACGGGCCTGTCCCTTTTCGCGCTCCACATCCCTCCCGCGCGCCCCTTGCCCGGCCTCGGCTCCGCGACCGCGGCCTTGCTGGCCTTCACCGCATGGGCGGCGGCCAGCGCCATATGGTCCGCCGAGGCCTCCGCCAGCCTCTCCTATCCGGCCCTCGCCGCCCTCCTCATACTGCTCACGGCAGGCGCCGCGCGCTGGTCGGCGAGCGCGCCGCCGGACCGGCTGCGGGCGGCCGTTGCGGCCATGACCGCCGGCCTGGCCGCGGGCTTCGCATTCATCCTCGTCGAATGCGCGACGGACCAATGGCTCTCGACGCTTGTGGTCGACAGGCTGGAATTCCTCCGCCCGGGCGAAAAGCATCTCTATCTGACCGACGGCTCCGTGGTGGGCATCGGCAAGTGGGTGCTCAACCGCTCGCTCACGGCCCTCTCCCTGCTGCTCTGGCCGGCCCTGCTGCTGCTGGCGGCGCGCGGACCCGCCATTGGCGGCAGGGGCGTCCGCATCGCCCTGGTCGCGCTCACGGGGGTGGCCATCTTCTGCTGGGTCCACGAGTCGTCCAAGCTCGCCTTCGCCTTCGGGCTCGCCACCTTCGCGCTTGCCGCCCTGCGGCCCGGCATCGGCCGGCGCGCTGCAATCGCCGGCTGGATCGTCGCCACGCTGCTTGTGATCCCCGTCATGCACGGGCTGTTCGCGGCCAGGCTCCATACCGCGGAGTGGCTGCCGCTGAGCGCCCGCGCGCGCGTCGTTCTGTGGCACTACACCGCCGACAGATATCTCGAAGCGCCTGTCATCGGCATCGGCGCGCGCTCCACCAAGATCGAGTTCCAGCAGCGCGACAGGCGGGCCGAATGGCCCGAGGACTATCCCTACCCGCTGCAGACCGGCCGCCACAGCCACAACGTCTTCCTGCAGACCTGGTACGAACTGGGCGCGGCGGGAGCCTTGCTGCTGTTCCTCGCCGGCCTGGCGGTGTTGCGCGCCATCGCCCGCCTCGACCCTTCATCGCAGCCCTATGCGCTCGCCGCCTTCGCCAGCGCCACCGCCATGGCCTCGGCCAGCTACGGCCTGTGGCAGGCCTGGTTCCTGGGCCTCATCGGCCTCGCGGCCATCCTCACCAGCCTGGGCGCGGCGGCGCTGCGCCGCAAGACCGCCGGCGGATAGGCCGGCGGGCAAGGCCCCGGCCGCGCCCATGGTTGCCAAAGGCGCGCTTTTGACCATGATCGCTCCGCGCCAGGGGCGCGCCGCAAGGGACGGGATGCCGGTAACATGAGCGCAAGCATGCGGACCAGCCTGCTGCATGGCCTTATGTGGCTTCTGACCGCGCTCGCGCTGGCCCTGGCCCTGCTCGAAGCCGGCGCATGGACCCGCACCGAGACCTTCCGGGGACCCTTCGAGCCTCACCCCCGCTTCCCCGGCGTGCATGTGCTCACGCTGGGCAAGGGACTGCCGCTGCGCTGCTGCCTCTCGACCGGAGGCGATACGCGCGACGAACAGGATCGCTCCCGCGCCATCCTGGTCATCGACGGCGAGGCCGTGAGCCCGGCCCACCGCCAGCCGCGCCACATCGCCGTATCCGGCGCGGGCTTCGGCCACTGGGACAACGAGGTTCACTTCGCCGCGCCGCCCGGCATCACCCTCGACGGCGCCGCCACGGCGCGGGTCAGCTACCCGGTGCGGCCCCGCAACATTTCCCCCGCCGAGCCCGGGGCGCTGGCCCTGCTGCTGGCGCTGTTCCTGTTCGGGCACAGGCTCTGGGGCGCAGCCACGCGCATCTGCCTGCTGCCGGCGCATCTGGCGCTGGCCGCCGCCCTGCTGCTGCTCGCGGCCGGGCTTGCCTATGCCGGCATGGCGGTGCAGTCCGCCCTCGCCGGATCGGCGCTCCCTGCTGCCGCCCCGATCCGTGACCATGGCTGGGCCGCGGTCCTCGCCTCCTTCGCCCACATGGCGAGCTACGCCATCCTGCTGCTCGCGGTGCCTGGCGCCCTTGGCCGCTATCTCTGCACGAAACACGACCCCCGCTTGCTCGGCGGTCTGGACCGCGCCGAAGGCCGCCTGCTGAGGCTGCTCGCCATTTGCGGGCTGCCTCTCGCCCTGCTGCTTGGTATTCTCTGCGTCAGCGCGCCCTGGGCCGGGCTGCCGCTCACCGGCGAGATCGGCGCCGCCAGCATCGCCGGGCTGATCCCCATCAGCGACGCCGCCGGCTATCTCGCCGACGGCTATGACATCCAGCGGCTCGGCCACTGGTCGGATTTCAGCGCGCGCCGCTCGATCGCCGCCGCATTCCGCACTTTCACCTTGATGGCCGCCGGTAACAGCCAGGCGGGCATGCTGCTGGTCCAGACCCTCCTGGTCTGTACCGCCCTCTTCATCGCCTCCGTCTCGGTGGCGCGCTGGCGCGGCCTCTGGGCGGGCCTCGCCTTCTTCGCCATCGGCTTCGGCATCGTCCGGGGCTATCTGTCCACCAGCCTCACCGAGCCGCTCGGCTTCTTCTGGGCCCTGCTCGCCATTCCCTTCTTCATCGCCAGCCTGCGCCGGCAATCGCTCTGGCCAGGCATCGCCGGGGCCGTGCTCATGACCCTGGCGCTGCTCACCCGCATGGGCGCCATGTTCGCCGTGCCGGCGATCGCGCTGTGGCTCGCCTGGCACTTCGGCCGGGACTGGCCCGGCCGCGCCCGCGCCGCGCCCGTCGTCCTGGCCGCCCTGCTGGTGCCGGTCTTTCTCAACATCGCCATGCAGAAGGCCTTCACCGATGGCGACGCGCAAATCGGCGGGAATTTCGCCTACACGCTTTGCGGCCTCTCCGTCGGCGCGAAATGGACCGGCTGCCTCGACCTCTACGAGCAGGAGCGCGCGCGGGACCCCGGCATCAGCGAGGAAACCTTTCTCTACCGCAAGGCGGTGGAGAACATCCTCGCCAAACCCCATGTCATCGCCCTCCAGCTTGCCTCGGGCGCGGCGGAATTCGCCGTCCGCCTGCCCCGCCTGCTGGTCATTGGCATAGACCGGACCGATACGCCGCGGTGGTTTCCCTCCCTGGCCATCCTCGTTGTCGCCATCGGGCTGCTGGTCGCCCGGCGGCGCGGAAACCTCGAGCCCGGCGAAGGCCTGTTCTGGCTGCTGCTGGCGCTGGCCACGCTTGCCTCCGCCGCCTTCGTCTATCTCGACGCGGGAAGGCGCGTGATGATCGCCATCTACCCGCTCGCCGCGCTGCTGCTGGTCTGCGGGCTTGGCGGCGCCAAGCCCGCATCCAGACCAGGACCAGCCATGACGCTCGCCCCCGCGGGCCTCGCCGCGCTTGCTGTCCTCATGGCCATGATCGCCGCGCCGGCATGGGCCAGCCTCATGCTGGCCGAGCGGCAGGCCGCCGCACCGGCAGCCCGATGCGGCACGCTCGGCGGAGGGCGGCTGCTCACCGGCTTTCTCGTCATCCCGGACGGCGATCCCCTGCCCGACCGGGCGCCCGCCTTCCACCTCTCCACCGTCCGCCGCATCCTGTCCACGGGCTATGTGGAGGACTACCAGCCGGTGGTGACGCCGCCCGCCGCGCCGCCGCCCTTCGGCCTCGTCACCGGCGCCTGCCTCGACGGCGCGGTGAAGTCCGGCCAGCGCTACACCGTTCCCGCCGGGATGCTGTTGCGCCGGGGCGTCGCCGCCTGGCGGCTGCGGCTCGAGCCGCCGGAGCCCGGCCGGGACTACTGGAGCAGGGTGGGAAAGGCCGAGCCGCTCGGCGAATGAACCCTCACCGCCGGCGCAGCGTCACGAACAGCCGGAAGCCGCACAGCCTGCGCACGGCCCCTGGCAGCTTCCCCTCCAGGGCGATCAGCGGCCCCGCGAGAGACGCCGGCAACAGGCACCAGTCCTTGAACCCCCCGCTCAAGGGATAGGCGACGAGGCTGAGCCAGTCGGTCTGGACGGGCTCCAGCTCGGGCACCACGTCGAGCAACCTTCGCCGGTTGCCCGCGCGCGCGAACAGCAGCGTCGGGATGGCCTGGTTGCTGTCGAAAGGGTCCTTGCCGGCACCCGGCCTCGACAGCGGCGCGAAGGGGTCGGCGCTCATCTCGGCGGGTTCCTGGTGCAGGTATCGGAAGAAAGGATAGGAGACGGCCGACATGCCCGGCTCGATCATGGCCAGCGCGCCGCCCGGCCTGAGCACCCGCGCCGCTTCCTTCAGGAAATCCACGGGCCGGTCGAGATGATGCAGCACGTCCAGCATGACGATGCCGGCGAAATGCCCGTCGGGAAACGGCAGGCTGTGGGCGTCGCAGGCGACATCGATGCCCGCGAAGGGCAGGATGTCCACGCTGACCGCGTCGGGACGGAACGCCTTCAGATGCGCCGACCCGCCGCCGATGTCGAGCAGCGGCCCGGGCGGACAGGCGTCAAGCAGGCGCCTGTGATAATCGGCGTAGATGGCCCGCAGGACCGGCTTCTCGTCCCAGATGCGCCTGTGCTCGACGAGGCGCGGATCGGGTGCGCCACCGCCCACGCCCGCCATGTCACACGGCCTTCAGCTTCTTGAAGGCGAACAGCACCATGCGCAGCAGCAGCAGCCCGTCGCTGAAGCGCGAGATCTGCGTCTCGCCATATTGCCGCGCCGCGTAATGGATCGGGATCTCGATGATCTTCAGATTCTGCTTCGCCGCGCCGAAGATCAGGTCGAAGTCGCCGAAGGGATCGAACTCGCCGAAATAGTCCCGGTTGGCAGCGATCTTCATGTAGTCGGACTTCTTCAGCACCTTGGTGCCGCACAGCGTATCGGTGAAGCGCTGGTTGATGAGATAGCTGAACACCCGCGCGAAGAAATGGTTGGCGACGAAGTTCAGCGTCCGCATGGCCTCGTCCTCCAGCGGATAGATCAGGCGCGTGCCGTTGATGAACTCGCCCTTGCCCGAGGCGAGCGCGGCATAAAACTTCGGCAGCGCCTCCGGCGGCATGGTCAGGTCGGCATCGAGGATCATCAGCACATCGCCCTTGGCCATGTCGAAGCCGAGCCGCACCGCGTCGCCCTTGCCCTTGCCGGTCTGCTTGTAGACCTCGATATCCCACTCGCCGCGATAGGCTTCCTTCACCCTCAGGCATTCCTCGTAGGTGCCGTCGGAGGAGTTGCCCTCCACGAAAACGATCTGCTGCCGCCCGGAGAAGCGCGGCATGCGCCTGATCGCCGTCTCGATATTGCCGCGCTCGTTGCGGCACGGCACCAGCACCGTGGCGGAGAGATTGTCCTGCGGCGTGTTCTTCGCCTTGGAGCGCGCCACGATATAGGTGCGCAGGCAGAGCCGCCTGACCAGCGGCAGCGGCGCGATATAGCGGTTGATCAGCCGGCCGAGCCCGAGCAGCCGCCGCGGGACGAGCTGGCGCTGTTCCTGCCGGATCGGCTCGAAGTCCGCCAGGTCGAGGATGTTGTGAAAGTCCGTGTTGGAGATGAAGTTCACCTCCGTCTGCGGCATGCGCAGCTTCAGCGCCTCGCCCAGGCGCAGCACCGGCTCCCACAGATGCGAATAATAGGCGATGACGAACCGCGTCTCGCGCGTGCACAGCGGGTGAAGCTGGGCCAGCGCCGTCTCGATGTCCTCGAGCTGGCCGATGGTGTCCGACAGGATGATGTAGTCGAACGGCCCGCCGAGGCTGCCGATGAAATCGCCGTCCTCGATATCGCCGACGCGGAAATCGAGGTCGGGATATTTCCGCCGGGCGATCTCCACCATCTTCGGGCTGAGGTCGATGCCGACGCCCTGGGACGGCGACAGCCCCGCCAGCAGGTCGCCGGTGCCGCAGCCCAGGTCCAGCACACGGGCGCCCGCCGGCACCAGGAAACGCATGTAGTCCCGGTCCTCGGCGTAATAGGCCGAATTTTTCTCGATCCAGCCGTCGCGCTCCCCGGCGATGGCGTCGGCGTGCTCGAGCACCCGGCGCTTGCGCGCGCTCAGGGGCTTTTGGCCCGCGTCCTCTGTCACAGACTTCTGCATGGGGGTTCCGTTACCCGCCGCCGTCCGTGCCGTCAATCCGACGGGCGGACAGGGGCCATGGCGGCATCGCCGGGGGCCGCCCGTATTTCCTGTGTCCGATAGCCGCAGGCGAGCCAGACCGCGCCCCCCGCGAGGCCGGTGACCAGCGTCGCCAGCCCGTACAGGATGGAGACCGCCAGGGCATCGGTGGCGGAAAGGCCAAGCAGCGACATGACAACCACGAAGGCCCCCTCCCTGACCCCCCAGCCGCCGATGGAGAGCGGCAGCAGCACCGCGATCTGCACCAGCGCCATGGCCGCGACCGCCGGCCATACGGGCAGGTCGAGCGCCAGGCCGGCCGCCAGCACGCTCGCGGCCAGCCCCGAGCAGGCATGCCCGGCAACCGAGGCCAGCGCCGCGCGCGCAAGGTCGCGCGGACGCGCCAGCAGCAGCCGGAAGGCCTCCGACGCGCGGATCGCCAGCCGTACCGCGCGCCAGTGTTCAAGCCGCTTCAGCACGCTCCCCGCATGATAGAGCACGCCGAGCCCGGCGGCGGCCACGGCCAGCAGCGCGCCGAGCGCCAGCAACACCTGGCCCCGGCCGGAATCCGGGATGGCCAGCAGCAGCAGCGGCGCGACGAGCAGCATCACCGACACGCCCACCACCCGGTCGAGCAGGATCGCGGTGATGGCCTGCGGCCAGCTCATGCCGCATTTGCGCGCCCTGAG
>JBFWSL010000146.1:0-9844 GCA_050248375.1 Hyphomicrobiales bacterium | reverse complement strand
ATTCGGCCTGACCGCGGACGCTGTTGCTTGCCGCAATTCTGCATGGACCCCCGGGTCAAGCCCGGGGGTGACGAATATTGCATCCGCCTTCCGGTCCCCCGCAAGGGGGAAGGCGAAGAGAAGGAGCTCGCGCGATGAAGAAGCCCGACACGCCTTTCCCGAAGCACTGGCTGTTCTACATCGTGCTCAAGATCGGCCTGATCATCGCCGCCGTCGTACTCGTGCTGCGCTTCTACGGCCTGCTGGGGAGCGGCACATGACCCGCGAGCGCCTTTACCTCTTCGATACCACCCTGCGCGACGGCGCGTCCTCCACTTCTCCCTCCCCCCTTGCGGGGGAGGGTTGGGGAGGGGGGCATGGCGATGAACCGGTTCGTTGCCCGCCCTTATCTCCCACCCGCCGCGCCGCGCCCCTCCGGGCCGAGGCGGGCGACCTCCCCCGCAAGAGGGAAGGTGTCGAGGAAGGAGCCGCGTCATGACCCGCGAGCGCCTCTACCTCTTCGACACCACCCTGCGCGACGGCGCCCAGACGGTGGGCATCGACTTCTCGCTCGACGACAAGCTGCTGGTGGCGAGCGCGCTGGACAAGCTGGGCGTGGATTACGTGGAGGGCGGTTATCCCGGCGCCAACCGCACCGATACCGAGCTGTTCGCCAGGCCGCTGCCCTTCGAGAACGCCACCTTCACCGCCTTCGGCATGACCAAGCGCTCCGGGCGCAGCATCTCCAACGATCCCGGCTTCCAGGGGGTTCTGGCCGCCGAATGCGGCGCCATCTGCCTCGTGGCCAAGTCCTGGGACTATCACGTGCGCGTGGCACTCGGCATCTCCAACGAGGAGAACCTCGCGGCCATCGCGGAGTCCGTGAAGGCCATCGTCGGGACCGGCCGCGAGGCCATGATCGACTGCGAGCATTTCTTCGACGGCTACAAGGGCAACCGCGACTATGCGCTCGCCTGCGTGAAGGCGGCCATCGACGCCGGCGCCCGCTGGGTCGTGCTGTGCGACACCAACGGCGGCTCGCTGCCCCATGAGGTGGAGGAGATCGTCGGCGAGGTCTGCAAGCTGGCGCCCGGCGGCAGGATCGGCATCCACACCCACAACGACACCGAGAACGCCGTGGCCAATTCGCTGGCCGCCGTGCGCGCCGGCGCGCGCCAGATCCAGGGCACCATCAACGGCATCGGCGAGCGCTGCGGCAACGCCAACCTGACCTCGATCATTCCCACGCTGATGCTGAAGTCCGAATTCGCCGACCGCTTCGAGACCGGCGTCACCCCCGACGGCCTGCGCACGCTCACCCATGCCTCGCGCATGCTGGACGAGCTGCTGAACCGCGCGCCCGACCGCCACGCGCCCTATGTGGGCGAGTCCGCCTTCGCCACCAAGGCCGGCATCCACGCTTCCGCCATCCTCAAGGATCCGGCCACCTACGAGCATGTGCCGCCCGAGGCCGTGGGGAACCGCCGCCGCGTGCTGGTCTCCGACCAGGCCGGCAGGTCCAACGTGCTCGCCGAGCTGGATCGCATCGGCATTCCGGTGCAGAAGGACGACCCGAGGCTCAACGGCCTGCTGGACGAAGTGAAGCGCCGCGAGGCCACCGGCTACGCCTATGACGGCGCCGACGCCTCCTTCGAGCTGCTGGCCCGCCGCAAGCTCTCCAACGTGCCTCGCTACTTCGAGGTGGACAGCTTCCGTGTCCTGGTGGAGCGCCGCCACAACGCGCTCGGCGAGCTGGTCACCGTCTCGGAAGCCACCGTGAAGGTGCATGTGGACGGCGAGACCATGATGAGCGTGGGCGAGGGCAACGGTCCCGTGAATGCCCTCGACACGGCCCTGCGCAAGGACCTCGGCCGCTACCAGGAGTTCATTTCCGACCTGGAGCTGGTGGACTACAAGGTGCGCATCCTCACCGGCGGCACCGACGCCACCACCCGCGTGCTCATCGAGAGCCGCGACGGCGGGGGCAACCGCTGGTACACGGTCGGCGTGTCGCCCAACATCGTGGACGCTTCCTTCGAGGCGCTGCTCGATTCCATCAACTACAAGCTGATGCGCGACGGCGCGCCCGCGCCCTGAGGTGGTGCCTCAGAACTTGGCCGGAATGGTCTCTTCCGCATGCGCCGCCGCCATTTCGTCGGCGAGCCGCAGCGTGACGGGCAGCAGCTCCGCGGCGGTCGAGACGGGATTGAGCAGCACTTCCATGCCCGGACGGATGAAGGCCAGCTCCCGCATATGCGCGAGCAATTTCAGCAGCGGCCGCCAGAAGCCTTCGATGTCGGCAAGCACGATCGGCTTGGTATGCTGGCCGAGCTGCGACCAGGTGAGCTGCTCGACCAGCTCCTCAAGGGTGCCGACGCCGCCCGGCAGCGCTATGAAGGCGTCGCTGCGCTCGAACATCAGCCTTTTGCGCTCGTGCATGCTCGGCGTCACGATCAGGTTGTCCAGGTCGCGCATGGCATGCTCGGTGTGGACCAGGAAGTCGGGAATGATCCCCGTCACATGGCCGCCGTTGTCGAGGACCGCACGGGCGATCTCTCCCATCAGGCCGCGCCCGCCGGCGCCATAGACGAGGCCGATACCGGCCTTCGCCATATCGCGGCCGAGAATGCGGGCGCATTCGGCATAGGCCGGATGGGTGCCGGGACCGGAGCCGCAATAGACGCAGATGTTGTTCACTATTCTTTTCATGGGGCATCTCTATAGAGCGCACCCACGGCGTCAAGATGCGAGCGCTGCATGTGCGGCGCTTGCGGGCAGGGGCCTCGGTCTCTATGTGTAACGGTTCGGGCGTGGCCTGGTGACGCCCCTGAATCATTTTCCGCACCAGACCGGATACCTGATTGATTCGCAGTAAGAAATTCTCATCCGAACCTGCCGGTTTCCTGCGTTCCAGGGGCCATGGTGCGGCCCTCGTCAGCCTGTTGCCATTCGTCTGGCCACAAGGCCGGCCGGACCTGCGGCTGCGGGTGGTTCTGGCCATGGTGGCGCTGGTCGCCTCCAAGCTCGTCACCGTGGCCGTGCCCTTCGCCTACAAGGCCGCCGTCGACGGGTTGACCGGCCAGCCCCCTGCGGGCGGCGCGCCGGATCTCGGCCTCGCCACCCTGATCGCGGTTCCGGCCTTCATGATCATCGCCTATGGCGTGGGGCGGATTTTGATGGTGGTCACCGCCCAGATTCGCGACGTGCTGTTCACCGAGGTCGGCCAGCACGCCATGCGTGTGCTCGCCAACCGCACCTTCGAGCACCTGCACCGGCTTTCCCTCCGCTTCCATCTCGAGCGCCGCACCGGCGGCCTCAGCCGCGTCATCGAGCGCGGCACCAGGGGCGTCGAGCTGATCGTCCGCATGGCCATCATCAACTCGATACCCACGGTAATCGAGCTGGTGCTCGTCTCGGGCCTGCTCGGCTGGTATTTCGGCTGGCAGATGGTGGTGGTCGTCCTCCTCACCGTGCTCCTCTACGTGACCTTTACCTTCTTCGCCAGCGAATGGCGCATCGGCATCCGCCGGGAGATGAACGATTCCGACACCGAGGCCAACACCAAGGCCATCGACAGCCTGCTCAACTACGAGACGGTGAAATACTTCGGCAACGAGGGGCACGAGGCCCGGCGTTTCGACCAGTCCATGGCGCGCTATGAGCGCGCGGCCGTGAAGGCGTATTATTCCCTTGGCCTTCTCAACTCCGGCCAGGCTTTCATCTTCACCATCGGCATGACGCTCTGCATGTTGCTGGCGGCGAACGGAATTGCCTCGGGCACTCTCACCGTGGGCGATTTCGTCATGGTCAACGCCATCATGATCCAGCTCTATATCCCGCTGAACTTCATGGGCATGGTCTATCGCGAGATCAAGCAGGGCCTCGTGGACCTGGAGGCCATGTTCGGCCTGCTGGAAGAGCCGGCGGAAATCCGCGATGCGCCGGATGCGAAGCCGCTGCGGGTGAGGGAAGGGACCATCCGCTTCGAGAACGTCTGCTTCAGCTACGAGCCGGACCGGCAGATCCTGCATGACGTGAGCTTCACCGTTCCCGCCGGCAAGATGGTCGCCATCGTCGGACCTTCCGGGGCGGGCAAGTCCACCATCTCCCGTATCCTGTTCCGCTTCTACGAGATCGGCTCGGGCCGGGTGACCATCGACGGCCAGGACATCCGCGGCGTGACCCAGGCGTCCCTGCGCCATGCCATCGGCGTCGTGCCCCAGGACACGGTGCTGTTCAACGACACCATTTCCTACAACATCCGTTACGGCCGCACCGGCGCCACCCGGGCCGAGATTGAGGAAGCGGCGCGGCTTGCCCAGATACACGAATTCATCACCGATCTGCCCGAGGGCTACAGAACCATGGTGGGCGAGCGCGGGCTGAAGCTCTCGGGCGGCGAGAAGCAGCGCGTGGCCATCGCCCGCACCATCCTCAAGAGCCCGCCGATCCTGGTCCTCGACGAGGCGACCTCCGCCCTCGACAGCTACACCGAGAAGGAAATACAGACCGCGCTGGAAGGAGTGGCGAAGAACCGTACCACGCTGGTCATCGCCCACCGCCTGTCCACCGTCGTCCATGCCGACAACATCATCGTGCTGGAGAAGGGTCGGCTGGTGGAGGAAGGCACTCACGCCCAGCTTCTGGCCAGGGGAGGGCTCTATGCCGGCCTGTGGGAGCGCCAGCGCCAGGCCGACCGCGCCCGCGAGACCCTTGCCACGGCCATCGACGCAGGCGACGTTCGGCCCGACAAGCCGCCGCCGCCGCCCGTCACCAACGAAAAGATTACCGAGCCGAAACCGTTTCCCGATACCTATCCCGAGACGGTCAAATAGGATAGGCGTCCCGCGCAGGAACACACACGGAGTTCAGGTTTGACGGACAAGACCTCGGAATCCCTTCTCGACACCATCAGGGCGTCAATCGCGCCGATCCACCCTGATGGGCACAAGTTCGTCGCGGCGTTCGCCCTGGCGTCGCTGCTGCTGTTCTGGATCGCGCAGCCGCTCGGCTGGCTCGGCTTCATCGCCACCGGCTGGTGCGCCTACTTCTTTCGCGATCCCGAGCGCACGACCCCTGTCCGCGACGGGCTGGTCATCGCGCCCGCCGATGGAAAGGTCACGGCTATCGAGGAGGTGACCCCTCCCGCCGAGCTTGGCCTCG
Source organism: Hyphomicrobiales bacterium (assembly GCA_050248375.1). Lineage (GTDB taxonomy): Bacteria > Pseudomonadota > Alphaproteobacteria > Rhizobiales > Methyloligellaceae > JAYZVT01. The sequence continues at coordinate 4,702 of JBFWSL010000146.1, read as the reverse complement.
ACAAGGCCGTGCGCACGCGCATTTCCATTTTCCTGTCGGTGTTCGACGTCCACATCGCCCGGTCGCCGGTCGCCGGCCGCGTGGCGGAGGCGGAATACGTGCCGGGCCTGTTCCTCAACGCGGCCCTGGACAAGGCCAGCGAGGACAACGAACGCCAGGCCCTGACGTTCGAGACCCGTGACGGCGCGCGCATAGGCTGCGTGCTCATTGCCGGGCTGGTCGCCCGCCGCATACTTACCTTTACCGCCAAGGGCGCTACCGTGGAGGCCGGAGAACGCATAGGATTGATCCGTTTCGGCAGCCGGGCCGACATCTACCTGCCTCCGGGAAAGGTGCCTCTGGTCTCGGTCGGCCAGCGCGCCGTGGCCGGGGAGACGGTCCTGGCCGACCTGGCGTCGGGCGAAGGTGTAAGGCTGGCACGGACGGCCTGAGGGCGGGTCCGGTGCGAAGTCCCGGATGTTGGGTCCAGGTATTGGGTGATGACGCAGGTGTTTCCGCCTTTCGATCCGGACAGGGACGACCGCAAGCGCCGTCCGCTGCTGTTCACGCGCTCGACCATCCCGATCCGGGCGCTCGTGCCCAGCCTGTTCACTCTCATGGGCCTCTGCGCGGGGCTGACTGCCATCCGCATGGCAATCGAGCATCGCTATGACGTGGCCATCGCGGCGTTGGTGCTGGCCGCCTTTCTGGACGGTATCGACGGCCGCGTGGCGCGGCTGCTCAAAGCCACGTCCCGCTTCGGGGCGGAGCTGGATTCCCTCGCCGATTTCGTCAATTTCGGCGTTGCCCCCGCCATCGTCATCTTCACCTGGGCGCTTGGCGGCCTGAAAAGTTTCGGCTGGATCGTGGTGCTGGTCTTCGCCATCTGCGCGGCCCTGCGCCTGGCCCGGTTCAACGCCGCCCTGGCGGATGCCGACAGCCAGCCGGCCTGGAAGGCCGGGTTCTTCGTCGGCATTCCGGCGCCTGCTGGCGCGCTGCTCGTGCTGTTGCCGCTTTACGCCGAGAATCTCGGCGTCGCGCTATTCTCGGAACTGCCGATCCTGGTCATTCTCTACACGCTCTCCATAGCCTTTCTCATGGTCAGCCGGGTGCCCACCTGGTCCGGAAAGATGCTGGGCCAGCGCGTGGCGCGGGAGTATGTGCTGCCGCTTTTCGTGCTGGCGATGATGTTCATCGCCCTGCTGCTCACCTACCCGGACTACACCCTGACCTTCGGTTCGCTGACCTATCTGGCGGTGATCCCGCTCAGTTACCTGAGCTACCGCCGCCAGGAGGCGAAGCACGAAGCCGCGGCCCGCGCCGGTAACGGCGCCGGCAAGCCATCGGCCGGGGCTGGCGAGCATAAGGATACCGAACCGCCCGGCGCGAAGCCGGCCTGACACATCATCACCGGAACACTCCATGGACCAGCGCACGAACACCATCGGGACCCTGGATGTCCTGCCCCGGGCCTCCCTGCTGACAGCGGCTACCCCTCTTGAGCCCATGGCCAATCTGGAAGCCGAGCTTGGCCGCACCGGGCTCTACGTGAAGCGGGACGATATGACCGGCCTCGCTTTCGGCGGCAACAAGGTGCGCCAATTGGAGTTCTATCTTGGCGAGGCCGTCAGCCAGGGCGCGGACACGGTGCTGATAACCGGGGCGGTGCAGTCCAATTTCGTCCGCCTTGCCGCGGCAGCGGCCCGCAAGTGCGGCATGGACTGCCACGTCCAGCTCGAGGAGCGGGTGCCCAAGAACGATCCCTCCTACCGTAATTCCGGCAACGTGCTCGTGGACCGCCTGCTCGGCGCCACCCTGTACAGCTACCCCGAGGGCGAGGACGAGGAGGGAGCCGACCGCCGCATCCGCGAGATCGCTGACGAACTGAGGGCTTCCGGCCGCAGGCCTTACGTGATACCGCTGGCGCCGGGCCATGCGCCTCTGGGGGCGCTTGGCTATGTGGATGGGGGCCGCGAGCTGCTGTCGCAGGTCGAGGCCGCAGGTCTTGCCCTTGGCGAGGCCGTGGTGGCTTCGGGCAGCGGCCATACCCATTCGGGCCTGCTTTACGGCCTGCGCGCCTGCGGCTCGAAGGCGCGGGTAACGGGCGTTTGCGTGCGCCGGGAGGCCGCCCAGCAGGGGCCGCGGATCGCCGGGCGGGTGCGCCAGATCGCGGGCATGCTGTCCATGGACTGCCCGGTTGCGGAGGAAGACGTCGTGGTCGACGACAGCCACCTCGCGCCCGGCTACGGCCGCATGAGCGAGCGGGTTTTCGAGGCCATGCGTATCGGCGCGGAAACCGAGGCGCTGATGCTGGACCCGGTATATACCGCCAAGGCCTTCGCCGGCTTTCTGGACAGGGCCGTTGCCGAGCGGGACGACGGCATCCTCGTCTTCGTCCACACCGGCGGCACGCCCGGCATATTCGCCTACGAGAAGGAAATCACCACCGCCTGCGCGCATCCCCGGGAGCGGTCCGCATAGAGCAGGATCCGGAAAAGCGGATACCACTTTTCCGACAGGATCATGCTCAGGCTATTGATCTGGCGCATCATCCACCCCAGGGGAAGGCGCCGGACCGTTACTCCGCCGCTTCCGCCATGGGCTGCGTTCCGGCGTCTCCATGCCCGCGGCCGCGCCGCGCCGCCCAGGCCCGCCGGTAGACCTCCGGCATCGCCAGCAGCACCGGCGTAAGGATCAGCGTCAGCAACGTGGCGAAACCCAGCCCGAAGATGATCGCGGTGGAAAGCTGGACCCACCAAATGGACGTGATCGACCCCACCTGGATGACCCGGTTGAAGAAATCCACGTTGATCTGCATGGCCATGGGCAGCAGGCCGAAGATGGTGGTGATGGTGGTAAGCAGCACCGGCCTCAGCCGCTGGGCGCAACAGCGCAGCGTCGCGTCGATGGGATCGACCCCGCTGCCGCGCAGCCGGTTATAGGTGTCGATCAGCACGATGGAATTGTTCACGACGATGCCGGCCAGCGCCACCACGCCCGTGCCGGTCATGATGATCGAGAACGTCTGCCCCGTGACCATCATGCCGATCAGCACGCCGACCAGCGACAGGACGATGGACGAAAGCGTGATGAATGACTGGTAGAAGCTGTTGAACTGCGTCACCAGGATGATGAACATGATGAACAGCGCCGCCAGCATGGCCTTGCCGAGGAACGCGCCGGACTCCTTCTGCTCCTCGTCGGCGCCGCGGAAGCGGAACGAGACGCCCGAAGGCCAGTCCTGCGTCCTCAGCCACTCGTTGAGCTCGCGCACCTTGTTGTCCGCCAGCACCCCGTCAACGGTGTTCGCCTTCACCATCATGCTGTGACGCCCGTTGCTGCGGGTGATGGAATCGACCCGCGGCACCGCCTGCCGGGTGACGAAGTTCGAGATCGGGACCATGCCGTTCGGCGTCTGCACCCGCAGCGCGTCGAGCTGGTTGATGGTGCGGTCGTCCTGGGGCAGGCGCAGGCGGATGTCCACCTCGTCCTCTGAGTCGTCCGGCCGGTACTTGCCGATCAGTATGCCGTTGGTGACCATCTGGATCATGCCGCCCACCGAGGCGATATCGGTCCCGAAGCGGCCCGCTTCCTTGCGGTCGACCCGGACGATCCATTCGATGCCGGGCAGGGGACGCGTATCCTCGATGTCGCGCAGGCCGTCTATCCTGGTGTCCAGGAACTCGCGGACCCGCGCCGTCGCCGCCTCGACCTGCGTCCGGTCGATGCCGCTGACCTCCAGGCGGATGTCCTTGCCCGTGGCCGGCCCGTCGTCGCGTTTGCGCACTTCCACGTTGATGCCGGCGAGGCCTTCCATGCGGTCCCGCATCTCCTGCAGGATCACCTTGCCCTTGCGGCGTTTCTCGTAGTCGTCGAGCTCGATGGTGATCATGCCTATCTGGTCCACCGGCGTATCGATCCCGGCTCCGCGGCCGACCGCGGGCCCCCCCTGCGGCGAGCCCGTGTCCGTGAACACGGCCTTCACCCCCTTGACGGCGAGGATCTGCTCCTCGACTTCCCGCACCAGCGCAAGCTCTTCCTCCGCGGAGAGGTTGCCCCGGGCGGAAACCAGAGCCACCGCCTGCTCCGGCTCGGTATCCACGAAGAACTCCACGCCGTTGCTGAACTTGCCGAAGGCGACGAACACACCCGCCATGAGCAGCAGGGAGGCCGCCAGGACCTTGGCGGGGTGCCGGATCAGCCTCTCCAGCATCCGCACATAGACACCGGCGAGGCCGGGAATGCTCGCATAGTCGACCTGGCTGGATCCCGCCAGCTTGCGCGCCAGCTCGGCCTCCTCCGCCTGCGCCTCGCTCTTGCCGAACAGTCCGCCGAGCACCGGCAGGAACACCATCGCCGTCAGCAGCGACGCCGAGAGCACGATGATGACCGTGATCGGCAGGTAGCTCATGAACTCGCCAGGCACGCCGGGCCACAGCAGCAGCGGCAGGAAAGCCGCCAGCGTGGTCGCGGTGGAGGAGGTGATGGGCCAGAACATGCGCTGGGCGGCGAGCGTATAGGCCTCGCGCCGGGGCATGCCCTCGGACATCTTCCGGTCGGCGTATTCGACGATGACGATGGCGCTGTCCACCAGCATTCCGACGGTCAGGACCATGCCGAACATGAGCATCATGTTCACCGTCGTGCCCATCACGCCGATGAGCAGGAAGCCGATCATGAAGGAGGCGGGAATGGCGATGCCGACCATGATCGCCGAACGCAG
>JBFWSL010000145.1:0-9850 GCA_050248375.1 Hyphomicrobiales bacterium | reverse complement strand
CGGATGCCGTTGTTGCCGCAACCGAAGGGCGACTGCTTGCGGGCCGAGCCGTCGGTGGGCGCCCCCTGGTAGTCGGGAGCCCAGCAGTCATCCTCATATTCCCTGACGTTGCCGGCCATGTCGTGCAGGCCGAAGCCGTTGGGCAGGTAGCTGCCGACCGGCATCGACCATTCGCCGCTGCCGTCGTTGCAGGCGACGCGGCCGCGCCATTTGGCGCTGACGCTGGTGTCGAGGCCGTTGGCGTATTTGCACATCTGGTTGAGGTCATTGCCCCAGTGATAGGCGTGGCTCATGCCGGCCCTCGCCGAATATTCCCATTCTGCTTCGGTGAGTAGCCTGTAGGGCTTGCCGGTCTTCTCCTTCAGCCAGTCCACATAGGCCATGACGTCCCGCCAGCTTACGCACACGACAGGATGCCGGTCGCTCTGCGCGTGCCCGGGATTGTCCCAGTTGCGGCCGGTGCGCTCCTGCGTGGTCCCGTTCTCGTAGGTGGGGCAACTGTGGCCGGCGCGGTAGCTGGTTTGCTGGACGAAAGAGCGGAACTGCCCGACGGTGGCCTCGAACTTCGCCACGGCGAACGGACGGGCTATGGTCACCTTGCGCTGCGGCCCTTCATTCTTGTCGCGGCCCTTTTCATGATTTCCCGACCCCATCATGAAGTTGCCCGCGGGCACGACCGTCATGTCCGGGCAGACATCGCAGTCTGAAAAGGATTCGCCCGGTAAGAGCCTGCGCACCGGCACCTGGGAAGTTGGAGGCTGCACCGTCGGTTGCTCCGGAAATATGCCTACCGCCACCTTTTCCCGCCCCAGGTCCTTCAGCCGTGCCTCAGCCAGCCTGGCGTAGATGCTGTCGGGAAACTGCTTGATGAAGGCATTGAGCACGTCCACGCTCTTCGTATCCTTGGTGGCGGACCAGGCTTCCGCGGCCTCGCTCATCGGCGCGGGCGCCGGAGCAGGCCTGTCCGGGACGCCGGCCGTTCCGCCCTTGAAGAAGAAATCCCCGGTCAGCGAGGAGTTGCTCCAGGGGACTTGCTTGTTGGCGGTCTCCTTGATCACGTCCACCCGCACGCGGCGCATCAGCTGCGCAACGTCCAGGCCCGGCGATTCGATGTGTTTCAGCAGGGCGCTCGCGAAGGGGCTGTTGTCGCCGGAGCCGTCCAGAGCCACGTTGCCCGGCTGGGTTGCGAAAGCGATCAGCGTGCCGATGCCGGTCTCGACGCGGGCGAGGCCGCGTCCCACGGCCGTCGAGCGGGTGCCCATGGACCTTGTCAGGTTCTTCGCCAGCGGATTGTCGCGGCAGGCATCGAGGAACACCAGGTTCGTGCGCGGTTCGCGCTCCATGTTCTTCAGTATCGTTTCCAGTTCGACGGTCTGGAAATCGAGATCCGCTTCGTCGTCGAGCTTGGCGTCGACCGGCGCGAGGTAGTTGTGGCCGTTCACCTGCAGGCCATGTCCCGCGTAGTAGAACAGCGCCACTTCCGCGCCGCGCGAAACGAGAGCGAAATCACGCACCTTCTGTTCCATCTGCGCCCGGGTGGTATCGATGCCGCTGACCACCTTGAAGCCGAGCCGTTCCAGCACCGTGGCGACGGCCGCCGCGTCGTTGCGGGGGTTCTTCAGGTACGGCACGTGCACGTAGTCGGAGTTTCCGATGACCAGAGCCACCCGCTCGGCCACGGCCGGCGAAACGAATCCTGCCGAGATCAGCAGAAAAACAGCAAGAGAACGGGCTGCGCGCATTGTCCCACCTCGCAGTCTGGTCAGTTCCCCGGTGAAGCGGCAACAATACCGGTCCGGACGCAGATGCCAACCCGCCAGCGGCCAATAGCCGATTGAAAGTGAAGAAAGCGGCGGCCAGGCCGAAACCCCGCCGTTACCGCCCGAACCTCTTCGGGGTTGGGCCGGAACCGGCCCCTGCGGCGCACGACAATGCCCGAAAGCGGTCCACGCTTTCTTGCGCTTTTCTCCTGGCCGGCTCCGGTTCCGGCGCCAACGCAGTCTCAACCCCTTGTCGAGTTCGGACCTAGTGCGCCATCAGCACGGGCAATTTTGTCTCGTTGATCATGAATTCGGTCACGCCGCCGAACACCCACTCTTTCCAGCGCCACTGGCTGTAGCTGCCCATGACGAGGAGCGGGTTCTTCTGCAGGGCGGCTTCGGAGAGTATCGTCGCGGCAATGTCCTTGCGGTCCTTGAGCAGCTTCGCCGTCACCTTGGGGAAGTGCAGGGCGACATACTTCTTGGCTTCCGCCAATGAGCGCGCCGCCTGGCGGTCGTTGCCGACCGAGACCATGTGCACGGCCTTCGCCTTGCCGAACAGGGGCATCGCGGCGGAGACGGCGCGGGCCGATTCCACGCTCTCCTTCCAGGCGATGACGATGGTATCCCCGGTCTGCGCCGGGATTTTCTTGTCCGGTGCGATGATCACCGGACGGCCCGAAGCGAACAGCGCCGCCTCGCGCACGATGCTCCAGAAGACCGTCTGCTTCTTTGCCGCCTTGGGCACCACGGTCAGGTCGGCGAAGCGGCCGCAGTGACCGACGATATCGCCCGCGTCCCCCTCCATCGACCGGAACAGGGTCTTAATTCCCGTGTTGGCTTGCGCCAGCCTAGCGAAGCGCTCCTTGGCCGTCTGCTTGTCCTTCTCGGCCTGGGCCTTGGCCTGTTCGAGCAGGCGCTGATACTGCATGGCCGCTCCGGCTTCATCCTGGACGACGAAGCGGTCAACGGGGGGCGTGGCTGGATGCAGGCCTTCCACCTGCGCGCCATAACGGGCAGCGAGGACGAAGGCTGTCTGCGCCGCCGCCTCGTAGTCGTCGCGTCCGCTGACCGGCAGCAAGATTCTTTCCACACCCATGGGATTTCCTCCGTTTATGGGTTGACTATATACGCCGGCATGGGCGCTGAAAAATCAGCGACACCGGCCAGAGTTCACGTTAAAAGCTCGCCCGCGCCCATACCTTGATCGGAATCAAGGGTATTGAAACCGGACAGGTATCAGCGCCGTTATTGGCAGGGTCTATACCGGCGGCGAACCCGGCCCCCGGAAATGCACGAGGAGTTCTGATGAGCGACATGGCCACGGAAGCCGCATTGCTGGCGGCGATCGCCCTCGGCGCCATGCTGTTTTTTTCATTCGTGGTCGCGCCGCTGATCTTCCTGAGGCTGCCGACGAAGGCGGCGGCTGGCCTGATCGGCGATCTGTTTCCCGTTTACTATATCTCGCTTGCGGCTGTGACCATCGGGTCGGCCGTTCTGGCCGGCCTGCGCTACGAGGCGGCGATGATCTGGATAGTCGCCATGCTCTTCGTGCTGGCGCGCTTCGTCCTGATTCCGGCGATCGAGAAGGCGCGCTCTGGCGGCGAGAAATCGTCCCGCTTCCGTCTGCTGCACAGGGCCAGCGTGGGCATCAATCTTGTCCAGATAATCCTGTTGGCCGTCGCCGCGCTCGGTCTTGCCCATTAGACTGAGCAGCCGGGAGGTGGGGGATGTACCTGCTGCTTGCCGGCGTGCTCATGCTGGTGTTCGCCGTCAGCCTGTTCTGGCTGAAGGACCGGCTCCAGAGTCCGATACTGGCGCGCTTTGCCTATTCCGGACTGGTGGCGCGGCTCGCATTGGCGGGCGCGGCGTTGTGCATCCTCGGGGCGCTGCTGGCGATCGCCCGCCTTTTCGGCAAGGGGTGACGAGCCTAGCTGACCGTCTTCACCGGGGCATCGTCGAAGCGCCATTGCCGGTCGGCGGCGAGATGCATCATCGCCCGCTCCGCGATTCCGGTGATCGTGAACAGCGGATTGACACCGAGCGACCGCGGGATCGATGCGCCGTCGCAGACATAGAGGCCTTCATGCACGGCCTCCCGGCTCCCCGAGCCGTTGCCGGTGAACACCTGGCACTTGTGATTGACCACGCCGCTGTCGCGCGTCTCGCCCATGCCGCAACCGCCGAGCGGATGCGCGGTCGCCGGCTTGTTGCCCATCAGCGAACCGGCCAGCGGGTTCTTTATGTACTTCGCGCCATTGGTCTGCACCGCACGTTCCAGGAAGGTGTCCAGGCGCCGGTAGACTTCCTGCTTCGCCACATCCGGCCAGTGCACCGTTACGCGGTCGTCTTCCAGACGGATCTCCCCTTCCGCCGTGTCGTGCGAGACGGCGAAGAAGGTATGCAGCCGCGCGAAGGGCCCGTGGTACACGCCCTTGATCAGGCTCTGCGCCGCCCCGAGGAGACGTCCCCCGGGGATGAACGCCACCGGCAGCAGCGGCGCCAGCGCGGAGGGCATCACGCCTTCCTGCAGATAGAGTTCATTATCGAGAACGGCAGGGTCGGGAATGCCGATCTGTCCGGCGACGCAGGTCCCGACCGGCCCCACGTCGGCCTTGGCCGGATGGCCGACACCGATGGCGTTGACCTGCATCCTTGCGCCATAGCCGAAGGCGATGATGTCTCCGTTGGCGGAGAAGCCATGGCCAAGACGCTCCGGCAGCGCTAGCCCGGCCTCGCGCGAGCGCAGCAGGATGCCGGTGGAGCCGAGCGTGCCCGCGCCCAGCACGACGATGTCCGCCTCCACGCAGCGCCGTGTCCCGTCCTCGTCCGCCGCGCCGGTCTCGGTGAACCATACCTGCCAGCGTCCTCCAGGCCCGTGCGACAGGTGTGAAACCGTAAGGCCTGCGTAGATCTCCGCGCCGTGCTGTTTGGCATCGGGGAGATAGGTCATGGCGACCGTGTTCTTGGCTCCCAGGTTGCAGCCGGTGCAGCAGTCGCCGCAGCCGTTGCAGGCCGGCTGTTCGACGCCCGCCGGGTTGATGCCATCAGCGAAGTTCACCGTGACGGGGGCGGCCCGCGGGGCATGTCCGATGCCGGTCCCCGCGTTGGCGAGTGCCTTGTACTTGGTGAGATGTTCCGCTTCGGGATAGCTGTCCGGCCGCAGCATCCGCCCGGCGCGCTGGAAGGCTTCCTCGAGCAGCGGATCTTCGCAGAAGGCTTGTGGCCATGTCTCGTGGGCGAACACGCGCGCGTCGGGGCGCATCGCCACGCCCGCGTTGACCAGCGACGTGCCGCCGAGGCCGCAGCCGAGGATGATGTCGATGTGCTCGCCGACCCGCAGGTCGAACAGCGCCGCGGGGTCGCCGCTGCGCACGCGTTTTCCGGTGATGCGCAGCTCGCGCCTCAGTTCGGGAAAGCGCGAGGGAAAACTTCCCGTCGGTACTTCTCGTCCGCGCTCCAGCACGCACACCTTGCGTCCGCAGCGCGCCAGCCGCGAGGCGGCGACGCCGCCGCCGTAGCCGGATCCGACCACCACCACGTCATAGTGGCGCTTGAGACGTTCAGCCGGGGAGGCGAGGGGAAAGATCAACCGGTCATGCGTCCTTGCGCGATGGGTGCGCCGGACATTTTCAGCCAGCGCTTCGGCGCTTGCGATGGCTCGAACTCTAGGCCCGGTGGGCCGAGTCGCCAACAGTCCCGTCGCCGCAGCGTAAATGGGTGTGGAGGAAAAGCCGGACGTCCGACTTTTTCGCGGGGCTTTTTTCTACCTTCGTTTTTTAACCTGTTGGCCTAAGAGATTGAAAATTTTGGTGCCGGCTGGAGGATTCGAACCCCCGACCTACTGATTACAAATCAGCCGCTCTACCACCTGAGCTAAGCCGGCTGCCCTGTGGCCGTATGAAATACGTGCCGGCTCCGGGGTCAAGCGCCCCCCGCGATTTTCCCCGTCGCAACTTCATCCGCGCACCGGAATGCGGTGGATTCCGCCCGGTCCGCTGCCTGCGTCCCGGGTAACGCTTTGTGAGGGCGGTACATGTAACCGTGATGATCCGGCCGGGTGGATTCGTTCGACTTGAAGTCCCGATCGCGCTAGATTCCAGAAACCGGGGTCGTTGTCTCTAACAGGAGGCGGCTATGAAGCTGCGCAGCATCTTTGTGGCTGGTGCCATGTTCACCACCCTGGCGGTGGGTGCATCGGTGACAGCCGAGGCAAGCGGGTATGTGAGTGTAAGCCCGTATGGTGGGATATCCATAGGGTACGGCTATTATCCGTACAGCTATTACTATCGCCCCCATAACTACTACTACAGTTATCCGCGTTACACCTACCGGCCTTACACACGGAATTACTACTCCTATCGGCCTCACTATCGCTCCTATTATCCGCGTTACCGTAATCACGGCTATGGCTATCACAGGCCATACCGCAATCACTATTACGGTCGGGGCTACTGGTAGGCGAATATCACTGAGCCGGGTGCTGAATCGACAGCCGGCGCGGCTTCTGGCCGCGTCGGCGCATTTTTTCGAGGGCGAAAATTCACCAATGTCCTGAAAAATCGCCTTCGAAGGCCGAAAAGCCTTGATCATCCGGGCAGGCTGCCCAACTAATAAACCCAGAGCGGATTTCCAGGGAGCGTTTGGCCTACGTCGGGTGCTGCCAGCAGGGGTTCAGCTCTGCCGGGGGTATTGAGAGCATCGACAGGAGGACCAAATGCGCAGACTAATTCTAGCCTGTGTTGCGCTAGCGGCGATCGCTGCGTGGGGCTTTTCGACTTCGACAGACACAACCGCGGCTGAGGCGGCTGCCTTCGCCAAAATCCCGCATTCCAGCATCCATGGCGGAGTGACGGCGGCGACGCCGGCCGCATGGGTGATCTATCGCCGGTGGTACAATGGCTGCAACCGCGAGCGCTGGTGCCGCAACCGCTACTGGCGCTGCTACAGCTACGGCTGCAAGTGGGTCTATTCCAACTGCTATTGGGGCAGTTGCTATGGCGGCGGCTACCGTAGCGGCGGCGGCTACTGACCTGGCGGCGCCGGAATCACACGCGATTTCCCGACGGGCGGCCCGGAATGGGCCGCCCGTTTTTATTGGGGCCGGGATGATATTTCCATCCGACTGAAAGACCCTGCGGCGCTCGCGCGCTGGCGCGAAGCGGTTTGAATATCCCTTTGGATTATCCCTTCGGAGAAATCTCCTAAGGTACGAGCATAGCGAACTTTTTGGCGACTGTTCTCCCGAGGCCATGCTATTGTGTGGCGCGTGGGGCGGGATTGTCCGGTCCCAGATTCTAGGAGAGAGCCAGTCATGAAAATGCTGTTTCGGCTTGCCATTCTGGCGGCAGTCGTCGCGGCCACTCTCGGCATGACGACTTTGCGCGACGTGCCTACGGCCCAGGCGGCGAGTATTGCCTTGATTCCGAATTCCAGCATGCACCAGGGCAGCGCTGTGTTGCCCGCCGACTATTTCCTCTACCGGCGCTGGTACAACGGTTGCAATCGCGACCGCTACTGCACCTACAGGAATTGGGTCTGCGGCTACAACGGCTGCTCCTGGAAATATTCTGGCTGCTATTGGGGTGGTTGCTACTACGGTGGCGGCGGCGGTGGCTACTACGGCGGCCGCGGCTACTGAAGTCCATCAACATCCCAAAACGCGCAATGCGGACGGTCCGGGGGCCGTCCGTTTTTTTTCGCGCTCACCCTTTGTAAGGAAAACGCTGAGACCATGCGTCACCGCAGGGCAGACGGCTACACCCGCTGCCGATTCAATCCACGGAGACCACTGATGAAAAGTTTTTTGCGACTGGCTGCCGCCATCGCCATCGTTGCCGCTGCGTCTTTCGCTTCCATAACCCAGGCGGAAGCCCGTAATGATGGCGCGGTCATCGCGGGCGCCATCATCGGTGGCATGGCGCTGGGCGCGATCCTGTCCAACAAGCACAGCTCACCCCACAGCTATGCCTACGAATCGCCGCGAACCTGCCACCAGGGGCCGACCCAGTGCCGCTGGGTCCAGAACTGCTGGTATGACAAGTGGGGCCGCTATCGTTGCGGCAAGCGCAAGGAATGCTTCAATCCGGTGAACTGCTACTGAACGCAGCGCCGGCCCGCACGAACTCCAGCCGCCCGGCCCCGCGCCGGGCGGTCTGCGTTCCTGCTGTGGATTCCCGTGCCCCGCGACCCCATATGAAGGGGACATCGGGGATCGCGGAGATTTGCCCATGCGTTCTCTTCTTGGTGTCAGCTTTGCCGCCGCCATTCTGGCCTTTGCCGTGAGCCCGTCTCAAGCGGCCCCGGGCTTCTATGGACCCGGCTACCACGAATGGCAGACGGACCGGCCGTTTTCCGGTTTTCGCCGCTACGGTACCCAGCAGCTATATTGCGACTACATCAGATATCCCAAGCGGACCTGCCATGACCGCAAGGTGTGCCGCAGCGGCAAGTGCTGGAGCGAGCCTGTCTGCAAGGTCACCGGCTGGGAGATTCGCCAGAGCTGCTATTAGAGAGTTGCTATTGGCTGGCGGCTGTTAGCTCTTGTCGCGCCCGACCCAGTGCAACGCGATCGCTGCCGCGTTCGACACGTTGAGGCTGGCGAGCGCAGTCCTCGTCCCGAGCCGGCAGAGCAGGTCGCAGTGCTCCCGCGTCAGACGCCGCAGGCCACGGTCCTCCGCGCCAAGCACGAGTGCCACGTGGCTGGACAGCGATGTGGATTCGAGCGGGGTCTCCGCCTCGCTGTCGAGGCCGACCCGCTGCCAGCCGGCGTCGGCAATCTCGCCCAGCGCCCGCGCCAGGTTCGGCACCCGCACCACCGGCACCAGCTCGATGGCTCCCGATGCGGCCTTGGCCAGCGCGCCGGTGAGTGGCGGGCTGTGCCGGTCGGTCATGACGAGACCCGCCGCGCCGAAGGCGGCTGCCGAACGCAGGATCGCTCCGACGTTGTGTGGGTCCGTTACCTGGTCGAGCACCACCAGCGGGCCCCTGTCCTGGTCCGCCGCCACGTCGTCGAGGCTTGGCGCGGGCAGGGGGTCCGCTTCCACCAGTACGCCCTGGTGAACCGTGTCGCTCCCGAGCCGGCGGTTCAGGATCTCCGGCGCGGCCGTTTCCGGGCTGATTCCCCGGGAAGCCAGCACCGGACCCAGCCTTTCCGCGGCGTTGCGGGTCAACAGCACCTGCCGGATGTGGCGGCGAGGGTTGGTGAGGGCGGCCTCGGCGGCGTGCAGGCCGTAGATAAGGTCCGCGTCGCCGCCCGGGCCGCGGGAGCCGCGCCCCTGGCCGCCGGAGCGTGAGAATTTTTGTGGTCTTTTGTGCCGCTTCATGGCTCGTATTGATAGAGCAAGCCCGTCGCCGCGCAATCGCTGTGTCGGGGTCTGGCCATGGAACCGGGCCTGATATCCCGGATTTCACGGGTCCGGCGGATTTTTGCCGGATTCCTGTTGACAGGACTGGGCTGGCTTACCATAAACAGGGTTCCCACCCTGCCGGCGACGGCGGGGCGATTTTGTTTGGTTGTTTCCACGCCATAAGCAGGAGGGGTGCCCGAGTGGTTAAAGGGGACGGGCTGTAAACCCGTTGGCTTAGCCTACGCTGGTTCGAATCCAGCCCCCTCCACCATCCTTCGCCGCGGGCGCGGCTTCGGGTGGCGGGCAAGGGTAAAGAAGAAGAAAGGTGAAGTGCCCGTACAAGCCCAGGCGACGGCGGGCGCAAGAGGTTCCCCGGACGCGGGTGTAGCTCAATGGTAGAGCAGCAGCCTTCCAAGCTGACGACGAGGGTTCGATTCCCTTCACCCGCTCCAGACATCGCGGAAGCGGAATTTCAGGGAACGGACCGGTAGCAGGAACGAGACAAGAGCCGAGAGACAGAGACGACGATGGCCAAGGAGAAATTCGAGCGTAAGAAGCCGCACTGCAACATCGGGACGATTGGACATGTTGATCATGGCAAGACGTCTTTGACTGCGGCGATTACGAAGGTTCTGGCGGAGACGGGCGGAGCGACGTTCACGTCGTACGACAACATCGACAAGGCGCCTGAGGAGAAGGCCCGGGGGATCACCATATCGACGTCGCATGTTGAGTATGAGA